>JAYEFG010000030.1:0-3278 GCA_034658595.1 Fidelibacterota bacterium | reverse complement strand
TTTAAAAAAGCCATAAAAACCAGATCATTCCAGCGAATATCTGTTTTCTCTCCTTGATTATAAATTATCTCATTTTTTATTTCGATATCTTTTGAGTGCGCATTAAGATGATCAGCCGCACAATTTTTCAATCTTTCCAATAAAGCACTACAAGCTTGGTGAAGCGCTTTTCCATTCAAGTCTGCGGTGGAACTGGCCGCAGAAGGAGACGTGTTTGCAACCCGAGTTGTATTGGTTGATTCCAATTTAACATGTTTTGGATTAATTGAGAAAATTTGGGCAACAATCTGGAGCATTTTGGTATTAACACCTTGTCCCATTTCCACCGCGCCGGTACTTACGCCCACACTGCCATCGGTATAAATATGGACGAGCGCTCGCGCTTGATTCATGGGCGTTTTCGTAAAAGAAATGCCAAATGTGACCGGCATTAGAGAGAACCCTTTTTTCACATCTGAATTGTTGGAGTTGAATTTTTCGATTTCTTTTTCAAGAGCTTCAATATCAAACTTCGAATCCATCTCTGACCATATTTGGGTTAACTCAACCCCATCAGCGATTTGTCCATAAGGAAATTCATTACCATTTTTTAGCAGATTATTTTTCTGTAATTGATAGGCCGAAATACCCAATTCTTGCGCCGCATGGGCCAAAGCAGATTCAATCACAAACATTCCTTGGGGTCCACCAAATCCCCGGAAAGCTGTATTGGGCGGTAAATTGGTTTTGCAGGAATAAGCGGTTGCTTTCACATTGGGAATAAAGTAGGAATTTGTGGCATGGAAAAGTGTTCTTTCCATGACTGCTGGAGATAGATCCGCCGCCGCACCGGCGTTTTGATAAAGTGTAGTTTCATAGGCTACGATCTTCAAATTCTTGGAAAATCCAATTTTATAATCGGAACTGTAAGGATGTCGTTTCCCTGTCATTCGCATATCGTCCATGCGGCTCAAAATCACCTTAACCGGCTTATTCAAAATTTGCACACCCAATGCAGCCATAACGCCCCATGGTGTTGCTTGATCTTCTTTGCCACCAAATCCGCCACCGAGCCGAACCACATCAACTTCAATTTTGTGCATCCCAACTTTCAGCACTTTCGCCGCGGTTCGCTGGACGGCAGTGGGGCCTTGGGTAGATGAAGAAATTCGGATATGCCCATTTTCAAGGGGCATGGCATAAGCGCCCTGGGTTTCGATATAAAGATGTTCCTGTCCGTTTGAATCCGCTTGTCCTTCAAAAATATGGGCGCATTTTTCCCATGCGGATTCGGTGTTTCCCAGGGAAAATGTCCTTGGGGGAAATATCAACTGATCTTTCTTTTGTGCTTCCCGGGGATCAACAATGACATCTTTTTCTGATATATGAATATCGATGAGCTTCCGCGCTTCAAATCCGATTTGGTCTGATTCGGCAATAATTAATGCTATGGGCTGTCCTTGGAAATGAACATCGTTTTCTGCGAACAGTGTTTCATCCGGAATAATACCGCCGATTTGATTTTCGCCGGGAATATTTTCATGGGTGAGAATTTTAATGACGCCGGGACGGGCAAGGGCCTTCGTATAATCAACTGAATCAATATGTCCGTGAGCCAACGGCGAATCAAAAATAATGCCATAAAGGGTGCCATTAATTATTGGAATATCATCCACATAAATGGATTTTCCCGTAACATGTCCTTTGGAATCAATGTTTTTCATTTGAGTGATTCCAGGGTGATTCGGCTCGGAAAAAATTTGATGAAATGGGCATAAAATAGTTGGCGCAGCAATAAACGTTTATAGTCGGCTGAACCCCTTACGTCGCTTATGGGACTTATCTCGCTTTGAAGCACATCATTAGCAGATTTGATATTTTGGGGTGAAAGTTCTTTCCCATTTAAAAACGCTGAAGTCTCGTTCAAATACATTGGGATGGGTCCAACACCGCCGGCAGAAAGATGAGCTCCAATAATTGCATTGTCGGCTACTGAAATTTGAATGGCCGTATTCACGCTGGCAATATCAAGGTGAATTCGTTTACTCACTTTTTCAAAATTGAAATGAGTGTCTTCATTTGGGACTTCAAAAGAAATGACTGAAATAATTTCTCCCGGCGTTTTATCCAAATCCTTGTACCCCTTATAAAAATCTTTCAAGGGGATGGTTCTGTCCTGTCCGTTTTCAGTCAAGGTAATATTGGCGTTTAAGGCCAGGAAGAACGCAGTAAAATCGCCGATGGGAGATGCATTCACAAAGTTACCGCCCATGGTGGCAATATTTCGGATGGGTGATGATGCTACCAATTTTATATGATCAGTAAGGTTGGGGAACATGGATTGCATTTCATCAGATTCCAGCATATCTGTAGCTGTATTTCCTGCCCCGAGTGAACAAATTCCATGCTCAACTTTTGTAAACCTGATCTCTGGAGATTCAGTGATAAGACTTACATCATTGTCAATTAATTGATCCATTTTTTGGACATAAAGGTCAGTGCCGCCACCAACAAGCATTCCATTTTGTTTTGTCTTTTTTACAGGATTCAATTTGTTTAATTGCGTTGGGATATCCTTGAAATAGGATGGAATAAACTTTTCGTTTATGAGCCATTGAATAGAGTCATTTTTGTCCTTTCCATTTATTGAATCGGTTAAATGTTTTGCAGCTCGTTCGATAGGTTTATATCCGGTACAGCGGCAAATATTGCCATCGATAGAAGCAATGGCATTTTGGTAAGACGGGTTTGAATTGGCAAGGCAATACCCGGTTAAGGAAACAACAAATCCAACCGTGCAAAAACCGCATTGGGAACCGTTTTCATCCACCATGAATTTCTGAACCGGCGTCAAGTCTGCCATGTTTAGCCCTTCAATGGTTACCACATGTTTCCCCTGGACATTTCCAATGGGTGTAAGACAGGATGTCACTTGTTTGTAATCCATTTGTCCATCGATTAAATCACCGATGAGAACTGTGCAAGCGCCACAATCACCTTCCCGACAGCCAATTTTTGTACCGGTCAGACTTTTATCATATCTGACAAAATCAAGGAGTAGCGAACCGCTGGGTTTTCCCGTTTTTATCGTCTTATTATTGAGAATGAATTCGATCATTAATACTCAACCTTTTCGGTGGATTCCTGCCACTGTGTAAAGGCGGTTTGAGCTTCATCTCTCAATAATTGGATTGTAGGCAGTGTTCGTTCGTTGATGGAAAGATTTATCTCGCTATAAATAAAATGGTCATCAAAATTGATTTTCGCCGCATCCTGTTTGGTGTTGGCGTAATATATTT
>JAYEFG010000029.1:0-11873 GCA_034658595.1 Fidelibacterota bacterium | reverse complement strand
AGATTAGAAAATACGGTTATTGTTGTTTTGGGTGACCACGGTGAGGAATTCAACGAATTTGGGCGCTTCGCTCACTCATATTCCTTTAAGAATGTCCAGGCTTCCACACCTTTTGTTATGCACATCCCCGGCTATTCAAACTCACAATACAAAGTCACGAGCCATGCAGATGTCATGCCTACAGTTATGGATTATATCGGTTTATCTATTCCCTATAACCAATTCACTACCGGAAAATCACTCTTGACCTATGATGAAAACCTGGATTTCGCCATCGTCCAGGAATGCCAAATCAAAGAGCGGCCGAAAAAATTCCTGATCGCCGATGGAAATTGGAAAATGGAATTCAGATTGTCCGGTGAAAAAATTGAATCCGGCAATCTGGAAACAATCCTGGATGAGCCGGTATTTCTTGATACGTCCGCTATTTTTTCTGAAATTAGAAAGAGACTTTTAAAAAAGGCGGGTAACAACCTCAGTCATTTTTCTAAACCGCCTCAAAATTAAAATTCCCTGACAATTCTGACAGTGCGTCCCAGGGGGATTTGGGATGAATTGCTTCCAAACACAGAAGCGGCTCGTCCCGGTTATAACATTTATTTTTTAAACAGGGACTACAATGAACATTCTCAATTAACACTTGCGTCCGTTGGCCGATTGGTCTGGTTTGATCGGGATCCCCTGCACCAAATAAGGACACCGTGGGGATTCCCAGATTTGCTGAAATATGACCCAGACCACTGTCGGCAGCAAGGGCACCTTTGCACTGGGATATCATGGCCATACTATTTCTCAGCCCATAATGTCCTGTCACAGATCGAATATTTTCTTTTTGTGAAGCCTCAACCAGGATTTCACTCTTAGCTCGATCCCCTTTTCCACCAAATAACAAAATGGGTTCATTTGTTTTCTCCAGGATTTCCAATATTTTTAGCTCAGGGACACTCCGGGATGATGCAACGCTGAACGGGAATAATGCAATAGGTTGGGTTAACCCAATATTATCCAATTCATTTTTTGCCCACTGTTTTTCTCTATCAAGGAGGGTGATACCCTGGGGGTCCCAGTTTAAGTCTTTAGGCTGTTTTCCCAATAAATTGAGATATTGCAGGGATCGGTGCATTTTTTGTTTCGGGTGGGGAATGACGTGGGTGAGTAATCCTGATCTGCCTTGGCCTGGATATCCTATCCGACGGATGATTCCAGATTTTTTTGCTAAATAGGCGGCACGATAAGAATCGGACAATAAATAAAATTGATCTAAATCCAAGGCTTTCAGACTTTTTCCTGCATTGCTGGTGGCCCGGAATCCGGTCAGGTCTTTTTTTTCAAATGAAATAATCCCGTCAATTGATGGATGATTTTCAAAAATGGGCGCCACCCAAGATTTACTAATCGCCAAAATAGTCGCCTGATGATATTTCTCCCGGCAAACCCTTAAAAAATGTAAGGCCATAACAGCATCACCCACCCAGTTGGGGCAAAAAACACCTATCCTCAAATTTCTCTCCCTGCCAGCTTTGCTTCGATTGCATCAACCAATCGAGCGGATGCCTGGCCATCTACTTTATACAGGTATTCCGTTTGTGCTGCTAAACGTTCAGCCTCCAGATCTTTGGGGTATTCAAGGGCATGGTAAACCAAAGCAGGTAAATCATCAGAATTTAACAGGCGAAAAGTAAAATCAATTCCTTCCATCCGTTCGAGGTCCAATTTTTTCAAATACCGCTTTTTCAAAACCCGGTGTTTTAACCTGAGTGTAAAACATTCCGCCATAATGATCGGACGATTTAAATAAAGATATTCAAACATGGTCGATGATATGTCCGACACCAGCAAATCAGCAATCCCATAATAAGGAATAATATTATAATCCTCTGGTGGGGCTAAATGAATATTCGAATATTCGCCTGCCAGTTTATCCATGGCTTTACTCTGGTAAAGATAACGATCCTGGTACCAACTGAAATTATGGAGCTTAACAATAATATTAATCTCAAAACTCAGTTTTCCCAAAACCGGCAGCAATTGATCCAATGATGATGGATAAAAACTGGGGGCGTATAAAATTGTTTTCTGGTTTGGATTCAATCCGAGTGCTTCCAAATTAAAGCCCTCTTTGCCAATTGATAAAGCAAGTGGATCACATTTGGTAAACCCTGTGAGTATTAAATTAAAATGTCCGTGGGATTTCAATTCATTGAGGCGTGGTTCCGATTCAACGGAGCGTAAATCAATCCGTTCATCAATATCATTGTAATAAGATTGTTTTAATCCAATGCCGTGATAAACCATGACGGCCAAAGTATCCGAATGAACAATTGGGTTGAGTTGACCCACATTACCCACAACCACTACATTACATTTCGCACGCTTTAATGAATTAATGCGGTCATTTTCATCATCTCCGTCAACTGTTTCAATATGCAACTGCTGACATGCGGCATGGAATATATTCTTTTCTTTTTGTTCCATCATGGTTGGAATTGAAGCGACAATTTCATAATCACCTCTACGCCGCATTTCTTCAATAATCGGTAGAAAATTGGCTAAATAATAAAGGTGATGGTTTTCAAACAAAACTTTGGTCATGAGTTCAATGCCATTAATTCTTTTGACGCCTCAAAAACACGGTCTGGTTTAATGCTTTGAATTGATAGGGCAGATGACTGAATAATGCGATGCTGGACCCAATATGGCCGATACCTGGCCACATTGCGGTCATCCCCTGAATATAACCCAACAACAGGCGTGCCTACCGCATCGGCTACATGAATCATAGCCGTATCGGGAGAAATCAATATGGAAGATTTTTGAATGATGGGGCCCGCATCTATTATTGAATCCAGTAGAGGAAAGAGTTTTACAACCATACCAAACCGTTTTTCAATCTTTTTCGCCAAATCCCCCTCATGGCTGTAGGAAAAAATATCAACCTGGATTCCTGCATTATCTTTTCCGAATGAATCAATTAATTCGATCCAGCTTTCCAGAGGCCATTTACGAGATTCACTCCCGGCAGAAAGATTGATGGAAATGTGATTTTTATTTATTGGAGATGAATTATCAATATTTGGAAACTTGGAATCAAAATTGAATCCGGGATCATATTCAGTAATAAGGGCAGCGTTCTTTTCTAAAATCCGGTCCAAATGATTCACTGTTAAGCCATAATTATAATGCTGTTCCTGTCTTGGGTGAGCGAGACAAACTTTGACTTTTGCTTTCACTCGTTTTGCGATCTTGAAAGCAGTGATGGATGGATGGTCTTTAGGATTATAAAATAAATCATAGTCTGTTTCCCCGATCAATGACCAAAACCCCCTGTTCCGATAAACCATTGTTTTTTCCACCTCCTCCAAGGATTGAAAAATTGACTCATTCATCCGTGAACAAAGCAAATGAATTTCCGCAACAGGAAAAAGATCTTTCATGCCGGCAATTGTTGGAAACAGGAGAATAGAATCGCCGATTTTTTCCTGTGCCTGGATCAGTATTTTTTTTGGATTCTCCGGCAGAGGGTGAAAAGGAAGTCGTTTAGAAAATTTATTATAAAGCCCGACTTGGAGTTTCCGGGGATAATGTCTTGGATTTTCCTTAAAAGAACGAGCCTGGCTAACGGTAGGATCGGCCATATTGCTCATAAAAATAGGATTCCAACCGATTAATCATGGTTTCTTGGGTGAAATGTTCTGCCACGTGTTTTTTTGCAGCCATTCCCCAATCTGTTATTTCGCCACTGCCATGATGGTCCAACGCAAACGTGATCGCTTCACAAATAGCACTCACTTTCATAGGCTTGAAAATATATCCTGTTTTGCGATGATTCATTAATTCCGGTACACCATTCACATTGGCTGCTAAAACCGGTTTTCCTAAAGCCATACTTTCCATGACCACATTGGGCATTCCCTCCTGCCGGGAAGGCATAATGATATAATCAGCTGCTTTAAGAATAGCAGGTAAATTATTTTGAAAACCGATCAATTTTACACTTCCGTTTAATTGGCTTTCGTCAATCTGCTTTTCAAGTGCCTTGCGATTTTTCCCCATACCTGCGATTAGAACGGTAAAGGGCCTTGTTGAACCATTTATGCGACTTGCGGCTTCGATCAACAAATCGAATCCTTTCTGCCCGGTTAACCGTCCCGCCGCCACAAAAACCAGGTTATCCTTGGGAATATTCCAGATAGTATGCACATCAGCGGGTTCTACGATACCATTCATTTTCAGTCCATTATAAATTACCGTCGTCTTTTCATGAGCCATCCAAGGAAAGGCATTATAAGCGGTGCGGATCGATTCTGAATTGGTAATAATGCCATCCACAATCCCGATTGTCTTTTTATGTTTCCATTTATCCGAAAAAAGCTGAATCCCGTTTCTGGCGATAATTACAGGAACTTTAGCCAAACGTGCAGCAATCCCCGCCACACGGATATCCTTATTTAAGTTCAGCACTATTACATCTACTCTTTTCCTTTTTAGGATTCTTTTAGTATGCCAGATTTTAAAGGGATTATAATCAGCATAAATATTAAGGGGTAAAATATCAAGGTTGGCATCTTTCGCTTTGCTCAAAAAAACAGATTTAGCTTTCCCGGATAGGGTAACTTCATGCCCACGGGCCTTAAGGCCTCGGGCGGCGCCAATCATCCATTTTTCTCCCCCGCCCCATTTATAGGCCGAAATCGAATTGCTGAAGAATATATTTAACTTTTTTTCCATTTAATATCTTTAATCAAATTGGATGTCATACAGGCGCCGGTAAAGACCGTCTTTTTCATACAGTTCTTCATGGGTTCCAACTTCTAAAATTTTTCCTTTATCCAGTACAATAATTTTATCCGCATTTTGAACCGTGGATAAACGGTGTGCAATCACCAGAGCCGTCCGATCTTGCATAAGAACTTCGATCGCTTTTTGAACCATTTTTTCTGATTCTGTATCCAATGCTGAGGTGGCTTCATCCAAAATGAGGACGGGTGGATTTTTTAATAAAGCCCGGGCAATAGCCAAACGTTGTTTCTGTCCACCGGATAAATTCACGCCGCGCTCTCCAATCAGGGTATCAAATCCATCGTGTGTTTGTTCGATGAACTCCAATGCATTGGCTGCTTCAGCGGCCTGGCGAACGGCATTGTCACTGACATCAGGCTGGGCATAGGCAATATTTTTACGAATTGTATCATTGAAAAGAATGACTTCCTGAGTAACAATTCCCATATTCCCCCGCAGGGATGGTAAAGTTGTTTTGCGTATATCATGGCCATCAATACGAATCTCTCCTGCGGATACATCATAAAAACGGGGTATCAAATCAGCGATAGTGGATTTGCCAGAACCGCTGGGTCCGACCAAAGCTACGACTTCACCCTTATTAATGGTAAAACTGACCGAGTTCAAAACGCGGTTGTCACCATCATTATATTCAAAATGAACATGATCAAATTCAATTGATGACTTAAATGCACCGATATCAACTGCATCTGTATCTTCAACAATTTCCGGTGGTGTTTCCAATAATCCGAAGATACGCTCGGCAGAAGCGGCACCTATTTGAATTTTAATATTCACATTGCTCATTTGTTTTATGGGACCCAAAATGGCAAACAGTATAATAATAAAACGTATGAAATCTTCTGCGCTGACACCACGGTTAGACAAGACTTCCATACCCCCATACCACAAAAGAACCACACCAATGATTACACCAAAACTTTCTGTAATGGGTGCAGCGATCAGATCCAGACGTGCCCTTTTTAAAAGCAGTTTAAAATATTGTCCACTTTTTTCGGTGAATTTTTTGACCTCTTCTATTTCATTCACAAATGCTTTAACAATTCGGATGGATGAAAGGGTTTCAGTCAGGATTTGCATAATTTCAGCAATTTTTGCCTGTGTACGGCGTGATTTCCTGCGAATACTCCGTCCAATGCTTATAATGGCAATCCCTGCCAAGGGAATGATGACAATTGCAATCAGGGCCAGTTTCCAACTGATGATGAATAAAAGTGCTACAAAGGTGAAGATATTGATCGGTTCAACAAATAACCGCTGAAAAACAACCGCAAGGGCGATCTGGAGCTGTTCTACATCATTCATTACAATAGAGGTGATGGAACCAGTCTGCTTTTTATGAAAGTACCCCAATGAGAGTGTTTGGATATGCATATAGAGGCGGTCTCTAATATCTTTTACCAGTTTCAGTTCAACAATTCGGAGTAAAATATTTTTAATATACAGAAAGATATTCTTAGCGAAGAATACTCCCAATAAGACTAAACATAAGACTTTTAAGGACCCTGCCGGTGTTTCCCTCAATATAAGAAGATTGGTCCAATATTTCAGTTTTTCATTCAAGGTCAGGACGGGTTTAGAAGCCCACTCCAATTGGGACTGGACAATCTTATCAAAGTCCGATAAAACATTATTGATCAGTGAGGCGGTGAGCCACATGGAGGCACTATTCAACAATACAAAAATGATTGCTGAAATGGATGAGAAAATGATATAGGGCCAGAAATGGAACAGGAGTTGTCCCATGCGCCTATAAATTGAACCGGACATTGAGCTTATTTCTATGGCTTTTGAATGTTTGAAATCAAATGGAATATAAGTGGAAATTTATGACAGAAAAACGACTGCTTTTGTTTATTCTCCCTTCGGATATAACATTTTTTGATGCGAAATTCCTCCTGCTTCCTCAAATTTTTCTCCCACAATTTTAAATCCACAATTTTCATAAAAAGGAATAACAGATTCCTGGGCATTGAGATAGATTGCTTTATGTCCTTCGATTTGGTTTAATATGAATTTTGTTAATTGTTTGCCAATTCCATAAGATCGGTATTCCTTTAACACTGCAAATCGTTCCAATTTTATACCTGATTGTGTTTCCCGCCAACGGGCCGTTCCAACAGGATTGCCATCCGCATAAGCCAATACATAAGATGCTTTATCCTCATTAGCGTCAATTTCAATGGTTTCCGGAATATTTTGTTCCTCAATAAATACCGACCTTCGAATCGCGATTACATCCGATTTTTCCCGGGCGGCTTTCACAATCTTAATTTCAACATCCATATAATAAATTTCGCTCGTTTATACTCTAATTCCAACATATCATAACAATGGGTTAGAATATGTTCTACAACCATCTCTAGTTGACGCAAACCTATCGAAAAGTGTTTTCCACGTCAATCAGCCTGCCTTGCAGGCCGTCTAAAGAAAAATATTACCTGGGATTTCTCGAATTTATAAGGGTTGAACACGAACTGTTATCACCTCTAATTTCTGCCATGCGAAGTAAAAATAAACAGATCCTTGTAGTGGGCGATCGTGTACTGATTCGCCCGGACAAAGGTGGAAGGAAATCCAAAGCGGGGCTTTACTTGCCCCCCAGTGTGGTTGAAAAACAGGAAGTCTTAAGTGGTGTAGTGGTTGAAGTAGGCCCGGGAATTCCATTGGGTAATCCGGAGGACAATATGGATGAACCATGGTCAACCAGTGACGGCGGTTCGGTGAAATATATTCCACCTCAAGCTGAAGTGGGTGATATGGCATTATTCGTGAATAAGGCCTCTATCGAGGTGAAAATAGAAAATGAAGATTACCTCATAATGCCCCAGTCCGCCATCCTCATCCTGATCCGGGATGACCTCCACAGTTTAGCCGAGTAATAATTCCCTCCATTCCAAAGGCCGGCATTTATATTCACATGCCCTTTTGCCGGGTGAAGTGCATGTATTGTGATTTCTATTCCGTGGCGGACAGGGATGACGCCATACCCGCATTTTTTGAAGCGCTACTCAAAGAAATTGAAATGTGCGACACGGATACGATCGAATGGATCATTGATACCATTTTCATCGGCGGCGGTACGCCCAGTCTCATGTCGCCAAACCAATTAAAATTACTCATCAAAACTTTGGGATTAAAATTTGATTTATCTCAAGTGACCGAATTCACTGTGGAGGCCAACCCCGGTGAAGCGCCGGCGGACAAGTTAAAAGACTTTCGTGATTTGGGCGTTAATCGAATTTCTATGGGCGTCCAATCTCTTGAGCCAAGTCTGCTCCAATTCTTAACACGAATTCACGGCCCGGATGAAGTATTCAAAACATTTGATGCCGTACGACAAGCAGGGTTTGACAATATCAATTGCGATCTCATTTTTAATATCCCCGGGCAAACAGTGGAAATCTGGAAACGGGATCTCCAACGCATCATTGATTTGGAACCGGAGCATATGTCCTGCTATTCCCTAACGGTTGAAGAAGGCACCCAACTGTATCAATATGTGAATCGGGGTAAGGTCACCATGCCCAGCGATGACCAAAGTGCCGACTTGTACCGATGGACCCAATCCACATTGATAGACAATGGATTTGAACAATATGAAATTTCCAATTGGTCTAAACCGAATTTGGAATGTAGACACAACCTCCATTATTGGGAGATTGAACCATACTTGGCATTCGGCCCATCGGCCCATGGGTTTGACGCAAAAAATCGTTTTTCGAATATCCGGAATTTGGACGGGTATATTAAAAAATTGGGCGGCGGCAAATTGCCGCGCCAAGATGATTATCAATTATCGGATAAAGACAGAACCAATGAAATGATCGGATTTGGCCTAAGAATCAAAAATGGAATTAACCTTTCACAAATTCCACTGTTATACCAAGAAACAGTCAATCATTCAATCGACCATAACCAATCAAAATGGGGGGATTATTTTATAAAGGAAACTGACCGATTAAAATTGACGCCGGATGGATTTGCCTTTGCGGATGCGATTGCGGTGGATCTGATGATAGAATAAAAGTGTTCAAGTGTCAGAGTGTTCATGTGTTAATGTGAACAGGTAAACACACCCGCACTTTAACACTTTCTTAATACGTAAAATGTTTGATCTGTTCCCCTTCTTTGCCGATACTTTCCATCGCCTCCATACCAATCTCGAGGTGAAGGTCCACCCACTTTTTGGTCACTTCCTTATCTGACTCCTCTGTCTTGATCCCTTCCGGTGTCATGGGAACGTCTGATACAAGCAGAAGGGCGCCGCGATCGATGCCGTTGGCGAAACCGACTAAAAATAATGTGGCTGTTTCCATGTCAATCCCAAGAACACGAATCTTCTTCAAGTACGCCTTGAAATCGTCATCGTGCTCCCACACACGGCGGTTGGTGGTATAGATCACCCCGGTTCGGTATTCCAGGCCCTGCCGCACCAGCAATTCAGAAACGTGCTTATGGATTTTGAACGAGGGCATGGCGGGCACTTCCTTTGGGAAATAGTCGTCGCCAGTACCCTCGCCACGGATGGCGGCACTGGGGAGAATAAAATGGCCAATCTCAGTGGAATGCTTTAAGCCGCCGCATTTACCCAAAAATAGAACGCCCTTCGGCTCCACACTGGATAAAAGATCCATTACCGTTGCGGCGTTGGCGCTTCCGATCCCAAAATTGATAATACTAACACCATCCTCGTTAGTGGCAGAAGTCATAGGGCCGCCTTTTCCTCTTACCTCAACATCATATTTTTCAGCAAATTTCTCCACGTAATTCTGGAAGTTGGTCAACAGGATCCAATCCCCAAATTCCTCGGCGGATGTTCCCGTATATCGTTTAATCCAATCTTTTACTATGTCCGCTTTTTGCATTAGATACCTTCTACCTTAAGTGTGAGTGAAACAGGGCAATGGTCCGAACCCATAATGTCGTCATGGATATCTCCATCTTCCAACTGTTCCACAAAACCTTCGTTCACGAAAAAATAATCAATCCGCCAACCTACATTCCGCCCGCGGGCACCGAAGCGGTAAGTCCACCAGGAATAGCGATCCGGCTCAGAATGAAAATGGCGAAATGTATCCACCCATCCATGGGAGACATATGTATCAAGACGTTCCCGCTCGATGGGCATGAATCCTGATGTTTTTATATTCTCCTTGGGACGGGCCAGATCTATCGGATGGTGGGCTGTATTCCAGTCCCCTGTAACTACGACGTTGGTGCCATTATCCACTTGTTCATTAATGATAGGCAAAAGTTCGTCATAAAAATCGAGTTTGTATTGGAGGCGGGTTTCATCTTTTTGGCCATTGGGGAAATAAATATTATAAAGTAAAAAATTATCATGTTCCGTAATCAGGACGCGGCCTTCTGAGTCAAACCGATCAATGCCAAGGCCTTCCTGAACGTAGTGCGGTTCATCCTTGCAAAAAGTCGCCACACCGCTGTAACCGGGCTTTTCGGCCGAATGCCAATAGGTGTGGTAGCCATGGTCTTCTATCAGGGAAGTACCAAGCTGATCGACTCTTGCTTTGATTTCCTGCAGGCAGACAACTTCAGGCTGTGTTTCATCCAACCAATCTAAGAAGCCCTTTTTTTCTGCGGCACGGATGCCATTCACATTCCACGAAAACAATTTCATTTAACCCTCAAATTCATGGTATGAAGTTGAGAAAATTTGTGGAATTAAAAAAACACCTTAAAGCACAATTACTTACTGAAAATATAAAATTATTATTGTTATAGTTGTAAATTTCGCACCCAAAATCAGACTTATTTTATGGAACCTGAAGCAGTAAAACAACTAATTGAGAGCGGCATCCCAAATGCCAAAGTGAAGGTGGTAGATACCACCGGTACAAAAGATCATTTCAGTGCGATTGTTATCAGCGATAGTTTTTCAGATTTTAACCTGGTGGAACAGCATCAAGCTGTTTATAAAGCTGTGGGCGATTTTATGACAAATGAGATCCATGCACTTGAATTAAAAACATATTCGCCCGAAAGATGGGCCAAACATAACTCATAGGGAATAATTATGACTCTTACTGAACAAATCAAAAATGATATCGCCTCCAACCCCATCATCCTGTACATGAAAGGTACGAAGGAAATGCCCATGTGCGGATTCTCCAACCAGGTGGTGCAGATCCTGAATCATTATGGTGTGGAATACAAAGATGTTAATGTTTTGGAAGATCCTGAAATCCGTGTGCAGTTGTCAGAACAATCCGGCTGGCCGACCATCCCCCAGTTATTCGTGAAAGGAAAACTGGTTGGCGGTGCGGATATCACCATTGAACTCCACCAGCAGGGTGAATTGCTGGACATATTAGACCTATCGAATAATTAGGAATATTGGTTTGGCGAAAAAGTGGCAAACCTCATAATTTTGCCACCGCTAATTCAAGAGAATTAGACTTTTTGGCCCGTTCGTCTAGTGGTTAGGACTCAGGATTTTCATTCCTGCAACAGGGGTTCGATTCCCCTACGGGCTACAATTCTTTGTATCACTACGAAGCACAAATACAAAAACCCCGTCGAAAGATGGGGTATCTTATTTTATATAGGGGTTCCCCCCGGGCTATAGTATAAAACCCTGTCCCCATAATTAGGGATGGAATTTTTTGTTTTAATGGGTGACAGAAACATTTTTCCGCCATTTCTTATACCAACTGGCGAATTTCCACCAGCCCCAGTATGTGTCTTTTTTTATCGCTTGAAAAATGACCCGCTGGTATTCCAATGATTCTTCCGGCGTCATACGGTAGGTCCGTCTCGGTTTGCCGTGGAGCCCTTTGATGACCAGCCATTGGCCTTTTACATAAACCAGTGAATGCTTGGATGCTTCTCCCCCGGTGGGATTGATCAAATACACGTGAATCAGATCTTCAACTCCCGCCAGTTTCCGGCGCCAATTCACTGCAAGAACCGGCGTTTGAAGCGTCACTAAAGTCATAGGTGTGAATAAAACATCTACGATTCTCCAAGATTCAGACGAATCAATTTTGCCATCCTTGGTGTGGGCCACCATATTTTGAATATTTTGCAATTTTATGGGAACAATAAAATCT
>JAYEFG010000028.1:0-12028 GCA_034658595.1 Fidelibacterota bacterium | reverse complement strand
TATGAAACTTAAAACAGGATATATGCTCATTTTTCATTTTTTTCAATCACCGTCTCAGCAATCACCAAATCTTGGACTGCATTCCCGATGGAATTGAAAATTATAATATCATTGGCAGTCTCTCGTCCACTAATTTTTCCTGAAACTAAATTGCCCAATTCTCCTTCAATTTGACCCCAGTTATAATGTCCTTCCGAAATTGGAATCAATATATCTCCTGCTTCTTCTTTGCTAGAGGATAATTGGTCTATATAAACTTTACCATTTCGGATGAGCTTTGTCCCCAACTCCCTTGTATCCGGTTTATGGGCGCCCACAGCATTGATATGGACACCGAGCTTAACATCGTCTGCATCAAATAAAGGTATTTCACCGGTGGTGGCCGTGCAGATGATATCTGCTGTTTTCAGATCATTTATATTTCCGGGCTGAACCGCATCATCAAATTTATTACAAAATGCTTCTGTCTTTTCTTTTGATCGACCAATTATTTTAATTGATTCCAAATTCCTTACACATCGAATCGCTTCAATCTGTGTTTTTGCCTGTGCACCACTTCCAAATATAACGGCATTCTTTGAATCGGCTTTTGCTAATAAATCGGTCGCCAATCCTGATCCAGCCCCTGTGCGAAGAGCGGTGACGGATTTTCCTTCAACCAAAGCAACTGGATTTCCCTTAACTGCATCCATGACAAGAATTACACCATTGATCAGGGGCAAACCTTTTTGCGGATTATCAAAATGAACGTTTACCAATTTTATGGTATTATACTTTCCACCTTTAATGTAAGCCGGCATGGAAAGATGAAGCGCGTTCTGATCCACCATGGGAAGGTTGATCCGATTGGGGACAATGGCGGAACCATCGCTTAATGCAACGAAAGCCCTTTTCATGGCTTCAATGGCTTCGTTCATGGGTACAGCAGACGTCACATCTTCTGCGGAATAAAATGGCAAATTCATGCGGTTAAATTGGTGCTATTTTTTTGTCAGGGCCCAGGAACCATCCCAGTCATCACCGGGAGAATTCTCACGATAATGTTCACAACGCGGAATATAAACGCGACTCGGGTTCGTCTTTCTGCCGGGGAACATATCTTCAAGTTTGTCAGATGCCTTGAATGCATCAATAGCTTTATCCCATTCCTGATTTCTATACAACGATAGTGCTTCATGGTAGGTTTCAAGAAGATTATCATAGCCATCTGGCATTTTTCCTATTTCAGCAATGAGTTCGAATACTTGGGCCGGTTCTGATTTTCCCATAACAATTACATAATCCAAATCCCGCCAGATAAATTTATCCTTACATGCTTTATATGTTTCATCTGCCACTTGGATATAAATACCATATTGCTTTGCAGATGCTTCCAGTCGTGCTGCTAAGTTTACCGTATCACCCATCATGGTATAATTCATCCGCATGGTCGAACCCATATTCCCCGTAACCATTTGTCCGCTATTGATACCAATTCTATTTTGCATATTGTGGACTATCTCCGGCCATCGATCACCCTGGCCCTGCCATTTCTGACGCAATTCATCTAAGCTATCCTGCATTTTTATCGCCGTAATACAGGCCCAATATTCATGATCATCTACCGGCGCCGGTGCGCCATAAAAAGCCACAATGGCATCTCCGATATATTTATCTAGGGTACCCTTGTTATCCAGCAGGATATCGGTCATTTCGGTCAAATAATCATTCAACAATTCCACTAAATCACTGGCCGATAATTTTTCTGAAAAAGCAGAAAAGCTCTGAATATCCGTGAAGAAAGCCGTGTGATATCCTTCGTTACCGCCGAGAGATGGCTCTTCCTTTGCATCGAACATTTGATCAATGAGTTCCGGTGAGATGTAAGCACCAAAAGTATCTTTTAAAAAACGTTTATCTTTTTCAACAATAAGAAAATTGTATAAGAAAATGCCGCCATAAGTCCCGATCATCGAGAGGGCGGGTCGAACCACTTCCCACATAATGAGGGAAGAGAAGAATTGGCTGTAGGTAAACAATACCCACGCAACCACACCCACTAAAGGAACGGGCAGGGTATATAATGGTTTTTCCGGAAGACTGACCAGTACACCTAAAACCACACAAATGACCAAAATGATATAAAAGGTCTCCGATTGATCTTTTATCCGGACAAATTCATTTTTTAAAATACTGTTCATCACATTGGCGTGGATTTCGACACCTGCAAAGGTTTCCTGAACCGGTGTATTCCGAAGGTCCATAAGTCCCGGAAGAGATGCCCCAACAAAGGCCACTTTACCTTCCCAGTACTCCGGAGGGAGCATTTCTGGATCAAAACAATACATGTAGGGTAAATAATAAAAGGTCTGAAAGGGTCCGTAATAATTGACGTACATACGGCCGGTTTCATCGATAGGAATTTCCCGCACCACTGTATCCGTTGTATCGATCAGTTGTAAAACTCTATTGTCAAAATCATAATTAAACCCGCCGTCTTTTTTAATCCCCAGAATATCAATAGCAGCCGACATGACCAGGCTGGGATATACATGATCCGCACCTTCAAAATAAACAGCAGTCGGTGACCTGCGAATTACCCCATCTTCATCTTGGGGAAAATTAGCCGCTCCCGCGCCTACTGATGCAGAAAGCAGATTAACATATGTATTCCCTAATCTATCAGCTGTTGGCAGTCGCTTTGCAATTTCTGTCGGAATACCACGAATGATATGATCCTCAAAATAATATCCTTCTGGCTCCGCATCCATTTTATTGAGAAACATCAGGGTGTCTTCCTGCTCAAAAACAAGAGCATGGTAAGTTTTTTGAGAATTATATGTGGCTTCTAAAATAAGTTGGGGATCATTGCTGGATAAAAACTGACCAGTTACTTCCGCCAAGGATTCATCCGTAGGTGCATTATTGGCATTTAGAGCATTTACCAGTTCAAAGTTGAATGTATTTTCTCGATCAAAAATAATATCAAATAAAAGTGCTGAAGGATTACCCGATGTAACTGTATTGATCAACTGGCCATGATAAGCATGGGGCCAGTCGTAATAATTCCCGAGGCCGCCTTCTTCTGGAGGTGCAACAGAATTATTGTCAATATCAATGACGACTACATCATCGATAGACATTTGCTCTACATTTTCCGTTCGAGCCCGCATGCGGCCATCGTAAGAAAGAAATTCATAGCCATCTAATACCGATTTCAGAAAATATATTTCATAAGTACCCCAACCAATCAATAGCGCAACAACAATACCAATACCAGCGCCAATACCAAGGCGTTTTAATAAATCAGACATCAATATTCTTTAAAAAGATTAATTCCCGTCTTTGGCGTCCTGCTCTTTATTCCATTTGACGAAATCGAGACCAGCATCGACATCCTGGTCAAATTTGAACATGGAATATTTTCCATCTTTGCGAACGTTGATCTGCATGCCTTCTACCAGACTCACCCAATCTTCTAAAGATACTTCATAGGGGCCAGCCACCTGTGTGGGCGCCTGAATTTCTTCTACCGGACCTAACTTGAATTTGGGTGCACCGCCTGGAGGTTGAAATCCTTGTTTCAACTGACTTTTACGGGCTTCCGTCACATTCTTAGCCGCGTTCACATCCACCTTTCCTTCATAGACCAAAACTGAACTTTCGTCAGCACCTGCTTTGGCGCGATATTTTGTCCCACGAATAGCCGCTACAGCGGTGGGTGTCCGGACCGCCACATTTTTCTTTTCGCCAAAGGCCGCTTTGGCTGCTACCCAAACATTCCCTTTTTTTAGCGTTGCGCCAAAGTTCTTTTCCATGGGTTTTACATTGGCTTCTGTGATCTCTAACTCGGAGTCTTCGCCGATCCGGAGTTTACCGCCGCCCACTAAGGTAATCTCACAGCGGGATTTGGCCATTGTTTTAACCACATCTTTTTCATGAATTGCCATGCGCGGAAGGGCTCTTTTAAAATCACCGCTCCCTCCTTTTTGAACTTGAACCCGCCCCAGAGGAAGGGTGATTTTCCCAAACTCCTTTTGCCCAATAGCAAAAGTGCTTATACAAAATGCAATAAAAAGGAGTCGTTTCATCATTTCATTAAGATCATTTTCTTCGTGTTCTGATAAAGAGGCACACCACTATGAGTCATCACCTCAAGTCTGTAAAGGTAAATACCCGAGGGCAGTTGACGGCCTTTGTCATCTTTCCCGGCCCAGATGAAGCGATGGTTGCCTCTACCATAGGATCGGTTAAGCGCCAAGGTATTCATTTCCTCTCCTAAGAGGTTATACACCCTGAGGGTGATATTCGCATCCTCAATAAGAGATATACGGATATTGGTCACAGGATTGAATGGGTTCGGTATATTCTGCGCCAATTCGAATGTACTTGGGACTACACCCATTGCGTCTAATTGATCTTCAATTTGTTCAGAAGAGCCCACCAGCAGTTCTAAATAATAAGGGTTTTCTGATCCTTGGGACGTAATACGTATTGATGCCTCATCCCGCATATTGTAAACAATCCGAGATACAGGATCATACAGTTTTACTTCAAGATAATTTGGGATTCCATAAATATCTGGGATAGATATTTCGGCAATACCACGCTGGTTAGTTTCAATGGCTAGTGGCCAAGTATATAAATCCTCTCCTTCTAGACGAATATCCTCATTAAGCCTTCCTGCTTCAGGGTGCTTGAAGTATGCTGAAATATATTCCCCGATAACAGGCGGTTCATGAAAGTCTCGCCTATCATAACCATTAGAAGCTTCAGGATGAAGTCCAAAGGCTGTTACTTTATCTCTTTGCAACCCAGCTACGACTTCTATAGTTGCCTTCCAACCAATAGTTGTTTTACTAGCAAGTTGTTTACTGCTAGAATTAAATCCAAATATCGGATTGATTTTAATGGTACCACTACCGGAGGAAAAAATCCAGTAGCCGCTACCCGCCTGCATAATGGTAGACTCCGTGTAGTTTTCGCCACCAGAATATTGGTAGAGTTTTTGTTCTACTGTGCCTGATAGCTGGACTTGGGAATCATCCGTTAACTGAATTGGAAAATTATAAGGATTACCCACTTGGTTCCATCCGTTTGCCAGATTAATAGTTTTCCCGGTAAGAAGGGCGGTCGAATAACCGTTATCAGCATTAATAGAAGCACCATCCTTACTTATGAGCCATACAGCTGAACCTATAGCAAGATTACCAGCATTTTCTTGGTATGCACCATTAATCCACTTAAAACTGCGCCAAACTTTCGGGTCTGCTTCACCTAATTCGTCTCCAACCACACCATTTATAGAAGCATTGGATAGATTAGCAGGAACAGAAATCATGATATAACGTTCTGCGGGTACTGATGTGATATTTATGGATGTAAACTGAACAGCCACATCATATGGACCGACTGTAGATACAGCGCCGTATTGATCAAATGCATCGATTCCTATTGCTAAACCAGCGTTAGTGATATCATAACCAGGTATTGTGCAATCGTATGTTCCTGGAGTTGAGCTATTGCATCCAAGATTTACAAAACTGCCTGACCCTGTATAATATATTAAATCAACGCTTCCCACTGCCCCAGCCAATGGGCTGGAATGGGCAGTAACATTAACTGAAATTGCAAGATCGTCACCTTCATTCGGCGTAAGCCCAATAAGATTTGCTGATTGAATGTTGGGCCCAGGTAATATATTAAGTGGCCCAATGGATACTTGCGCATCCTGTCCGCTGCTCAAGGTTAATTGACCGGGAGCAAAAGGATCTTCATCAGGATCCCATCCTGTATCTAAACCCACATCATACCACACCACAATTGGATAGATACCATAGTCTACATCATTTAGTAAATCGTTAATCTCTATCTCTTGATTGCTGGGTGGTGAAGAATATACTTCTGAATCATCATAGCCATATATTGCTCCAAATAAATCAGGCATCTCATCAGTTATTACTGTGCCTTCAGGAAATATTCTGAATGAAAGACTCCCACTTTCATCGGTCCCATTTACCGTGATCGTTGCCTTGATAGGTCCTGAATAAGTTCCTTTTTCAAGAACAAGATCTATGTCTCCTGAGGGGGGCCAGTTGAATGTATTTGAGTTCCCCTCTGCAAGGAGTTCCTGTGATGCATTAACATACAATCCTTTCAGGTAAACGGTTTCACCATCGCTAACACCTTGTATATTAAAATCAAAATGACGATCAGTAATAGGCGTCATTTCACCCCGCTGGGAACCATGAAGTAAGAAGTCATCACTATTGCGGAGTAGATCGATATAAAGTTGCCCATTGATGCCATCAACAACACCGTTGACTGTTAGCATGACAGTAAGGTTTGTACCTCCGCCGCCGCCGCCTGATAAGTCAACATCGATATGTGCGTATCCCTGGGCATCTGCATATATGCTTGTTAATTCAATTGAAAGCTCACTGCCGTCGGGCATATCATTATTATTCTGATCGAAAAAGACCTCCACATGGTAAGGGCCACTATTGGGAGTAATACGACTGTCATTCAGTTCAAATCCCCAACCTTCAGTAGGAGAGGGGGTGCTTCGATTATCTTTACTATCAACTATATCTGGATCAGCATTGTTCCCTGGCAACCAGACACCTACATGAACATCACCCATACCAATATCCTGGTTTAATCGAACCACAATCTCAATTGTATTGGGCTTACCGCCGCCAGGCGCATTCAGATTAATCGTGCCAGCATTACCGATACCCCCTGAAATGCTAAAGGGCATCGAAGTGCCTGTGTGTTCGGTCGCATTATCTAGTAAGTAATCATTATTCAAATCAGCAAAAACGATCAAATGATAATTGGTCCCATCCGCCAAATCGCTACGATTAATTATAATTGGATAGCTACCGGGAAATGTGTAATTCCCAAGATTCTCATCCCAACTTCTATTGGCCCAATTATTTGGGTCTTGTCCCGCTGGTATAAGCCCAGCCAATATTGTTTCCATGTTAAGGGTTTCATTACTGGCCACCGTAAGGTTAATACCCTGGTTACCACCGCCGCCGCCTTTCATCAAGGTTAGGGCACCTGCATTACCCTGTTTATTGGTCACCTGAAATACTTGGGATATGGCTCCGTACTCATTGGCATTA
The DNA here is from genome assembly GCA_034658595.1 of Fidelibacterota bacterium. Classification (GTDB taxonomy): domain Bacteria; phylum Fidelibacterota; class Marinisomatia; order Marinisomatales; family TCS55; genus TCS55. The sequence goes on along the minus strand of JAYEFG010000028.1, from coordinate 4,919 downwards.
TCCCATTGGTCATTATTGTCTGAATCAACAAAAACTATAAGGTGGGCTTCGCCATCATTGATATTACTATTCCAGACTTTTGCCGTATAGTCTCCAGGAAAAGAATGATCGGCCAATTCCCATTTATGAGTTACACTTGTCCAGTAGTTTGGATCATTTCCTTGAGGAACATATCCAATGCGAACTTTACCTCCAAAAGTGTCGCTGCTTTTGAAACTAACATCAATTCCTTCGGTTGTACCACCGCTCCAATCCTGAGGAGCACCATTATCGATCCATGTCTTTATTTTTTGCTCATCGGCCTGGGCCAGGGCAGAACCGCCTTTGGGCATACGGTCTCCAAAAGATGTATTTCCAACAATTTTCTGATGGAGAACAGAGTTCATGGCATCGCCCGGCTTAACTCTCATAAAACCTGAATAGCCCTGGGAGGCAACATTCACTAATTCAGAATAACTGGTTGATGATGATAGGTTTAAACCGCCATTAAGACTGCTACTAATATGACATGAAGAAGTACAGTTGTTATCCCAAATGGGTTGGATTTCACTTTGGTAGGTTTGTGAAAATAAAACTGAAAATATTGTTGTTAAAAATAATAGGCGTCTCATTTTCCACCCCCGATCATGAACATGGCCCCGCCGCTTGTAGGTGGTTCAGGGGGTTCTGGAAGATCAGCGTCACCGCCGGCCTGCATGGCTGCATAAGCGCCGCCCCCGGCAAGCAAAAGAATGATAAGAGTATTACGGAACCATTTGCTGCCGCCTTTTTTCTTGGGTTTTTCTTCCGCCACTTCTTCAGCGGGTGCTGCAATGCCTGCTTTAGCCAGTAAGTCTGCCGGCGGCTGAAGACCCACCAGTTCCCAGGCCACAACCTGGATTTCTGTTAGGAGGCCATCCACTTCACCTTTATATGTTTTACTGACGGTCTTTTCTGTTTTACCCGACTCAACTGAAAACATTCGCGCTTCAATGGTATATGAGTTTCCGATTTTCCCGAAGGAGCCGGTAATCATTTTTTGCACACCGAGTAATGCACCAATTTCAGCGGCACATTCTGCCGAGGTACAACCGGCTTGCTGAAAGCCCTGCTCATCCATGATTTCGCTCATCTGGTTTCTTTCTACCATAATGAGGGCGTTGGTTTGAACCAGCTCAGAGCCGAGCCTTTGGGTAAGCACCTGCGCTTCCTGGGTCGTGATCCCAGACCCTTCGAAATCCAGCACGGCTGCTGTGGGTTTAGCTTGGGAACCATCGTCCACTTGGGCGAGGATAAGCGAAGCAAAAAATATTGGTATAAATCTGTATATACGCTTCATGAATGACTCCTGTTTACTTACAAACTTATGGAAAAGGTAACGTAAAACCTGTGATACAGGCAACAAGGTTAGTAGAAATAAAAGTGGGAGATTAATTGGATGATTGAATGTGGGACGAGCATCCTGTGCTCGTCCGCTTAGAGTGAATTTAAGTTTCTTTGGATTGAAATGATGAGAGTATCAAATCATTTCTTCACAAGACTTATGGGCAACAATTCACCTTGTTCATTGTCGCAATCCTGTCACCAACCACCAATTCTTTATTTCAAAAAGATCATTTTCTTAGTTTTATTCAGAACTATCCTGCCCTGGGTATTACGTACCATAGCTTGGTAGAAATACACGCCGGTTGATACTTTGACCCCCATATCATTGGTACCGTTCCAGATAAAGGTATAGTAACCTGCAGGACGATGTTCATTCATGGCCAGGCGGGTTACTTCTTCTCCAAGCAAGTTGTAGATAATCAGATTCAACTGGGCGTCTTCTTCAAGACTGATCATAATAGATGTCTGTGGATTAAAGGGATTGGGATAGTTCTGGCTTAAGGTAAAGGCATCGGGATAGAGCTCTACACCAGCATTGTTTTCCTTCACAAAGTCCTTGGTACCGATCACCAGGCGGAACTCCTGTTTTATGTAGTCTTCAGAGCCGGTATTGGCGAACCGATAGCTGCTTTCCCATTCCAGGTTCTTCGCCTGTTGAGTGGTCTTGTTAATGAGAAAAACATCGTATTCATTCGGAATGTATCCCAAACCATCAAAGGTGATGTAGGTTCGGCTGCCATTCGTTGGCGCGAATACCTGGAGATCCCAATAGTGGCCCGTTTCATTGGGTTTACGGATATCTTTGGCATAAAGGTCCGGGGATTCGTCACGATCACGGTTATCGATTCGCAGAACAATATCGCCCATGACTGCGGGCGGTTCGAATTCATCTAAGGGATCATAACCGTCTTCTGCCATATGTCTTACACCCACTGCATTCAGCTCATCCCGGGCATTACCCGTAGTGGCAATAATATCCACGATCCATTCATTGGCATCCATGGGAATCTCATCCGGATCCATGGATTTGGCCATTTTACCAAACCCTGTACCCCGGGAATCAATATTCAGCTTGGTGGCACCGCCGGATTTAAAGATATAACCTAACCAAGGCTGAAGCGCTGAACCGGCGCTACGCCAGGAGCCACTCCAGGTATAAATGGAACCTGCCTCACGGATGTTTTCGTCATTTTCCGTATACACATTGTCCAGGGAAACATCGTAATTGTAAGGACTGCCAAAAAATTTCCACTGACCGGGGGATACACCGATTCCATAAGGCGGGCTTGTGGGTGTGGATGTGCCCTGCCCAAAGTCAAAACTTAAGTTTGGTGTTTCAGAATATTTATCCGGGTCAAAGATGAAGAAGTAGCCATTCCCCATGGTAATGGAGGATGGATTCTCCTGCCAGCCGTTATTATAGGCATAGAGACGGTAGGCAAATTCATCCGGTCCTTTATTTTCCGGATCCAATACTGACATGATTGCACTTTTGGCATTCCCCACATCAAATGGTATGGAGAAGAACAAATAGTTGGTGGAATCGGTACCGCCAGGAATTCCGCTAGGCCAGCGGGAGGCTGTTGTGATGCTGCTCCCAGTCCTCACTCGGACAGAATGCAGTTCACCAATACCGGGCCAAGCATCATAATTTCCTACATTGTCTTCCGTATCAATCCAGTATTCCAGGCCATCCTCTTTTACGTCACTGCCGGGAATGCTCACAGGACCGCCTAAAAGGTCAACTGTTACGAAGCCACTTCCGGAGCCAGAACGACGGTAATGGAGGTTGGCATATTTCACACCTGAAGCGCCATCGGTGATATTTACATTAATAGTGGGTGTCGTGGCACCTGCATCAATCGTGCCCAAGGGACTGGGGTGACTGATATTGGGTGGCGTGATATCCACGCCAAAGTTGATTGTATCATTGGACCAGGTAATATTGTCGGCCAAATCCCAAATCTCCAAATGCCAGCTATGATACCCATCCGGTACGGATGTGGGGGCATCTACATACACTTCATCACTTGAGTTATCATAGGTAACCTGGCTCGGGTCAAATGCAGCGTAATGCTGCTCGTTTACAAATAGGTGATAGATCTGGATTCCTGAAGGATAATCCACTGACATTTCCCAGCGGAATTGGGGCTTATCGCTGACCCAAGATCCCTCATTTGGCCAATGGATATTAAATTCTGACGGCTGGATATTATCAAAATAGGCGGTGACAGTCCGGGCACTGTCACGCTCTTCATTCCCCAACTCACCTGTCAGCCACAGGCGGACATCGTACTGCCCTGCTTCAGGGGCTGTGAAGGAATAATTGGTCAGCGTATCACCGGGGGGGAATTCCATATAGTCGGGAATGACGTTAATCCCATCGGTGATCTCTACCACGGCACCAATCAGGTCTCGCTGGGCGGCCCAGGTGGGCGTCTTCCAATTCAAGGTGAAATCAGGCTGACTGGTCCAGGTGCTGGGACTGATCATCAGGTCTACTACCGGCGGCGGAGCACCGGTCACAATCTCTTCAATTACATAAATATGAGACTTTTCGAAACCCTCTTCTCCCACATAGACATTCACACGGAAACGGAAGCCTTTACCCCTGGTCTGGCTGGTAACGATAATGGTGGCTGAGGCCGTACCATTGCTGGTAGTCGTTTCGGCATCCGTCCCCACCCTGGCATACTTCTGGTTGGGAAAAATGTCCCAACTTACCGCTTCATCACTGTCGGTGACCACATTGCCATCAATATCCCCGGTAGTGACGGTAACTTTGAGTTCCTGGCTCAGATTAACAAAAGTCGTGTCTTTATTCTCTTCTATATCATCGGCCAGGGTAAGGATATACTTGCTGGCACCCGCTTCATAGGCACCTATATCCGGTGTTTCTTTTCGATAGTATCCCCTGACGTCCTTAATGGGTGCATTATGACCCATAAAACTATAAGTTCCTTTATCAATTAATGGGCTTGTTGCACCAAGCCTGTAATTGCCGTTCTCTGGATCAGCAAAGCGGGGTTCTTCTGAAAGTGTATTGGCCCCAAACTGCTGCCCCGTCAGATCTTCTAAATTATTGTAGTCTTCATTAATACCAACATCACCGGAAAATGAAAACACTTGGTTTGATTCGTTGTCCCAAATAATGTTATTGAAGATCGTTACTTCTGATCCACCAAAAGCTGATATAGGTGATCCGTCTGTGTTTACTGATCCATTTTGGTTTCTAAGTTGGTTGCGTACAATAGTGTTATTAACCATTGTCATTTCTGCGCCAGTAACTTGGGGGCCATTACGAATTACAAAACCAGAGATTCCATCGTTACTCTGAGTATAATTTTGTGCAAACAACGAATTACTTATATCAATATTCCAGCCCACATCAATCACACTACCACCAGCCCAGGTTCCTGGACCACAATCACATCCATTATCCATAAAGATATTTCTATCGATAATTACAGGTTCAATGTTGGACCAATCATCCTGAGGGTCTTGCGACATACTACCGATTACGCCTCCACCGCAGCCCTGACCACTATTATTAT
>JAYEFG010000027.1:0-3312 GCA_034658595.1 Fidelibacterota bacterium | reverse complement strand
CCCATCGAATCAGAGGACGAAGATTTAGCAGATGATCTGACCATCGATGAAACGGACCTGGCAAGTTTCGAAGCATGGGATGCGCCACCTCCGCCACCGGAAGGCCCCCGGGTGAAATTTATCCCTTACGATGACCCTCCAAAACCGCTTACTCCTATTCGTCCTAAATATCCTGAAATTGCCCAAGAGGCCGGGATCGAAGGTACGGTCATTGTGCAAGTATTTGTTGATAAGAAAGGCCGTGTAAAAGAAACACATATTTTAAAAGGTATACCAAATACCGGTCTGGATGAAGCAGCTATAAAGGCAATCCGCAAAACACGCTTTAAGCCTGCCAAACAACGCGAACGGGCTGTGGGTGTTTGGATTTCTATCCCGGTGAATTTCAAACTTAAATAGATTTTATTTTATCTATAAATCTTTAGTATATAATTTCACATAAGCGGTGGATGAATGCACCATTCACAGATTCAGTAATTACCTATTGAAAGTTTGCTTAAGAATATGATAAAAATCTATTTTGTAGTTTTTGTTTTATTCCTTTTAAATATTTTCCTATATAGCCATAAAACCGGATCATAATATTTATCCACGACTCGTTCTTTTAAAGGAATAATTCCATTATCCGTAATTTGAATATGTTCCGGACATACATCTGTACAACAACGTGTTATATTACACATCCCGGAGCCAAATTCATCTTTAATAGCAGGGATGCGATCATCAATATCCAACGGGTGCATTTCTAATGAAGCTAAGCGAATCATAAATCTTGGGCCAACAAATTTATCTTTTTTACTCTGGTCGCGCAGTACATGGCAAACATCCTGGCATAAAAAACATTCAATACATTTTCTAAATTCCTGGATGCGCTCTACATCGCGTTGATGCATGCGATAGTTCCCATCTGGATCCTTGGCTTTTGGTTTTAATGGTGGAATTTTCTTATTCTGCTCGTAGTTCCAAGAAACGTCGGTCACCAGGTCTTTAATGATTGGAAAAGCTTTAATGGGTTGAATTGTGATTTCTTCATCCGGACTATAATCATTCAAGCGCGTCATGCACCCTAACTTGGGCCGGCCATTAATCTCCATACTACAGGAACCGCATTTACCGGCTTTACAATTCCAACGGACGGCAAGATCAGATGCATGTTCTACCTGGATGCGGTGTATTGCGTCTAAAACAACCATCCCTTTATCTACTTCTACAGAATATGAAACAAATTCTCCACTTTCCTTGTTTCCGCGCCAAACTTTAAAATTACGTTCCACTTATTTCACCTTCCAGTTCTTCCAATGTGGCATAAGCTATAACTGCTAATTCTTTTGGAGGATCATCCCGAGTAACTTTTTCAGCAACCATCCCTGATTCTGTATTGCGTATAACAACATTATATGTTAACCCTGCTTCCTGTTCTCCTTCATAATCCAATCGTGTATGAGCTCCACGGCTTTCTTCCCTTACTAATGCAGCTTTTGTAACAGCTTCAGCAGTCACAATAAGATTTTTCATGTCAAGTGCTTCATTCCATCCGGGATTGTATTGAGGTGATGCGTGTGCATATACATTATCAACATCTGTTTTAATCTTTTCAAGTTTAACTAAACCTTCCTGTAATTCTTCTCCTGTGCGTACAATACCAACATATTTCTGCATAGTTGCCTGTAAATCTTCATGCAATAAATAAGGGTTTACACCTTCATCTCGATTTAATATATCTGTAGCAGATGTTATAATTTCTTCAACGTTTGGATTAATGATCTGTAACTCATTGGTAAGTGAATTCACATAATTGGTGGCTCCATCCCCAGCCAATTTGCCAAAAACAAGCAGATCCGATAAAGAATTTCCACCTAAACGATTGGCTCCATGCATACCTCCGGAGCATTCACCACAAGCAAAAAGACCCGGAACATTCGTTTCCTGTGTATCACTTTCCACACGAATTCCACCCATGAAATAATGCAGCGTTGGACCGACTTCCATGGGCTCTTCGGTTATATCAATAACAGCTAATTCCTTAAACTGGTGGTACATGGACGGTAATTTGCGTTTGATAAAGTCAGCGGGACGTTGGGAAGCAATATCCAAAAATGCTCCGCCATTTGGAGAACCACGGCCTGCTTCAACTTCTTTTTTAATCGCTCGTGCTACTACGTCCCGAGTTAACAATTCCGGGGGTCGCCTGGCTTCGCGGTCGCCATCCAGCCAACGATTGGCTTCCTCAACTGTATCTGCTGTTTCGTTTGCAAATTTCTTTGGTATATAATTAAACATGAAACGATCACCATCGCTATTTTTCAGTATACCGCCATCTCCGCGCACACCCTCAGTAACAAGTATTCCACGGACCGAAGGCGGCCACACCATTCCAGTGGGATGAAATTGAGTGAATTCCATATCAATCAATTCTGCGCCAGCTCGAAATGCCATGCCTAAACCATCGCCTGTATATTCCCAGGAATTAGAAGTTATGCGCCAGGCTTTACCTCCGCCACCCGTTGCAAAAATGATTGCTTTGGTCTTAAAAAGTACAAATCGTCCTGTCTCGCGCCAATAGCCAACCATTCCAGCTACACGACCTTCATTCAGCACCAAGTCAAGACCTGTACATTCCATATGCGTGTGGATTCCTTTATGAATACAGAAATCCTGGAGGGTTCGAATAATCTCAAGCCCAGTACGATCCCCTACATGGGCAAGGCGAGGGTAACGGTGTCCCCCAAAGTTGCGCTGGCTGATCAACCCTTCATCTGTACGATCAAAAACTGCACCCCACTCTTCTAATTCCCGGACACGATCCGGCGAATATTTGGCGTGAAGCTCTGCCATACGCCATTGATTTAAAAATTTTCCTCCGCGCATGGTATCACGAAAATGAATTTTCCAATTATCCCTGGAATCTACATTACCCATTGCTGCCGCAACGCCGCCTTCAGCCATAACTGTATGCGCTTTACCTAACAATGATTTTGAGATCATTCCTGTATTCAGTCCGTTTTCGGCGCACTCAATTGCAGCGCGAATCCCTGCTCCACCTGCACCTACAACCAATACATCATGTTCTATTGTTTGTATATCAGAAAAATCCACTTATATGCCCCACGTGTTAAAATCTGTCCATTTTCCCATTGCTACCATGCGCACATAAATATCAGCAACTACTACCCAAATCATACTGATCCAAGCCCAAAACATATGCCTGCCATTCAGCCAGGAAACACCCTTCCAAAATTTGTGTCCTAATTTCTCTTTACCATTAGGGCATGAAAAACAATCCATTTTCCCGCCCGATAAATGTCTGAACGC
>JAYEFG010000026.1:0-3331 GCA_034658595.1 Fidelibacterota bacterium | reverse complement strand
AATTTTATTCGGTGCAATGGATGAATATTTACAATCCTTCATTTCAGGCCGGTATTCCAGCGGATGGGATGTATTGGCCGATACGATCGGTGTTATCATTGGTGCACTTCTCGTTTTAGGGAATGGTAAAAAATGATTAACCGTCTTTATATTAAAGATTTTGCAATTATAAGGGAATTATCGCTGCCAATTAGAAGAGGCCTGACAGTGATTACAGGGGAAACAGGCGCGGGGAAGTCCATCCTGCTAAAATCTTTAGGTATAACACTGGGTGCCAATGCGGAAAAAACAGATGTACGCAGTGGCCGGGAACAAGCGATTGTGGAAGTTGAAATTGAAGTGAATGGGAAAGACCAAATATTAAGAAGGTTAATCAGCAAGGGCGGGCGCACACGATCATTTATCGATGACAAACCCATGACCGAACAAGCATTTCGGAATACCGTTACGCCATTGGCTGATTTCCACGGCCAGCATGAACAGCAATATATCATGGATGCGGCCACCCATATTGATTTCCTGGACAGCTTTTGTGGTTCCGAGGCACTGGTGGAAAAAACAGGGTTGGTTTATAATGAATTAGTTCAAACCATTAATGAATTGAAAAAGGCGGTTGACCTGCAAAAGGATGCAACCAATCAAAAAGAATTGCTCCAGTTCCAGGTGCAGGAAATCCAGGTGGTTGATCCGCAAATTGATGAAGATGTAAAACTGGGTAAAGAATTTAAACGCCTCAATCATGTGGATGAATTGATCACCACCATCCAGGGTTTGAATCAATCATTGACTGAACATGATCACTCCATTTATCGGCAACTTGCCTCAGCCCTCAATGAATTAGACCGTTTATCAAAATACGATGAATCTTTGAGGGGATACATTGAATCTATTGAGCAGGCTGCGGTTTCGATCCAGGATGCTTCTGCTGATATGATCCAATATGTGGAATCCATGGAGCATGATCAATCCCGGTTGCAGGAAGTGGAAGAACGGCTTCGGGCTATCGAAGGATTAAAACGGAAGTACGGTGGATCAATTTCAGCGGTACAATCATTCATCCAGGATTCAGAACAGGAATTGGGCAAATTATCCGGACTCGATGAAAAAATCGCTGATTTGGAATCTGAAAAAAATCTATTCATCGGTCGGTACCAGAAGTTTGCGGATCAATTGAGTGAAATTCGGAATAAATCTTCCCACAAGCTGGCGTCACAAATTGAAACGGAAATGGTACAACTCAATATGGCTGGTGCCACATTCCAAGTGCAGATCAACCCTATTAAGGACGTTGGAAGTTTTATCCATCATGAAAACAATCCGGTTAAGTATGGTCCAAAGGGTTTTGATAAAATTGAATTCTATTTGAGCGCAAATCCCGGTGAAATACCTAAACCTTTGATAAAAGTGGCTTCCGGTGGGGAAGTATCCAGGATCATGTTGGCGATTAAATCGGTATTGAAAAAGAGTGATCCGGTGGAAACACTGATTTTTGATGAGATTGATTCAGGTATTTCTGGTCAGGCTGCTGAAAAAGTTGCGGAAGCCCTGGTGAAGTTGAGCCGGGATAAACAAGTAGTTTGCATCACCCATTTACCGCAAATTGCTACCCGGGCGCAACACCATTTATATATTCATAAAAAAATAAAAAGTGAACAAACAGAAGTGGAAGTTTGTTATTTGAATGATGAAGAAAAAGTTCAAGCAATAACAGAATTATTTAGCGGAGAATTTGTGGCTGGCGAGGGTATAACTTCACCGCAGGAATTGAGGAATCAAGCGCGTGGATAAATTGGTTGTAAACGGTGGTAATACCATCAGTGGATCGATTGAAATAAGCGGTGCAAAAAATGCTGTTTTACCTATCATGGCTGTGGCACTTTTGGTTGACGGTAAAACAAGGCTGAACCGTGTGCCGGATTTACGGGATACCCGGACCATGATCCGTCTGCTGGAAATGATGGGTGCAGAGATTGATTTCCGAGAACATTGCCTCACCATTGATGCATCAAATGTGAATTCCTTTGAAGCCCCCTATGATTTAGTCAGTACCATGCGGGCTTCTTTTTATGTTATGGGTCCACTGTTAGGCCGGTTTGGTGAAGCGCGTGTTTCATTGCCCGGCGGTTGTGCCTGGGGTCCACGGCCTGTAGATTACCATTTGAAAGGGTTTGAAAACCTTGGTGCGAATGTATCGCTGGAGGATGGTTATATCATTGCCCGGGCGAAAAAGCTCAAGGGGGCCAGGATTCATTTTGAGATTCCATCCGTTGGCGCAACCGGAAATATTGTCATGGCAGCCGTTCTGGCGGAGGGGACAACCAGTATCACCAATGCAGCCATGGAACCCCATATCGTACAACTCTGCGAAGTCTTGAATGCAATGGGGGCCCAGATTGAAGGTGTTGGGACGAGTCAATTAAAAATTCATGGTGTCGATTCATTAAATCCAGTTGAGGTGACAATCATTCCCGATATGATTGAAGCAGGCACTTTTCTTATTGCCGGCGCGACCTTGGGTGATATTACACTCAACAATGTTAAGGCGAGCCATCTTTCTATTGTTCTGCAAAAATTGGAACAAACCGGTTGTAAAATCCATGTGAACAATGATTCAATCTCCATCGAAAAATGTGATCAATTAGCAGCGGTAGATATGACCACCGATGTTCATCCCGGTTTTCCCACGGATCTCCAGGCGCAGTGGATTGCCTTAATGTCTGTTGCAAATGGTTCAAGTATTATTACAGATACAATTTACCACGATCGATTTGCCCATGTTCCTGAATTGGTTCGCCTCGGTGCTAACATTTCTCTTGAGAATAATGTGGCTGTTATCCGCGGCGTACATCGGTTAAAGGGGGCACGGGTGATGTCCACCGATATCCGTGCCAGTGCCTCCCTGGTGATTGCAGCGCTGATGGCAGAGGGACGGTCCGATATCAGTCGCATTTACCATATTGATCGGGGTTACGAAAAAATTGAAGAGAAATTCAAATCCCTCGGGGCTGATATTTCACGTGAAAATGAATAAAGAAAAAGAATGGGATTGATTTGATAATTATACTTAAAATTCGGACTTTTACAGGAAAGGATTCGTTATGCGCATCGTCATAATTGGCGTTGGAGAGGTGGGGTTCCACGTCGCAAAAGCATTGAGCCAGGAAGATCATGATATCATTGTCATGGATTTGGATCCCGCAAAGTGTAAACGGGCCACCCAAAATCTCGACGTAATTGTCGTTGAAGGAAACGGTGCAAGCCCGCGAAATTTATCAAAAGCAAACGTTCAGGATGCTGATTACGTCTTATGCCTTACAAGGGTGGACGAAGT
>JAYEFG010000025.1:0-3380 GCA_034658595.1 Fidelibacterota bacterium | reverse complement strand
CACCCACATTGTTGTATAAATAGTGTAGCTTTGAATGTATCATAAAACAAGGAATAAATATGAAAAAGTTTACAGCTTTATTTGCTACTCTTATTATAGGAGCGTCTCTTCTATATGCCCACGATATGTTCTTGAAACTGCGTTTATATATCGTTGAACCAAATACAAACTTAACTATTGCTCTTTATAACGGAACGTTTGATAAGAGTGAAAATATCATCACTAGGGACCGTATGATTGACGCCAGCATTGTATATCCTAATGGTAAGCGAAAGGGTATAGATAAAAACCAATGGCGTGACGGTTGGTATGAAACTTTACTTGATTTGAAGATGGAAAAAATTGGAACGCATTTGGTAAGTGTATCAACTGAGTCAAAAATCATTGAACTATCAGCAGAAGATTTCAACTTATATCTGGCACACGACAAAGTTATGGATATTTTAGCTGAACGTAAAAAAAATGGTGAAACGGATAAACCTGCCCGAGAACTTTACTCCAAACATATCAAAACTTTAGTACAGGTGGGTGATAAGCGAACAGGTTCATTTAATACGAATCTTGAATATCCAATTGAGATTATTCCTTCCCAAAATCCTTACAATCTCAAGAAAGGTGATGAAATGGGTTTCCAGGTACTTAGAGATGGTAAAGCTGTGGCCAATCAGCTTGTCTATGCTAGTCATGCAGGTTTCCATGGACATTTAGAGGATGGGAGCCATGAAGAAGCAGTTACAGCAAGAACTGACAACAAAGGATTTGGAAAGATAAAATTGGTAGAAAGTGGAGAGTGGTATCTTCGTCTTATCCATATGGTCAAAAGTCATAAAAAAGATATTGATTACGAATCTAATTGGGCTACAATCACCTTCTATATTGAGTAGTCTTGGTATCAAGACATTAACCATCAATAATACCAGCTTCGGGCAAATCAGTTTGATAAGACCCGAAAGATGGTCTTATTGAAGTAGCATAATTAATGGAAATAAAAAAGCCCCCAATCGGGGGCTTTTTTATTATAGCATTATTATATATTAAATCCGTTTTCCTTCATCCAGTCATCTGACACAAATTTACCAAGATAATTGCGGATGCCATCGGCAAGGATACAAAGACATTTTTGATTCGCTTCAAGTGTTCGGGCGGCCTGAAGTGCCGCCCAGACTACGGTACCGCTGGAACCACCGCATAGTAAGCCTTCTTCTTTGATTAGCCGTCGGGCCACATCGAAGGAATCCTGGTCATTGATCTTTACATATTGATCTACCAGAGAATTATCTAAAACATCAGGGAAAAAGTCATAACCAATACCTTCAACCTGATAGGGATATACTTCATCGCCACCGCCTAAAATCGAACCGTAAGGATCAGCGCCCACAATTTGAATATGTGGATTCTTTTCTTTCAGTTTTTTCGCAATTCCCGTAATGGTTCCACCGGTGCCCACACCAATGACAACCATATCTAAGTCTGCCCCAAAATCATCCCAGATTTCTTCCGCCGTTCCTTCATAATGGGCGTCGGGGTTATCAGGATTTTCATATTGGTCCAGGATATGAGAATTGGGTGCCTCTTCTTTTAACCGTCTTGAAACTTCAAATAACCCTTCGGGATCATCATGGCCTGCTTCGGTAGGTGTGCGAATAATTTCAGCACCTAAAGCGCGAAGGGTTACTTCTTTTTCCATGCTCATTTTTTCAGGCATAACAGTGATCATTCGATACCCCTTAACTGCCGCCGCCAAAGCCAGGCCGATGCCTGTATTTCCGGATGTAGGTTCAATCAATGTATCTCCCGGTTTGATCCGTCCGGACTTTTCCGCATTTTCCACCATACGGAGGCCGATACGGTCCTTGACCGAACCGCCGGCATTGAAGAATTCGCACTTGCCATACAGGTCACATGCCAATTCTTTTCCGATAGAATTCAGTTTGACCACGGGGGTGTTTCCAATGGCGCCTAAAATATTTTCCAAAATCATGGGATTGCTTTCTTTAAATCAATTTCAACAAGTAATTTCATCGCCTTGAAATTAATGTAAATAGACTGGAGTCAAATGAACTTATTGGAAGGAAAAGTGTGTATCATCACCGGGGGCGGACGGGGGATCGGCAAATCCACCGCCATCAAATTTGCGGAAGAAGGAGCCAAGGTGGTCATAGCCGAATTCGATGAAATATCGGGGCAAGCCACGGCGGATGAAGTTGGGGGCTTATTCGTTAAAACCAATGTGACTGAAAAGGGTAGTGTTGATGCATTACTCACTGCTACCATGGATGCGTTTGGTCGCGTGGATGTACTGGTGAACAATGCAGGTATCCTAATGGACAGCACTTTGGTCAAAATGGAAGAAGAGCAGTTCGATCGGGTGATTGAGGTCAATCTGAAAGGTGTATATCTCTGTACACGAGCCGCGGCTACAATCATGAAAGAACAGGGCAGCGGTGTTATCCTAAATGCGTCCTCGGTTGTTGGCCATTATGGTAATTTTGGTCAAACCAATTATGTAGCAACCAAATCAGGTGTTATCGGCATGACGAAGGTTTGGGCCCGCGAATTGGGCAAGGATGGCATCCGTGTAAATGCTGTTGCCCCGGGATTTATCAAAACAGATATGATCGCCCAAATGCCGGAAAAAATTATCAAAATGATGGGTGAAAAAGTGCCGGTAAAACGCTGGGGTGAAGTTGAAGATGTAGCGAATGCCTATTGCTTTTTGGCCAGTGACGAAGCATCCTATATCAGTGGTACGGTGCTCAATGTAGATGGCGGGGTGGTGGTCTGATGGGAAAAATATTAATCATTACTGCAATGAATGATAAGAATTTGAGCTTGGCAAAAGACCTTCAATCGCTTCTATCAGGGATGGAACAACAGGCTGATATAATTTCTCTGGAAGATTTGCACTTACCCTTATTCAGCAATGAAACCAAAATTAATGAGGATCTTGTGGCGGGATTGATTGAGGAAGTGAACAGTGCCAGCGGTTTTATTTTTTGCGCTCCGGAATACAATGGCGGAGTACCGCCGGTTCTGTCCAATGCGATCATATGGATTTCGTTTCAGACAAAGAATTGGCGGGATGCTTTTAACGGGAAATTCGCTTTAATCGCTACACACAGTAGCAGTTCAGGGCAACGGTTTTTGACTGCTTTTCGCAGCCAATTGGAATATATGGGGACGAATGTCTTGGCCCGAACCATTTCGGTTACAAAAGAAAAACCCCTGAAAGAAGACTCAGTCAAGAGAATCCTTCAGGGGCTTATTGATGTGATTCGTTAATTTGAAAGAACGCTCATGCGTTCCTGACAATTAATTTATCCAATCTTTATTTGACGGATGTCTGGTTTCACTTCTTCTAACTTTGGGATTAAGACAGT
>JAYEFG010000024.1:0-12379 GCA_034658595.1 Fidelibacterota bacterium | reverse complement strand
AAAAACTTTAGGAATAAGAATATTGGTTTCTTGAAAATGGGTTTCACCGATATCAAGGGTCTGGGCTGAAATCTTAATATTGAAAATGGATTTTATGGTGGAGAGTAGTTTATGGACTTCAGCCGCTAACTCACTCCCGACACCATCCCCGGGAATGAGAAGGATTTTCACCAAGTTCGTCCTCTGAAAAAAGGCGTGGACAAACGATAATCACCAAATCCATTTTCATCAATAAAATCAAAATATTTATTTATCCGGTAATAATGCCAGCGTTGGGAATACAGCCGGCTCATTGGATCGTTATAAACTTCTAAATCATCAGGCGGTCCGAATAAAATATATATCATACCCATATCCGTTTTCCAGCCGGGCATATATGATTTAAAATTGCTGTTGGAATAATTCACCCGTGCGAAATATTCATCCATCACCTCATTATCCGGTGTTTCCGGAGTTGGATCCCGGCCCTCCCAGTATTCCAAAAAGAGCACTTCTTTTTCCGTATCCTTGGCTTTGCTCAATTTTTTCCATTCGTTATCTTGAAGAATGTAGCGCATATTTTCGACTGCCTGGGCAATATTGCTTATGGACTGAGAAATCCCCGTCCTGCTTACGGATAAAATCACGGATTCAGTTTTTTTATCCTTGCCTTGTTTTAAAACAATATCAACTCTTTTTCTTAATCCCTGTTTGGCGATTTCATCCGGGATGATAATTCGCTGGTGGAAATAATTATTTTCCCCTTGGGATTGAAATTCCTTCTTCCACAACTCCTTTTTCTTAGAATTCAATACAGTAACTTCCAAAATGAATGGACCGGGTTTTATTTTCCCCGATACAAACACAGCAGCCCTGGTGATCTTTTCGCCCATTACATTTTGAAATAGGGGAATTTCATTCTCTTCCAATCCCCAGTCACCGGTAAGATAATCAACGAAAAATGGCGTGTATAAAGTCAAATCTTCTTTATGCTTTGAATATTTCAATTCCCTTTTCTGCACACCACTATCATTTGAATCTTTATCCAGAACCTCCGCCAATATGATATAATCTCCGGGTGCAACTTTAAATTCATGATAGTGAATCGTAATAATTTTTTTTGAAATGGATTCTATATAATCTTTGGTTTTTAATGTATTGGACCAATTACGACGCCCTATTTGAATTCCCTTTTTCCTTTGCAGGGTGATTGTCGCTTCATATTCAGTCGAAAAGCCATCTTTAGATTTG
This sequence comes from Fidelibacterota bacterium, assembly GCA_034658595.1. GTDB lineage: Bacteria > Fidelibacterota > Marinisomatia > Marinisomatales > TCS55 > TCS55. The sequence continues at coordinate 11,149 of JAYEFG010000024.1, read as the reverse complement.
ATAAACTGTAAAACATGGTTAGGCACAGAAACAAAAGATAAAACACGGATGGAGTCTGAATTTGCATCCGCAACACTATATATGGAAAAACCGTATTGACGAATCATTTCTTCTCCACGGCGATTACTCGGAGTGATCTGCGCCGGGATAAGATTGCTCAAAGCAATTCCAATCAGAATTAATTTTTTAGATTGCTGCTTCATTTGTAACGGTACGAAATTAGGCCTTCGGATGTTCCCAACCATAATCTTCTGCCCTTAATATACATGTCGTTTACATGACCAATAAATGAATAATTAAATACATCCATCTGGTTTTTTTTCAAATCATATTGGATAATTCCATTGTCTGTAGCGATAAAGACGGTATTTTTTTTCAAGATTATTGCGCTGATTTCCAATCCACCAAAAATGGATGGATCTACCGCATTAGACCATTTCCTTTCTCGAAAATTAAATGACAGAATTCCGGTTCGGTTAGCCACCAGAATTTGATGTTTATCCTGGGTAAAAGCGGTAAAATCCGTGTATTTTAATGGAAAAAGGACATCCTTATTTTTATAACCATACTGGCGATAATCTCTAATAAAATCTTTCTCAATATCATATATATAGAAGCCCGTTTCCGTTCCGATCCAAACCTGGTTTTGGGCCAGAGCTAAATCATAAATGAAAATATTCCTGAAGTATTTCTCTACTTTCGAATTGCTTGGTTTTTTATCATCTAATTTCAAAATTGAAATACCGTTGGGACTGCCAACCCAAACATGATCTTCAACTTGCACCATTGAAGTGACCCAACTTTTTCTACCACCCACTTGCAATCCAAAAGTTCTCCAGAAATCCTTTTTTTTATTATAAACCAGCAGTGCATCCTCGCCCCCAAACCAAACTTCCTTTTTAAATTCAATAATCGAAAAAACAGAAGTTTGATCCATATTAATCATATCATTGAATAAATATTCATCCACAATATGCCGTTCAATATCAAAGTAAGTAATTCCGGATTGGAGATGCCCCAGCCGTCCCCCAAGCCAAAATGAATCCTCACCACGGATGGTTTGAATATCATTCCCTGCGAGACTGAATCGGTAAGGTGTAAAAGTTTTCATCGTATTGTCACCCCGGAAAAAGGTGCCATCTTCGGTTCCGATCCACACTTCATTAAATTTATTTTTAATCAATGTCGTAATATTCATTTGACGACCATCGGGATGAATCAAGGATTGCAAGTCGGTCATCCACCCATCCATGAACGAAAAATCAATCAATAGATTGGATAAATCCGGACTAAATCGCAACAGTCCTGAACTCCATGTAACCGCTTCATCCGGATTTGGCATCACACCCACAACAATACCGGTTATAGCGTCAAGTTTATAAACCAATCCAGGTGTATCCAGCCATACATTATTTTTCGATTCACCGATTCTTTCTACGAAAACACCCAATGGAAAATTTAATTGATTCCTACTGATAAACTGCCAATCCCCTTCTTCATTAAAACTTAATTCAACCCCCATTTGGGTTGCCACCCACAACTGGCCATTTGAAGATCGGTGAACAGCTGTAATCGTATTGTCTTGCAATCCCTGGGCACGGGTGATGGGTTCATCAAATCTTTCCGAATACCTGTTAAACCGTAATACACCACCGGATTGTGTACCGATATAGGCATAACGATCACCGAAGGTAATTGAATTGACTTTACCTGTATGACGGTATTGAACCCAGTCAAATGGATGGAATCTTAATTCAGGTTGGGCAAGGACAAATCCAAAAAATAAAATGGATTTTATTGTGCGTCGAATCATGAAGCTTGATTTAGTGTTGAGTATGATTTAGCGAGCGAAACGCTTGAATTAAATGCTGTTATGATGGCTGAGCATTTCATTCAACATGTCAAGACTGATGGGAACAACACCCACTTCTTCACAAACACGACCTGCAGCATAGTTGGATAAAGTGACAGATTCCTCCGGTGAGGCACCACAAAGATCCGACAAGGTAAAAGTGGCAATTACCGTATCCCCTGCCCCGGAAACATCATGTACCCGGCGAGCTTTTGTTGGAATATGGTGATAGTCGGATCCTTCAAAAAGGGAAACACCTTCCGCACCGCGAGTGATCATAAGAATTTCTGCATTCAATTCATTTTTGAGTTTGAACCCTGCTGCTTCCAAAGATTCATTCTCTGCACAGGCATTTCTGAATTCAAACAAATTCGGTTTAAACAGACGAATATTTTTATATGAGTTGAAATTTACTTTTTTCGGATCCACATAAATTGGCTTTCCGGCCTCATTTGCCATTTCAATCAAAACTGCAATCGAAACAGCATTCAGGACACCTTTATTATAGTCTTCCAAAACAATTGCATCTACATTCCCTATTGTTGATTTAACAGCTTCGGTTAAGGCTGCATTGGATGATTCTGATAAATCCAAATTGACTTCCCGGTCTGCACGGACGACCTGCTGGTTATGGGCAATAATCCTGGACTTAACCGTCGTTGGGCGGTTATCACTTTGCACCAGGTTTGTGCAAACGATATTCCGCTGATCAAGGAGGCCCGTTAAAATTTTCCCGTCAGGATCTGAACCGATTAATCCGATAACGGATACTTGGCAATCCAATGACGCCAAGTTTAGGGCAACATTGGCGGCACCCCCGGGATTGTGCTCAATTTTACTGACCTTAACAACCGGCACCGGAGCTTCAGGGGAAATCCGTTCTGCGTTACCCCATAAATAAGTATCCAGCATGAGGTCCCCCACTACGAGTACTTTTTTATCCTTAAACCCGGAGGTTATTTCTTGAAACCGATCTAATTCCATGACTTAAATATCTTCGGATATAATGGACCGTTCAGGCAGCACCAATGCTAAAACAATGTAAAGTAATATACCCACACCAACACTCATTAATGTTCCGAATACCCATAATACACGCACTAGGTTGGGATCCAGACTTAACGATTCCCCAAATCCGCCACACACACCGGCTAACTTTTTATCTTCTATTGATAAATGCAGTGGCTCTCCGCTGATTTTATCCTCGTATGTTTTTTTAATGTCATTTCGCCGATTGTAAAGCAAGTAAATCCCTAAACCAAGCAGAATGAATGCAACCAAAATATTAAGAAAATTATCCCAGAATGAATCCCAGAAAAGAAAAAGAACATGATTATATTGGAAAAAAAGAATAATACCTCCAAATATAAAAAGAAATCCCCAGAGCGGATTATTTTTTAATGATTCCAAATTGAAAGTCTGCTCATTTGCATGTTCATCCGGGATGATAATAGCTGCAATGATATAAGCCAACAATCCTGATCCGCCAAAAAGGGTAAAGAACACCCATATAAGCCGGACAATTGTTGGATCAACCGCAAAATATTGCGCCACGCCACCGCAAACCCCTGTAAGAATACAATCAGTTCTTGATCTCGTTACCCGCTTCATGATTATAATTTACACAAACCGATTCAATCAGCGCATTGATCTTTGACGCGATCGGCCGGACTGACGTTTTTTGGATTGGCGCTGATTAGATGATCGTTGAGTGGGATTTCGTTTAAAACTTTTACCCACACCGGAACGAATTTTTGAAATATGACCATTATCCAGGTAAATGAGAACCGAAGCAATCCGTTTTAAATTCTGGTCGGATTGTGCAGATAAAATGATGGTTGTACCCAATTCCTTATTCATCCGATTTAGTTTTCTGCGGAATTCACCTTCAATATTATTATCAAAGAAAACAGCATAATCATCAACTAACAGGACACGCGGGTCTGTTTCTAAGGCATTGACCAAATTCAACAAGGCCAATTCACCATTTGACAGGTCGGCTATATTCCGGGACAACATTGATTTCCATGACCCATTGTTAAAGTATTTTGCAAGGATTTGATCGGAAAGTTTACCCTTGTGCGCTGCAATAACATCGGATACTTTAGGACCTTTTGGTAAACCGTTGATATGGACCAATTTGATTTCTGGGTTTTGTTTGATTTTACCCAGCCAATTGGTTTCGAATTCCCCATCATCATATTTAACAGTTCCTTCAGATTGTATATCTGCTCCCGCCATAATATTGAACAGGGTAGATTTTCCTGAACCGATGGTTCCAATCACACCGTAGATCGTTCCGCGGTGAAACTGCAGACGACGGATGTTTAATACGGTATCATCTCCGTAGGTCTTTTTGAGACTGTTTAGTTCATAAATTAAAGTTGATTTTTGACTCATCACTTCTCCATCGTTAGAAAAGGATGAATCGAAAGGTTATCTATCTATGCTGGTTTTCTAAAAACCGTTCTGCATCCATGGCTGCCATGCAGCCGGACCCGGCGGCAGTCACCGCCTGCCGGTACACATGATCCTGAACATCACCGCAGGCAAATACACCATCTAAATTGGTTGCTGTACTACCATTATTAGTGATTAAATATCCAGTTTGATCGGCATCTAAAAAACTTCCGAATAATTCTGTATTCGGCTTATGGCCGATGGCCATAAATACACCGTCACAGGCTTCTTCCCGTGTTGCACCTGTTTGTGTATCTTTCATAACAACACCATGGACACCTTTTTCCCGGGTGCCCAGAATTTGCTCGATGGTTGAATTCCATGCCACTTTTATCTTTGGATTATTCAATGCGCGGTCAATCATGATTTTTGATGCACGGAATTCATCTCTCCGGTGAATGATTACCACTTCAGAAGCGAATTTTGTAAGATAGGTTGCTTCTTCCATGGCTGAATCTCCGCCGCCGACGACAAGAACTTTCTCATCGCGAAAGAAAAATCCATCACAGGTGGCACAAGCAGAAACACCGTAACCCATAAGCTCCTTTTCGCTTTCCAGGCCCAGCATTTTAGCAGAGGCACCTGTGGCAATAATAATTGTTTCACCACTGTAAGATTCATCTGTCACCCAAACTTTAAATGGGTGTTCACTGAAATCAACTTTTGTGACATGTTTAAAATGACATTCAGCACCAAACCGAGTGGCCTGTTCACGGAATTTATCCATGAGTTTCGGTCCCAAAATTCCTTCAGGGAATCCGGGATAATTTTCCACATCAGTTGTGATGGTCAATTGACCTCCGGGCTGGTTGCCTTCTAAAACCAAGGGATTCAAATTAGCCCGGGCAGCGTATAAAGCCGCAGTCAAGCCGGCCGGCCCCGAGCCGATAATAATTACCTTTCGATTCATTCTTTGAATTAATTAATGTTAAATAACTGATTCGACAAAATCAGTTATTCTTAGTTTTGGGACGGCCCCAATGATTTGATTTGCGACCATACCATTATTGAATATTAACAGCGCTGGAATACTCCGCACGCCATATTGCGTGGCCATTTGATTTTCTCTGTCCACATTTAATTTGCCAACTTTTATTTTTCCATTATACTCGTTGGCAACTTCATCTATTATAGGTGCAATTGCACGACATGGTCCGCACCACTCTGCCCAAAAATCCACGAGCACGGGTATATCGGACTTCAATACTTCAGCGTCAAAATTTGCTGAGGTAAATTCTTTTACATTTTCTGACACGTTATCTCCTTCATTCGAGGTTAAAAAGGGGAAGAAACTTACCCGATTTAACCAATTGTAAAAAATACTAATTAACAGATTTTTATTAATTGTCTCCCAATTGACAAATTCAAAATTAATTGATCAATAACACTTCCCCATCCACAATTTTAGGAAAGGCCAAACCAAGAATATTTGCCACGGTTGGGGCTATATCCACTGATTTTACCCTTTTTGATTTCAATTTTTGTTTCATCCCCGCTTGAGAAAATATTAAAGGAATGTGTGCATCATAATCATAAGGAGACCCGTGACTTGCCCCATAGGGGTAACGCCATGTCCAGTATTTTTTGGGAATAAGATAAATATCCGGGCTTTTTTCAGGATGGACCATATTTCTTAACCGCTGTTGATATACGCTTTCGCCGCCCTTCAGCATATCCTCTTTTGTAATTACGATACGGATACCCTCTAATTTAGATAAATGGGTTTTGAGTATACCCGTTGCCACTTCCTTCTCCAGTGGATTGATTGAATTGGCATAATAAAAAAAATTGCCATAACGCACAACTTTGTCAGGCCCGATTAGTTTTTCAATCTTATTTTTAACAACAGCGTATAATGAATCACGTTTTACTTTGGAGATACGACCTGCATCAACACCCTTGGACAGTAAATACTCCGGCAGTTCAATGGATCCATGGTCACTGGTAGCCACATACAACACCTTTCCAGCGCCAATCGTTGCTTCAAGGTATTGAATAAATTTGCCAAGGTTCTCATCCAATCTGAGGTAATTATCCAATTGCTCCTGGGAATGGGGACCAAACTCATGGCCGATTCCATCGGTTGCTGAAAGGCCTAAAAATAAAATATCAGGATTATTATCTCGGCCCATTTTATATTTTTCCACTGCTTTTAATCCCAGTTCCAACACAGAGGCGTCTCCGAAAGGCGTATAGGCGTAAATTCCTAAAAACGATTTTTCATCCATCTCATTAAATTCAATTGGAAATGTTGGACTGTAACCCTCTTTCGGGGACCAATCGGCTTCACCATTAAAATGATCAGGTCGTGCGTTTGAAAGATAAATATCCTCATCCGCAATCCGATTCCAGACAGAATCAATATAGGAAGGAGTATTCAAGTCTTCATTGAATGATTTCACCCATTGCGGTAATTCTGTTATATAGTAGGTTGATGAAGTCCAGCCGCCATTCTTGTCATACCATAAAGCAATGTCGGCCTTTTTCCCGCCCAATAAAACGGCAGCGCGATCTTTTCCGGCGATGGAAACAACCTTTGAATTTGGGTTAAAATCCTTTAACCAATCACCCAGTGTTGTAGCTTGTATATATTTGTAGGATCGTCCCATAGAGCCGTCAAACAACACTTGCGAGGAAGTATCCTGGACGCAATACCATCCCTTTTGAATGTCCCTGTTATACCATTGGTTGGTGATCACACCACCCGGTCCGGGATGACGTCCCGATGAAAGTACAAAATACCCCGGGCCGGTTGTTGTGTAGCCATGTTCATGATAGGCCTGGATGAACTGGATCCCATTGTCTTTAAGCCAACGGTATCCGCCAGTGAATAAGTGATCATATTTATCCAGCAAAACCGGCATACCTTGATCGATTGATATAAATACGACAAGCTTGGGTTTATCTGAAAACTTTGAACAAGCTATAAATAAAAATGCCGCGGTAAGCGGCATAAACAATTTTCTCATTTCACCCTCAAAAACCTTCTTTTCCCGACTTTTATTACAACTTCCTTCCCTTTTGAAAGGACCAAATCCATATCAGATATTTTTTCTCCGTCAATACGAACGGCCCCCTGCTTCACCATCCGCCGTGCATCTCCTTTGCTTTTCGTTAATTTTTTATTCGCTAATAAATCAATGAGAGGTATGTCTGATTCCAGCATGGCTTCTTCAATTTCATCAGGGATTTCCTTATTTACAATTACTTGATCAAAATGATTTTCGGCAGCTATTGCCGCCTCATCACCATGATAAAGGGCAACGACAGTCCTGGCCAATTCCCGCTTTACATCCCGGGGATTTTGTGATGGATCATTTAATTGTTCTATTACTCTCGATATTGTGTCCGTTTCCACATCACCGGCTAGTACAAAATACTTCACAATCATTTCATCGGATATAGACATAGATTTCCCATACATATCTTCCGGGGAGTCGGTGAGGCCGATATCATTCCCATAGGATTTAGACATTTTTTCTACCCCATCGGTCCCCTCCAACAGTGGAAGTGTAATAATAACCTGGGGATCCTGATTATATTCCCTTTGTAAATCACGACCGACCAATAAATTGAATTTCTGATCTGTTCCACCCAATTCAACATCAGCTTTTAGTTCCACAGAATCCATGCCTTGCGCCAGCGGATACATGAATTCATGAATGGAAATGGGTGTTTCTGATTGATACCTTTTAGTGAAATCATCCCTTTCCAGCATGCGGGCGACGGTATAATGGCTAGAAAGACGAATTACATCACTGAAATTCATGGCATTCAACCAATCCGAATTATAGACAATTTTCAGTGAATCGATATTTAGGATAAGGCCTGCTTGTTCAATATATGATTTTGCGTTGGCCTTTGTTTCTTCCAGTGTCAATTGGGGTCGAGTTTTATTTCGGCCGGAGGGATCACCGATCATAGCTGTAAAATCACCGATAACGAGGATAGCCTGATGTCCCAGATCCTGGAAATGCCGAAGTTTTCGCAGGACGACACCATGCCCCAAGTGAAGGTCTGGACGACTTGGGTCACAACCGAGTTTTACATTGAGCGGAGTTTCACTTTTCCTGGACTTTTCTAATTTTTGCCTGAGTTCTTTTTTAGGTATAATCTCTTCAGCACCGCGGCTGATGCGTTCCCATTGTTGCTCTACAGTTAAAAATGTCATTATCTATGCCGTAATTCTCTTTCTGCGTCTCTTTTAATATCTCGTTCTCGAATTGCTTCTTTTTTATCGTATATCTTTTTTCCTTTGGCTATCCCAATCTCCAGCTTTGCCCATCCCTTGGGATTGAAATACAACTGCAGTGGAACTGCAGTCAGTCCTTTTTGATTCAATGAAGTTTTAATCTTTCCAATTTCCCGTTTGTGCAGCAATAATCGCCGATTCCTTACCGGTTCATGTCCCTCAACTCCTGAATGAGAATAAGGACTAATATGAATTCCAATCGCTAAAGCTTGACCCTTCCTTACGGTAATATAGGCTTCTTTTAAATTAGCATTACCTTCCCGGAGGCTTTTGACCTCACTGCCTAAAAGTTCAATACCGGCCTCAAATTTATCCAGTATATGATATTCGTGGAAGGCTTTGCGATTGGTGGCGGCAATCTGTTTATCCATAGGCAAAATTCTGACGGCGAAGGTACGGAATTACGCTTTGCCAATACAAGTTTAATCCTTGCTGAAGCGATATTCAAAAATGTAATTTTCGCCCGCTTTTCGAAGCCCGGGTGGCGGAAATGGTAGACGCGCTAGGTTCAGGGTCTAGTGTTCGCAAGAACGTGCTGGTTCGATTCCAGTCTCGGGCACATTCTCATGATTTATTCTCATGAAATAATTTCTTTATTCCTTAAATAATTCTGATTCATTTTTCAATGCGCGGGTCACTTTTTCAAATGCATCAATAATATCCCTTGTATCATCATCATTACCCAATAGATGGTTCTGTTTCAGCCAAACAGCTTCCTCATCGGCTATTCTTTCCGTCACGGGCATTTTCATTGAAGCAAAATCATACCCCTTGAGCCAGGGATATTCTTCCCTATTTGTAACAAATAATTTTTCACGATATAAAGGCGTATATCCCATATAGGTGTAAACCCCTTCCGCCTGCATAGCTTTAAAGAATTTTTCCCGCGGAATATTATTGAATATCGATGCTTCATACCGGGTGAGATAAATATGGTTTGATTGTCGAGTTGCGCCGCCATAATTGCCATTTATGGTAATGCCATCAATCTGACTTAATGCTGCATCCAGTTTCTTTCGGTTTTTATCACGCAGGTCCATATCATCCCAAATAGAAACAATTTGAGGCAATAGCATACTGGTGGCCATAGCATTCAGTCGAAAGTTTCCCCCCAGGAATTGATGCTCATAAAATTCACCGCCTTTTGTCCGGCCGCAATTATGGTATGAGAAACAGGTTTCATAAAATACTTCATCATTGGATAGGATAGCACCCCCTTCTCCTGCAGACATATTTTTGCTTGTTTGAAAGCTGAATATACCGCCTAATCCAAGGGCTCCTACTTTTCTGCCGTTCCATTCGGCGCCATGAGCCTGTGCAGCATCCTCCAAAACAGCAACACCGTGTTTCTTCCCAATAGCTAAAATTCGATCCATATCCGCCGGATTCCCCGCAATATGAACTGGCATGATTGCTTTTGTTTTATCCGTGATTGCTTCTTCGATTAATTCAGGATCAATATTGAATGTGTTTTCATCAATATCCACAAAAACGGGAACAGCATTGGCCATGAGCACTGCGGATGCTGTGGCGATAAATGAATAAGGGGGCACAATCACTTCATCTCCGGCTTTGACTCCGGCTGCCTTAAAGGCCACCCAAAGAGCTGTGGTTCCTGAACTGGTGCTGATGCAGAATTTAGCATCATGGAATTCAGCAAATTTTTCTTCAAAACGGCTAATGGCTTCACTTCCCACGCCCCATCCTTCGTTTTCCAGTGTGGAAATAATAGCATCTTTTAATTCTGAAGTGGGCCGCGGCCATACCGGAAATGGCTTGGTTCTTATGGGGTCACCGCCATGAATTGCTAATTTTGACATGATTTAAATTATAAAATCCTGACTTTTAAAAAATCAATTTACTTAATTAATAAAATGTACACCAATCATCCTTTAAAGTAGGCCAAATTTTCACTTCGGTTTGTCAATTTTACACACTCCATTGTCATATGGGCAGGCTGACCTGCATATGAGGCAAAATAAATCATGTGGCATGATGGTTGAGCAATATTGAGTGAAATATTTTTAAATAATAAAAAAGGAGTCGATAATGACTTTAGTAAAATGGAACCCAACCCGCTCATTAATCACTGATTTTGATCGTATGCTTGACGGCATCTTCAATGATGGCTGGAATACAATCCCGGCAGTCCGGACAAATTCTCTCGCTGTTGATATTGCTGAGAATGAGAAGGAATTCACAATCACAGCTGACTTTCCAGGCTTTGATAAAAAAGATGTAAATCTTAAAATTGAAGAAGGCGTGTTAACCTTGAGTGCCGATCGAAAAATGGATAATGAAGCTCATGATGGATCATTCCGCATTCGGGAACGCCGCTTTGGTTCTTACAGCCGCAGTTTCACCCTGCCTGAAAATGTACGGGAAATGAGATTAACGCCAAATTCAAAAACGGTACTTTGACTGTCTTAATCCCAAAGTTAGAAGAAGTGAAACCAGATATCCGTCAAATAAAGATTGGATAAATTAATTGTCAGGAACGCATGAGCGTTCTTTCAAATTAACGAATCACATCAATAAGCCCCTGAAGGATTCTCTTGACTGAGTCTTCTTTCAGGGGTTTTTCT
>JAYEFG010000023.1:0-12426 GCA_034658595.1 Fidelibacterota bacterium | reverse complement strand
CGATGCATTTTCAAATCGGGATGAGAATGGAAATCCCATGACAAAAGAATATGCACAACTGCGACAGGATTTTGAACCATTGGTGGAAGTCCACCAGGCGAAGGGCAATTCAGAAGTCCACGCCGCCTTTTGGAAAAATGATGAGTTTGCCGGTTTTGAAAACTATGCCCACGATCCGCCCCAGGAAAATAATTATGTGCGTTGGGCTCTCAAAAAAGGACTTGAGCATGAACATACCCTTGGGGTGAATCCCTTCAAATTCGGTATGATTGGCAGTACAGACACCCATACGGCCACGCCGGGGAAAGTTGAAGAAAACAGTAATACGGGTAATAATGCAATTGCGGATTTTTTCCCTGAAGCCCGTGCGGCCAACCGATGGGCATTGGATCAATCATTGATGGTGTATGAAGTCGTTAATCCTGGTGGATTAGTGGCTGTCTGGGCCGAAGAGAATACTCGGGGATATTTATACGATGCTTTGAGAGCTAAGGAATGTTATGCTACCAGTGGAAGTCGAATTCAATTACGCTTTTTTGGCGGTAATGGTTTTAAAGACAACTATAGCTCTATCGAAGAATTAGTTCAAGACGGGTATGCAAATGGCGTTCCTATGGGTAGTGATCTATCTAGTGGAAATACCCAAATTGCAGAATTTTTGATCTGGGCCAAGAAAGATTCAATGGGTGCCAACCTGGATCGAATACAGGTGGTGAAAGGATGGCATAAAGATGGAGAACTCCATGAAAAGATATTTCATGTAGCTATCTCCGATAGCCGAAGCGTCGCTGCCGATGGTACTGTCCCCGATAATGGCGCCACTGTGGATCTAAAAACGGGCGCGTGGTCCAAGGATAAAGGGGCAGAAAAACTAATGGTTGTTTGGAATGACCCGGAATTTGACCCGCAAGCGAAAGCCTTCTATTACGTACGGGTGATTGAAATTCCCACTGCCAGTTGGCAGTTGTGGGATCAGATCAGGTATGGAACCCAATACCCGGATCATATTTCCATGACCGTGCGGGAACGGGCTTGGTCATCCCCTATTTGGTATTCCCCTGACCGATAACCAATTGTGGTAAATTCTCTCCTCAATCCATTTCCATCTTCCCCGTATCGGGGAAGATACAGAAGGGGATATCAAATTGAAGGAGAAAATCATCAGATTTATTTGTTTCTTAATATTAGAATTCAATCAATTAATTAAAACAACAATTTATAACACACCCCATCCCTTCGGACCATACCTCTCAAAAGAGGGAATTTTTTAAAGGGAAATATTTTCTATTTTTTTATAATATTCACCCGAACCGCAAGGTGATCAGAATAGCCGCCCAATAAGTTGTTTCCCGCCCAGAAACGAAATGGATAGTGGGCATAATCTCCCTCCTGCTGGCGATATTTGGGCAGGTCCAGAATATAAACACTTTCCGGATCAATAGCCAGACCCTGCTGGTCCCGGAGGCTTTCATGAATAATAATTTGGTCATAGAATAAATCTTCGCCACGATAAACGTATGTCCCAATTTTAGACTGACCTAACATGGGTTCCATCAAACTGGATAATCCCACAGTTTTCAGGGACTGAACATTCATTTCATCCGGGTCTTCATTGAAATCGCCAAGTAGAATGATCTCAGCATCAGCATCCTTCCTTGAAATATTCGAAATTTCTTTGGCAATGCGTGCTGCGGTGGCAGCCCGTTTTGGGATCGCTTTTTCCCGTCCCCCATAATTGGAGGGCCAGTGGTTGATAAAAATGTGGATCGTCTCTCCACCGTATTCACCTTTCACGTAAAGGATATCCCGTGTTTTATCACCTTTTGGCAGGTCATTCCGGATGGCGCGGCTCGAAATTACTTTTAATTTTTTCGGATCGTATAATAACCCATTGTCAATTCCCCGTTCGTCCGGGGATTCATAATGAATGATCGCATAATCCCGTCCGGGGTAGGCATCGTTTAAATCTTTAAGAACCGCTTCGGTTTCCACTTCGCAGAGGCCCACCACATCCGCGTCCAGGTCCGCCAGCACTTCAGCGGAGTTCTTTAATTTTAATCTATAGATCTCAGGTGTCACCTTCTTCCGTCCGCCGACGGCAAACTCATCATCATTTTTGTTGGGATCATCAACCATATCGAAGAGATTTTCCACGTTCCAGAATCCGATTACCAGCGGCTGAACATCCTGGGAACAGGATTGTGTAAAAAGTAAAATTATGAACCAGGTCACAGTTTGCATTATTTTTTTCATTTTATGGGGAACCTTTTTAAATAATCGTGGTCTAAGGTCTAAAGCGGGCGCGAATTTCACTAGCCAACTCCTTTTACCTCAATACCCTCCTTGGTTTGGTTCGCGTCCGCTTTCTCATTTTCTACGGAACGAAATACGGACGGGCACGCCCATCAAATCAAATTTCTCCCGGAGTTGGTTTTCTATGAATCGCTTATAACTTGTTGGAATCAATGTTGGATAATTGGTAAATATGACAAAGAGATGGGGTGCAACATGGACTTGGGTCATATATTTTAAATTTATCACTTTCCCCTGGATTGCCGGAGGCGATTGCTGGATGACTAAATAATGCATAAATTTATTTAATTTGGATGTTGAAATAGATTTTTTCCGCGTTTCAAAAACATTCTGTGCCACACCCAAAACCTTGGAAATACGCTGCTTGGTCAATGCTGAAATAAACAGGATGGGATAATGCATCAGGGAACGAAACTGAAAAGCGATTTCTTCGGTGAATTCTTTCACTGTATGGGTGTCCTTTTCCAACAAATCCCATTTATTCACTAGAAGTACCAACCCCTTGCCTTTTTTAATCACGTAGTCCACAATTGACTTATCCTGCTTGCCGAACCCTTTTTCAGCATCAATCAAAACTAAGGCTACATGAGAATGTTCTATAGCGCGATGGGTGCGAACAGTACTATAAAATTCAATATTATCATGCACTTTGCTCCGTTTACGGAGTCCTGCCGTATCAACTAAGGTAATCGTTTTACCAAAATATTTTAAATAGGAATCAATGGAATCCCGCGTTGTTCCTGCAATGGGTGTCACTATGGTCTGTTCTTTTTGTAAAAGTGCATTGGTCAGGGATGATTTCCCAACATTGGGCATACCCACAATCGCCAGGCGCATCCCCTCATCTTCATCTTCAGTTGCCTTTACGCCTTTGATATTGAGCTCCACCAGGATCAGGTCCAAAAGATCGCCGGAGAACCTCCCCGTTAGGGCAGAGATGGGTTGAATGGGATCGATGGCCAATTCATAAAATCCATTGATTTGTTTATCCGCTTCCAGGGTGTCGCATTTATTCACCATCATGATAGCTTTTTTCCCTGACTCCCGAACGAATTGGGCCAATGAGCGATCCGATGCAGTGGGATCTTCCCGGCCATCAACCATAAATAAGATCAAATCCGCTTCAGCCACCGCCGCCTGGGCCTGCCGTCGAACGGCGCTGTTAAATATATCCACATCTTCCGGGATATAGCCGCCGGTGTCAATGAAAGTCAGGTTATGGCCTACCCATTCCATTTCGCCATAAATGCGGTCACGGGTGATACCTTCCTGTGCATCCACAATGGCTTTTTTCTGTCTCAACATACGATTGAAAAAAGTGGATTTTCCCACGTTAGGGCGGCCGACGATTGCTATAACTGGATTAGGCATTATTTATCTCGGAACGCCACAGATTTGGCCCGATAGTTTCTTTTAATTTTTTCTTTTTTATTCATCATTTGTTTCTTTTATGAATAGAATCAACTGTGTTAATGCTTGAATTGACATAGTCAATTCATTCCATAATTTTTTTTAATTTCAATTAGAGGTTAATAGATTAAAAAACGATTCAGGCGTATCATCCACCACCACCACGGGCGTCCCCACCGCTTCGGATATCTGTTCAAGGTTCATATCATCCAATGTCACCACACCTGTTTCGCTTAAAATCCGATCGGAAAAGATTACCATATCCCCCAGGTCCTTCTCCTTCAATTGATCAATAATATCCTGCCCCACCAGCAATCCGGATACAGTCACTTCTTCCACCCCGTAAAATTCATTCCGGATGGTCATATGTTTAACAGCTAAATTTTCAATGCCACTCACGGTTGGGAGCCAATGGGATTGAAACCAATCAGCGATAAGGGTACCGGTACAAACTGTCACCCGTTTAGGCGTTTCCAAGCTTGGGGCGACAGCGGCCATGCCATCCTGCCATTGATCCCAAAAGAAAGGCACCTGACCTACACCATTTTCAGATAAATCGGAATCTTCATAATAATCAACCGACGGCAAATCCCAACCCGTTGCCAGGAACCATTCATCACTGAGAAAAACAAACCTTCGGTCGTCTGCTAATTTATATTTCCTTCCCAATGCTTCCGCAAAGGGAATAAACTGTTCCGCATATTCTATCGTTACGGGTGCGATATATGGCAAACCATCCCGATGTTTAGTGAGTCCCACCGGAACAATAGATATGGATCGCGCCATGGGCGAAAACGTATGAATATCCTTAATGGTCTGTTCCAAAAAATCCCCATCATTCCAATTGGGACACAAGACGACTTGGGAATGGAGTTCGATCCCGTTTTCAGTCAAATATTCAAATTTTCTTAAGAGGTGATCGTCCTTCCCGTAAAGAAACATTTCCAGCCGTTTATCCGGCTGGGTAACGTGGACTGATATAAACAAGGGCGTCAGGCGCTGCTCCACCACGCGCTTCAATTCCTTCCACCCCATATTGGTCATAGTGATGTAATGGCCGTGTAAAAAAGACAGTCTGAAATCCCCATCGCGAAAATAAATGGCCTCCCGCATGCCTGGTGGATTTTGATCAACAAAACAGAAGATGCAGTCATTGGCGCATTTGCGAATGCGAAAATCCTCAAATTCCAGTCCCAGATCATCATCGTAATCTTTTTCAATATCATATTCCTGGAGACCCCCATCCTGCCGCACGCGGAGGATAATATTTTCGTCGGACATCTTGAATCGATAGTCGATGATATCCCGGACCCTGGAACCGTCAATTGCTTCGATCTTGTCCCCGGGCTGGAGGCCCAGTTCGGCGCCGGTGCTTTTTTCGCTGACAGAAAGAATTTTCATAGTAAAGAATTTACGAAGTTAATGGCATTAGAATCGTTAGAGATGAACGGTTTTTTACCAGGAATTCAATAATCAAATATTAAGACAAAATGATTCTTCTTACACACCCCCGGCTAAAGCCGACCCCTCTCCATAGGGGACTACTATAATCGGTTAAGTTGCTGGGAATAAATAAAACAGCATTCAGGCCGCCAAGGTGAATTTCATAGATTTAACTGCATCTAAAAGAGCAGCAAAATCCGATGAGGATAACAGGGAGAGGGGTGGACGTATATATTGCCATTCGTCATCCTTCCTGTAGTGCTTTATCAAACTTTTCAGCGCACCGATCAGGGGATATTTCTGAACGGCCAACCGGAAGGATTCAATCTCTTTTTGCAGGACTAAAGCCTTATGGGAATCAGAAAAAAAGGCTTCATAGGTCTGCTTTATCGATTCTGGATTTACATTGGCTGTACCGCTGATTATACCCGCGCCCCCAGCCTCCAATATTTTTAACAGAAAAACTTCCGAACCGGGAAACATGGTGATACCGGGGCATTTATCCATGACGGCAATGGTATTCTCCCAGTTTCCGGAACTATCCTTATATCCTGTAATTTGCTGCGGAAATTGCTTTTTGAGTTCGGCCACCAATTCCGGTCCGAGATTTATCCCCGACAGTTGGGGAAAATTGTACAGGTAGAGCTTGAGGCGGCCATCATTTACCTGCTGGATCACTTCGCTATAGTAATTAACCAACCCCTGTTGTGTCGGGTTTTTGTAGTAAAACGGCGGCAGAACCAGGTGATTGAAATACCCCAGGGAAACTGCATGTTTGCTCAAGGTGGTTGTATCAGTCAGGGCACTGCAGCCAGTACCCACTATCACCCGATTATTGGACAGGTTTTGGGTATAGACCCATTCTAAAAATTCCATTCGCTCTTGAACAGAAAATGAGTTTGCTTCGCCGTTAGTCCCAAACAAAACTGCACCATCAATTCCATGCTTAAACAACCATTGTAGATGGTCAAAAAACCGGCTCCTGTCCAAAGATAAACTGGCATCCATGGGCGATAACACCGGTACCCATACGCCTTTTAATTGATTCATACGAATTAAGCTTTCCATCCAGTGATGGTTATCACATCAAATCTAAAAAATAATAAATAAATTTGCTGCGTTGCTATAAGTCTCATTTGCTATTTATCCATATGAGTTGATTGTATGAAATGGGGACGAGCCCTCCTTCGTCCCCATTTTTATTTCTGGTTGTTATACAGCATATATTTCGCTGTTTCATAGATACCTTTTAACCGCCATGAATAATTATCCGTAATTTCGGGATATATTTCTTTTACATCAACCAAAGGATTTTTGGACCCCAAGCGATGAAGCCGAATATCCGACCCGTCTTTTTGCATGGACAAGTAATAATCCTGCCCCACAACTGCAATATGGGGATTGGCCATTTTTTTATTCACAATGAAGGCCACAGCTTCATTGAATTCTGTGTCTAATAAATCTCGTCCCATGGTGCGATTCTCATAAGACACGCCAACCAATCCGCAGATTGTGGGCATCAAATCTACCAATTGGGCAATATCGGAGCGAATCAATCCTTCTGTTATTCTATGAGGATTATAAATTATAAAAGGGACGTTGTAGGACCTCAATTTTAATTCAAAGTCAGCCGGGGGCATGTGTTCCGCCCGGGGATCAGAGGTACCGTGATCACCGAAAAAAAGAAATATTGTATTCTCAAAATAATCCGCTTTTTCGGCATAGGAAAAATATTCCCCCACCACATGATCCAGCAATCGCATGGCATTATACTGTCCCTGGGATTTAAACCCGGCACTGTTTAATACATCTTCAACTTCGGGACGAATCTCAAAGTTGGCCACCTCCCCGGGAATGGAATAGGGCTTATGATTCGAGGCTGTCTGAATCACCGCAAAAAAAGGCTGATCAGGATCAATGGATTGGAATTTTTCATGGGCGGCCTTGAACAGGTCATGGTCCGAAATGCCCCACACGTCCAGGCGGGGATAGTCCAGATCATCCTGGTCCCTGATTTGAATATCAGGAATATTATTATTGAGCAGTCCACGGATATTCCGCCAACTGGCGCTGCCTCCCAGAAAATAATGTTTTTCATATTCCGCTAATGCATTGATCAATGAATACTGATCGACGATTCGGGGATTGCTGGATGCCGTCTCCACACTGGCCACATCATGGATGCCCGTAACCAAGCCAAAGACCGAGCGTGCGGTACCCACCATGGGGATATAAAATCGGTTAAAGAAAATTCCCTTACGGGAAATTTGATCAAGATTGGGTGTGGGGTCCAATGGATTGCCCACCCTTCCCATGCGGTTTAGTCCCACTGACTCTAAAAAAATAATAACAATGTTTGGTTTTTTTCCTGCAGAATTCCGTGCTGGAATCCACCGGTTGAAATTCAAGTTGTCTTTATTCGGTTCATCCACACCGAGATCCCGGGCCATGACTTCATAATATTCTCTTGTGATCTCTTCATCAAAGTCTTCTAAGTAAAATGTCCGTGTTTCATTAAAGTACAGGACGGGGTTCAAAGCTGCGGACACAATAAATGGATCTTCGCTGAAATGGGCATCGCTCCACAATAATCTATATTGGCGAAATGTCCCCCACATGGCGAACAGGAGAATGAATCCACCCAAAGTGAATGCGAAAATTTTATCCCTGGACCGAACCAGGTGTGATGGGTCGTCTAAATATTTGAATGCCTTTTCAATGCACCACCATGTGGCCCAAATTAAAATAGATAAACCAATTATTGACCAGACAACGGGGTATGATTCCCATACCATATGTAATGCGATCAGGGGATTCTCCAGTAATTTAAAAGCGGACACATCAATCCGGTGATTGAGATAGCCGTAATGGGCAATATCGAAAGCGAAAAAAAACGTAACTAAAACTGCAGCCGTCCTTAGATAAATATTTACAAGTTGTTTTGAAATCCCCATTCGCAAAGGATTGATAAAGGGAATCATGAAAAACAGTCCAACGGGGACAAGAATGAAAACGGCCAGCCGCAGGTCAAAGCGTAGTCCCACCCACAATGCACGGATCAATTCATTTGCAGTTCCCTGCATTTCCTGAAAAAAGAGGACCACAAAAAACAGCCTGAAAAAGACAAATAGTCCTAAAAAGGATAATACAGACCCAAAGATAAATTTCAAACGGCGGGAGTGATAAAACAAATTAATATCCTCAAATTTTTGAGCGATTTACCGCTTTTCAATTTGAATAATGATTGGCAACCTTACGTTGAAATTTAGTTGAAATTGATTTGGCGATCTTCATGATTAGATTATCAACCGATGGCGCAAATATTTCCTCGCGATTTGCCAACCTTTTGTACCTGTTACTTAAAGCACGTTTATCTCCATCAAAGGTAGCCCATTCGTAAAAAAAAATTTCTTTCCCATTCAGGTTTCCAGTAAAAATTGTTTCACCGTTGTTTATATCAGTAATTTGATAAGATATGTTCAGAGTTGCTCCGGCACTTTTTTTATAATGATTTACAGTTGCTTTCACTTCCCCTTTAATGTTTTTTGTTTTTTCGACACCTGTAGAATCCACATATTTTTCTTTACTTATAACAACTTCTTTTTTCTGATTAATTCCTTCTTCCGAAATTTTTTCCACGGGCCTATGTGTGATGACTATAGTAGCACTTAATATATGATCAGCTCCGGATAGCTGCCCAATTTTGATATAATTGTTTTCTGTAATTCCAGCCTGCACCAATCCCTGTTCATTAAAAATTGTCCTTAACTGATCACGCGTAATAATCCGTAAAAATTCTTTTGAGGCAGTGGTTTGCTGCATCATCATTTGATTTCGAATAAAACTTGCTACATTCATATTCCCGCTGAACGGCCGAATCAATAGCGTAATGGTAGCGGCTGCTCTTGTTTCTTCATATAATTGTTGAGCATTTTTATAGTTGGCAACAAATTTTTGAGCCAATTTGAAACTGATTGCTGCTTCTTTCTGACTTTTCTTTGAGATA
Organism: Fidelibacterota bacterium; assembly: GCA_034658595.1. GTDB lineage: Bacteria > Fidelibacterota > Marinisomatia > Marinisomatales > TCS55 > TCS55. The sequence goes on along the minus strand of JAYEFG010000023.1, from coordinate 3,254 downwards.
TCATCTCGATATTTCATTCCCAGGGTATAATGATAATCTGCAGCTAATGGCCTGGCTTTTTTTAGTTTATCAGAATAATCTCCAACTGCTAAAGTCAGATTATAATTCATTTGAATTTTAAGAATTGATTTAAGCAATTCAACTTGATTGCCCAAATTCTCGAGGGCTTCATATTTATAAACCAAATCAGGCCATTTTGAAGCATCTTCAAGGGCATTAAGCATATTGATATTCGATTGATGACGTGTTACAGCCAGAGGATAAGCTAATTCAAGTAAAGCTATCCCTTTTTGATTATTCGCTTTTATCTGAAGGGATCTTGATATAGAATGAACGGCAGAATCATAATCACCAAATTGATAATATTTTTTAGCCGATGAATATTCACTATAGCCAGGTATAAATATCGCGCAAGACGTGACGAGCAAAATTAATGATATTATAAAAAAAGATTTTTGTGCTGTATTCTTCATTGGAGATCTTGAGCGGGCGAAGGGAATCGAACCCTCGTCAGTAGCTTGGGAAGCTACGGTAATAACCATTATACGACGCCCGCATTATCCTCAATAAACGACGTTTCGAGGGACTGAATTTAATATGGATTTTCTTCCCGTATACACCACCCGTATACACTTTTGTTCTTTTTGACTTTTTTCATGGCGCAATTCGGGGAATACTTTTGTCGGTTTTTGAAACCGGAGACAGGTTGTATACATTCGGTTTGTTTGCTATATGCCAAGTTATTCGTTTATGCCATACACCAGTTATCTTGTTTGGTGGATTAATAGTGGATCCTTCTCCCGAAATAACCTGAATTTTATCAGAAGTATTTTTTCCATGCTTCCGTTGATTCGGGCCAGCGGGCAGTCACTTTTTTCAGGTTGGTCCAGAAGTCCACTCCGCTTTTTCCGGTAATATCACCGTGACCGTATTTGGATTCATTCCAACCACCAAAACTGTAAGGTTCCCTTGGCACCGGCACACCAATGTTAATGCCGATCATACCGGAAGAGGCAGATTCTGAAATGGTTTTTGCCACTTGTCCCGATGTGGTAAACACCGCAGCAGCATTTCCGTATTGATTCCCGTTTTCAATCTTCATGGCATCTTCTAAGGTATCTGCACGAATGATAGTAAGAACCGGGCCGAAAATTTCATCCGTTGCACTGGGCCAATCCGGATCTACATTATCTAAAATAGTCACCCCCATCCAATATCCATTTTCATAGCCTTCAGGCACCTTTGCATTTCGTCCATCGATCAAAACTTTGGCACCCATTTTTTCTGCTTCATCGATGTAATGAGTGATTCGGTCCAAAGCAGCTTTACTAACGATGGTCCCCATATCTACACCTAGTTTATATTTCCTAGATTCTTCAACCAGCTGATCAATAATGGGGTCTACATTCGCCACACCCACCGCTACGCTGGCGGCCATGCAGCGCTGTCCCGCACTGCCCATGGAACTGGCCAGCAACCCTTTTGCAGTGGAATCCTGATCTGCATCCGGCACAACGATCATATGATTTTTTGCACCACCGAGACAAAGGGCCCGTTTCCCATTTGCGGCTGATCTGGAATAAACGATTTTCGCCACTTTGGATGATCCTACAAATGCCACCGCTTTAATATCAGGATGATCACAGATTCCTTCCACGACCTCCCGGGAGCCATTGACAATGCTGAATACACCTTCCGGCAACCCGGCTTCTTTTAGATATTCAGCTAATTTAAATGCAACCATAGGTGTTTGCTCCGATGGTTTCAAGATAAAACAATTCCCCGTTGTAATGGCCAGGGGAATCATCCAAAGGGGTACCATGAAAGGAAAATTAAATGGGGTAATCCCTGCTACCACGCCGAGTGGTTCATGGGTCATTGTGCAACTGATCCCACGGCTGACCTCGGAGGATTCCCCTTTCAGCATATTAGGCAGGGATGTGGCAAATTCCACCACTTCCTTTCCCCGAAGGATACTCCCCATTCCATCGGCTGCTGTTTTTCCATTATCCAAAGCGATGAGGTGCGCTAATTCATCTAAATTACTTTCAATAATAGATTTCAGGTTAAACATGACCTCTGCCCTGTCCCGGATATTCGTTGAGGACCATCCGAGAAATGCAGCTTTTGCTTTCCGGACCACCAAATCCAAGTCCGCATAATTGGAATCGGGAACGGTAGCTATCTCTTTGTCAAAATATGGTGAAATGATGGAAATTGCCCTGCCCGATGATGAATTTTGGTTTGTACCGCCAACCCAGTTTTGCAGTGTTCCGAAATTTTTAAATTGAATTTTTTGATTCATAGTCTTTTCCAGATTTATATCTTCATTAATTCCGATTATTGATCATATCATTAGGGGGAAAATTTAAGGAATTCTTGAAATTAGTGATTCGGGATAATTTTCCTCAAGGTTACTACAATTTGATCAATATGTTCCTTTTTAGCAATAAGCGGTGGAGATAAAGCAATCGTATCACCTGTTATTCTCAAAAGCAAATCATGATTATGGAATGCATCGGTGAATACATCATACCCTCTTGTGCCCGGTTTCCCTTCTATGGCTTCCATTTCTATACCGGCAACCAAACCCAAATTCCGAATATCAATTATAGGATCGGTCCCCTTCAAAGAATGAAGTGCATCTTCCCAGTATTGACTCAATTCCCGGGCATGGTCAAATAAGCCCTCGACCGTGTAAACATCCAGGGTGGCAATGACGGCAGCAGCAGCCAGGGGATGAGCAGAATAGGTATATCCGTGAAAAAGATCAATGACTTTTGGATCCCCATCCTGAAAGGCATCATAAATTTCTTTGGTCACCATGACAGCGCCCATGGGAACCGTTCCACTCGTTAATCCTTTTGCGCAGGTAATCAGATCAGGTTCAACTCCAAAATAATCTGCAGCAAAAGGTGTCCCCAATCGACCAAACCCTGTAATCACCTCATCGAATATGAGCAGGATATCGTGTTTGGTGCAAATTTCTTTAATTCTCTGAAGATAGCCTTTTGGTGGGACCAAAACACCTGTAGAACCTGCCAATGGTTCTGTAATAAAGGCTGCAATTTTGTCGGCGCCATGTTTTTCAATCACGCGCAAAAGATCATCGGCTAACTCTTTCCCCGATCCGGTTGACCTTTGCTGAAGGCATTTTTTTCGAGATTATGAGTATCGCAGATATGATCCACATTGTTTAATAAAGAAAAATGTTTTTTATTCAGCGGTAAACCGCCAACAGAAATTCCGCCAAA
>JAYEFG010000022.1:0-12599 GCA_034658595.1 Fidelibacterota bacterium | reverse complement strand
CAGAAATTACCGCCTCTACTGATTGTTGAGGAACCTCTGCGATCAAAAATGAACCCAAAAACAATATTGTGATTATTCTTTTCACTTTTTTCGGTTTTGGCCTTTTCTTTTTTTATATAAATAAAGGCGAATGAAAAGGGCCATTAATATTAGCCCGCCAACATAAAACCAGGCGAAGTAGGGGAGATTTTCAATCATTTCTTTTTTACTCCAATGAAGTTTTCATACACATAGGCACAGGCGATCATCCCCATCCCTACGGTAATTTCCCATCCTTTTTGGGTGTCGCCGGCTAGAAAGCCAGCGCCTGTAAGTCCTGCACCGATGAAATATACTGCTTTAATCCATAATGGTCTCTTTATAGTCGGGTGTGTTTGAAAAGGGGAAGCGGTTGGTTTTTCTTGTTCAATGGAAGCTAAGACGTCAGAAAGTGGAAAGCGCAGGGAGGCCAGCAATTCTGGTGGATCACTGGCGTAGTAAAATTCAAATTGTTCAACAGGGATTGCAAGGCGAAACCCTATCTGGAGCGATTCTCCGGCCCGGACGCATTCAATCCTGTTTACAGGATAAGCCAGTTGGGCTGATTCCAGTTGTGCCGTGTCGCCATCCGCTTGATGGAGGGTCATATAATACCATGATGATGATTCATTGAACCAGCCCGTCACTTGGTTAGAATTCAATGGTATATCGGAGCGAACCTTGATAAAAACACCATTCTTCTTTGAAGCAACGGAAATATCCTGGATCCAGGTTGATTGAGCCTGAAGAAATGTAACGGACAATAGAAAAACAAAGCGCATGGTTATATTATAAATCCTGGCTATTTCTGTTCCTGTATTGCTTAACACCTTTTTCAAATCCTTCCAAAACAGCATCCATAACCGTATCAGAGCGGATGTTGTTTATCATAGCCAGCACAAAAATGGGATATACCTCCTCTGGGAGCAGGGGTTCCAAAGCCTCAAAGGGGTCTTCTTCATCAAGAATATCATCCATAGTTAATCCGGAGTTGAGCTTTGTCTGAAGATCATTCTGTAGAGTATAGATATAAGATTTTGCTTCTGAGCGCGAAAATGAAAGTACATCCTCAGTGGTTGGGTTGGTTTTATTGTCCATGTGAAGCGGGAATTTAGGGGGAAAGTATGATGTGGGAAATGGTGATTTAGAGATTGAACCCCAGCGAAGGGTCAGAGTAATTTCGCTCCTCCTATGAGAATACCTCGGGACATTTTTCTCATTCCTATCCTTGCAGGCATTTTGTCCGCAACCCTTTGTGCCCAGATTAAGAACCGCGGCGCTGTCGGGTCCGTAACCATTGACGGCAAGGTATGGAACCAGATTGCCATGCGCCCTGTCATACCTTTTGGTAAGTGGGGCCTGGCTCTCGACCTTGTGATTTATTTTGATGCGGAAGGAAATATTCACGCCGATGAATGGGATTTTTCTTCTGGCAAGGCCATCAAGAATACCCTGATTGATAAGATTTATTATATCCGTTATGGCTTTCCCGGTGATCCTATTTATGGAAAAATCGGCGCTTTGGATCGAGTGGATTTGGGCTACGGCATCTTAGTCAGCGGTTACGCCAATACCATGCTTTATCCCCAGCATCGTAAAATTGGACTCAACTTCGAAAGAAATTCTAAATCAATGAATATTGAAGGATTCGTAAATGACTTCAAGGAAAACATAGGATTATTTGGTGGTCGCATGAGTACCCGTAAGATCATGGGATTACCCATTGGGTTTTCAGTGGTTATAGATCGAAACCAATTTTTAGGATTGAAAGACAGTGACGGAGACGGGCGTCCGAATGTAGTGGATGATTTTCCTAAAGACGACGCTTGGTGGGTGGATACAGATGGAGACGGCATTGCCGATAATGATCCAGCAGAATGGGATATTGACGGCGATGGAATCACCGATACGCTGGACAGCAGAATCCCCGGTTACACAGGTGATCCAGTCATATTGGATACGGATATTTTTCGCAAGGGAGAACCGATCAACCTGAGTAAGGATTCGGATAATATTATGGCTTTTGCCGTGGATGTGGGATATCCACTGGTGACACGGGATAAATTTTCTGTATCTCTTTATGCGCAAATGGCCCAGATGATCGGTGAAACGGTTCATCCCGGCACAGGCGAAACCCTAAGCCTGGGAATGGGTTTGGTTCCCATTGGTGTATCGTCCCGCTTTGGTCCTGCTCTTTTTAGTTTTGAATACCGCATGATGCCCAACGGTCGCTTTGAATTCAATTACTGGAACCGTTTGTATGAGATTGAGCGCGTCAGTTTTTCAAAAGGTGCCAATAACCAGATTAATCTCAAGACCAAAGAATCAAGACTTGGGCGCTATGGCGAGCAAAAAGGATATTTTACCCGGATGACCCTAAACATGGGGTCTATGCTCGAAGCCAGTACCTCCTACAATGATATGCTGGGACAAATATGGTCTAATACAGAACAGGAATTTATTAAAGATAAAAACCAGACATTTCTGGCATCCCTGCGATTGAAAAAAGCGATCAGTAAAATTCAGTATGCGCGCGCATTTTATCAGCAGAGAAATGTTCCGAATCCGTTTAAATTCGAATATACGGAAAGCACCATTTTGGGCTACCAACTGGGTATTTCTTTTGGGCAGGGATTAGTGCTGAATTACACTTTTCGACGATCTTTCCGCGATGTGAATGGGGATGGACGGATTAGCGGAAAAAACGAAACCATTGATATTACAACCATAGAAACTTCTTTTGCATTTTGAGACCTATGAAAAGCCAGGATATACGAAACGCATTTATTGACTTTTTCAAGGCGAAAGATCACCACTTTGTGCGCAGTTCGCCGGTGGTCCCCTTTGATGATCCAACGCTTTTGTTTACCAATGCAGGAATGAATCAGTTTAAGCCAATCTTTCTCGGGCAGCAGGAGCTAGACCATCTCCGGGTAGTGAACAGCCAGAAATGTATTCGAGTCAGCGGAAAACACAATGATTTGGAAGAAGTAGGCGTGGATACATTCCACCACACCTTTTTTGAAATGCTGGGCAATTGGTCCTTCGGTGATTACTACAAGGCCGAAGCGATCCAGTGGGCTTGGGAATTATTCACGGAAGTTTGGGGGCTCGACAAAAACCGCCTCTGGGCAACTGTTTACCGCGAAGATGATGAAGCATTTGACTTGTGGCCCAAAGTAACGGACATTGATTCTGCCCGTGTATTAAAATGCGGAAAAAAGGATAATTTTTGGGAAATGGGGGAGACGGGACCCTGCGGCCCCTGTTCTGAAATCCATTATTATATCGGGAACGACCCCGGCAAACAGAGCGTCGACGGGGTGAATGTTTCCGACAAATACTGGGAATTGTGGAACCTGGTTTTTATTCAAAATAACCGCCTTTCTGATGGCAGTCTTGAAAACCTGCCCGCCAAGCATGTAGATACGGGTGCAGGCTTCGAGCGGATTGTCTCCATTTTGCAGAATACGTATAACAACTATACCACCGACCTGTTCATGCCTATCATTGAAAAGACCGAAGCATTAACAGGCAGATCGTTCAGTGATAATCCCGTTCCATTCCAGGTGATTGCGGATCATATCCGGATGCTCAGTTTTTCCATCGCCGATGGGGGCTTGCCCGGGAATGAAGGTCGAGGGTACGTACTGCGCAGGATTTTACGCCGTGGGGCCCGCTTCGGCCGCATGCTGGATCAGCAACAGCCTTTTATTTATAATTTGGTCGAATCAGTGGGAAACGTGATGGGAGATATTTTCCCGGAAGTGGTGGAAAAACGCGCCCATATAGAGCAAGTGATCAAAGCTGAAGAATCCTCTTTTAATGATACTTTGGATCGGGGATTAAACCATTTTGATAAATTGCTTAAAACTGTCTCCGGAAAAACGATATCCGGAAAGGAGGCATTTCGTTTATACGATACTTATGGTTTTCCCCTGGACCTTACCCAGCTTATGGCGCGGGAAATTGGGTTGAATGTTGACGAGGAAGGATTTAATTCTGAGATGGCAAAACAGAAAAAACGGGCCAAAGCAGCCGGTAAATTCACTACAGAATCAAAGGATTTATTTTGGACAGATGTTTCTAGAGGCGATGATTCTGAATTCAAAGGATATGAATACTTATCCAGGGAATCCCAAATTAGGCGATATGCGTACCATGACGGTCAAATTATGGTTGTACTGGATCAAACCCCTTTTTACGCTGAATCAGGGGGCCAGATAGGTGATACGGGGACGATTAAAGGTGTTGGTGTTGAATTATCGGTTGTTGATGTGAAAAAGGATGGCGATTCATTTATTCATATCTGTTCCGGTTCAATAGATGAAAAGACGAAAGGAAAAGTGAACTGTGAAGTGGATGGGGACCGGCGTCAGAATATTCGCAAGAATCATACTGCTACGCACCTGATGCATCAGGCATTGAAAATTGTTTTGGGCGATCACGTTCACCAGGCCGGTTCTCTGGTTCATCCGGATTATCTTCGGTTTGATTTGACCCATTTTGAAAAATTGAGCGCGGATCAAATTCGTGAAATTGAAACAATAGTAAACCGTGAAATATTAATAAATAGTTCCTTAAACGTTTCAATTAAAGCATTTGATGAAGCAAAAAAAGATGGTGCCGTAGCCATGTTTGGGGAAAAATACGGTGATCAAGTCCGTGTTGTAACTGTGGCGGATTTCTCCAAAGAACTCTGCGGCGGAACGCATGTGGATCGCACCGGCGATATCGGCTTTTTTAAAATTACGGAAGAATCTTCTTTAGCATCAGGGGTGCGGCGCATTGTCGCAGCAACGGGTCCGAAGGCAGTTGAGTACGTTCAGACTCAAGCAGCAGCCTTGGACTCGGTTCAGGCCCGGTTGAATTGTGGTACGGATATGGTTGCGGAAAGGGTGGACCAATTACTGTCGCAAAAGAAAGCATTAGAAAAAGAACTCAAACAACACCGGAAATCCACTTCTGATTTCAATGTAAAGGCACTGGTGGAAGGGGGAAAATCCATTGGTGATTATACAGTGGTGATCCAGATGACCGATGCCGAATCCATGGATGCGTTAAAGGGACTCGGTGATAAATTGCTTGGCGGACTCAAAAGCGGCGTGGGTGTCCTGGGTACCGAGGGAGAAAAACCAATGGTTGTAATAGTGGTCAGTCAGGATTTGGTAAAATCCGGCGTAAAGGCCGGAGACCTGGCGAAATCTATCGGTGGTGAAATGGGCGGCGGCGGCGGGGGAAAGCCCCATCTGGCTACAGCTGGCGGTCGAGATTCAGCCGGGTTGAAATTCGCCATGGATAAAAGTTTTGAAATAATTAAACAAGCAATTATAGGGTAAAGGATAATAATGAATACAATTATCAAAGATGAATTAGAAAGATAAACAGGAAAATGCAGTACAAGCAGGACGGTGATACCTTTATAATTTATGTTGAACAGGATGAACCGATAATGGCAACCTTGACGCAGTTCTGCAAGGATCGGGAAATTGTAAATGGCCAGTTATCGGGCATCGGGGCTATTAAAGAAATTGATCTGGGTGCCTACGATCTCGAGAATAAAGAATATATCCGCAAATTTTATGAAAATATATGGGAATTGACTTCTTACCAGGGAAATGTATTGCTCAAGGATGGGGAATCATTTATCCATGCCCATATCACCGTGAGTAACCATGATATGGAAGTGAAGGGCGGCCATCTTTTTGAAGCCAAAGTTGGTGCAGTAGGAGAGTTTGTTCTGAGAAAAATTAATACTGACGGTAAAAGAGAATTTGATCCGAATATTGGTCTCTTTTGCATGAATTTTAACGATTAGGAGATAATATGGATCGCAAAATTATTACAGATGCCCATGCACCCAATCCCATCGGTTCTTATAACCAGGCAGTAGTTTCCAATGGATTCGTTTTCACGGCGGGGCAGGTGGCTATTGATCCCGATACGGGTAAAATGGTGGAAGGTGATTTCAAAGCGTGCGTTGAACAGGTATTTAGGAATTTATCCGCTATCCTTGAACGGGCAGGTTCCGATCTCCCCAAAGTAGTGAAATTCACTGTATATCTAACAGATATGGGAAACTATGCCAAGGTGAATGAGGTCTTTAACACATGGCTGGATGAAGCGGAAGCACCGGCGCGATCATTGGTTTCCGTCGCAGGTCTCCCGGCCGGAGCCGAGGTTGAGATTGATGCGGTGGCTGTATTATAAATCCTGAATGATCAGAAAGACTATCATTGTTCTGTTTTTATTGGCACCTGTCCTGGCTCAGGAAGTAGACAGCCTCACTAAAAAAACGCCCCTGCAAGCGGCTAAACGGGCCATGATGCTTCCCGGGGGCGGGCAGTTTTATAACGGGCAGCCATTGAAGGGCGGATTGTTGATCGGGATGGCTGCTGCAGCGGCTTATCTGTATGGGGATCATGCCAATAAATACAAGAATTATACGGGGGAGGACCCTAGTGTAAAAGAAGGTTATTTAAAGCAAAGAAACAAATATGGATGGTGGATCGGTTTTGTCTATATTTACGGCCTTCTCGACGCTGTTGTTGAGGCGCATTTACACCCTTTCAAATCAGTAATGAATGAAGATTTAGAACAACCGAAACAGGAGATTAAGCAGGAATAATGAGTCAAAATCGTGAACAATGGGGGTCAAAGTTAGGATTTATCCTGGCTGCTTCAGGCTCCGCCGTTGGTATTGGAAATATTTGGAAATACCCCCACATGGCGGGCCAGAATGGCGGTGCTGCTTTTACCTTAGTTTATTTGGCCTGCATCTTGGTAGTTGGTTTATCAATTGTGATTGCTGAATTTGTGATTGGTCGTAAAACGCAACTAAGTCCTGTTGGTGCATTTGAAACTTTAGCGCCGAAATCAAACTGGAGATGGGTTGGTTTCCTGGGCGTTGGCTCCGCTTTTGTGATTCTTTCTTTTTATGGTGTCGTCGGCGGATGGATTTTAAAATATATCATTGATTCTTTCTCCGGCGGTTTTGACGCATTAGCGGGTAACCCTGAAGCGGCTGGTACAGTGTTTAATGGATTTATCAAAAGTACTTGGAGTCCCGTGATTTACCAGGTTTTGTTTATGGCGTTGTGTGTTTGGGTAATCGTGAAGGGCGTGAAAGGCGGAATTGAAAAATGGTCTAAGGTTATGATGCCCCTGATTGTGGTTCTTTTGGGTATGCTGGCCATCCGCGGTATGACGCTCCCCGGTGGCATGGAGGGCATTTCATTTTTGTTCAATCCGCGATTTGAAGATTTAACAGCGTCTGCAATTGTATTGGCCTTGGGACATTCATTCTTTACGGTAAGCCTCGGTATGGGTACCATGATTACTTATGGCAGTTATCTGGATAAAAAACAAAATTTAATGACATCCGCTTTGTGGGTTATTTTCTTGGATACTGCCATTGCTATGCTTGCAGGGATTGCAATTTTTACAACTGTGTTTGCCTTGGGTGCTAATCCCGCTGAAGGGCCCGGTCTTATTTTCGTTGTACTGCCATCCGTATTTGCTCAATTGGCCGGTGGTGCAATTTGGGGCACAATGTTTTTCATCCTGCTTTTCATGGCAGCATTGACATCAGCTATATCCATTCTTGAAGTTGTAACAGCTTATTTTATTGATCAAAAAGGATGGTCACGTAAAAAAGCGACAATCCAGTTTGGCGTTGTAATTACTGTGGTTGGCGCATTATGTTCGTTCTCTTTAGGGGGTGGCATCAATATTACAGAATTCATGGGCATGCCATTTATGGATTTCATGGATTATTTATCATCAAAATACATGTTGCCAATCGGTGGTATGCTGACAGCTATTTTTGTCCTTAAAAAATGGGGTATCTCCAATTATATGGCTGAACTCAAAAATGGTATGGAAGACATGAATTTGTCTTCCAATTTGGTAAAAGCATTTCTGACCATCGCAGCCGCAATAGTGGCATTTATCATTTTTAATGAAGTGTATGCCGAAATATTCGGTAAATCGCTGATTGGGTAATCCTTGCTGGCAGAGAAGTACTTTCCTAAGGGAACATCCCGTTATCAGGCTCTTTCAAATACGTTTAGTAAATTAGATGGATTTGCAGCTCTCAGGCCGGAACGCTGGTTTGCTGTCTGGAGTATGGTTCTGGCTGGGGCGAATGTAACCCATCATATTGAGGATCGGTGGTTTTACTGGGATTGGTCTACATTAACTTACTTTTTAGCAGCTATTATGATCTTTGCCCCCTGGTGGGATAAGTTCATCCAAAAATTTTCTGTCTTTCCCCAAAAGATTGATTCTGCAAAATCAGGATTTTTTATCTTTTTAACAGGATTGATCCTGTTTTTACTGGGGACGATTCCCCAGGGGTTTAATCATTTGGTATTTGCTTACGGGTTGCCTTATTTCATTTTCTTTGTCGTGGGCCATTTGACTTTCAGTATTTTGCTCAAAACAAATGCCAATGTTCAACAAACTTCTCCTGACAAAAAGGAAATGGTACCCATGTTGGCTGCCATCATCGCTTTGACTGTTATATCGGCAATTGCCGGTGTGATTCATGATGATCCTATGATCAGTACTATTGCTGCCGTCTACAGTCCCTTTCCAATTGTGGCATTGGTATTCCCCGCGGCTGTGCGCCATATCCAGCGCTGCCGAATGTACGTGGTCTTTATCCCCGCAATGTTCCTGGCAGTGCGTTTCCCATGGTTTTTGGTACTGGCCCTTTTGTTATTTTGGACACTGCGATACTATCATTATTTTCGGAATGGTGTTGTTTATCCCTCATTTAAGGTGGATCATCCTGCCGGGCAGGGCAAATAGAATGGCCGGTTTTTAATGGACCGACCGGCACTTTTAAGTACACTTTATTTAGATAAATTTATAGCATTGGACTTTGAGACCACCGGTCTCCAGCCGGAGATTGATCGGGTAATTGAAGTTGCCGCCATTTTATTTAAGGATGGAGAACCGGCTGAGCGCTTTACGACGCTGATTAATCCCGGTATTCCCATTCCCGATTTCATTGAAGAAATTACCGGTATTACCAACGAAATGGTGGCGGATGCCCCGGCAGAAAGTAAAATCGTGGATGACCTGTTTAATTTCATCGGTGATTATCCCATGGTAGCCCACAATACGCAATTTGACCTATCCTTTCTGGAAGCCATGTCCAACCGCCAGAATAGGGAATTAGCCCACCGTAAATTGTATGATACCCTTTCACTTTCCCGGGTAATGTTATATTTTCAACCGGCTCACAATTTGAGCGCCGTTTCAGATTATTTTTCATTATCCACAGTAGGGGCGCACCGGGCGGAATATGATACAGAGAACTGCGGTAAAATTTTTGTGGAATTAATTGAAGAGGCTGCCAGCTATAACCTGGATCTTATTTCCAGAATTGTGGCGCTTTTGAAGCCATTCCAGGTTCATAATAAAGATTTATTTATTGATTTGGCTAATGCTCTTACCAAAAAAGGGGATTTAAAAAACGGCCTGGTTGAATCCAAAATCCCCAAACCTACAAATACAAATATATTTATTCATGATGGGGAAGCGGATGTAACCACATTGTCCGGGGCGGCGGTATTTGGCCCGGGCGGCCATTTGAGCAAAGTTTTTGAGGGGTATGAAGATCGGCCAAACCAGGTGGATTTCAGCCGGTTTATTGATGATATTATGGCCAGCCCCGGTGGGATCGGTGTCCTGGAAGCGGGAACGGGATTGGGGAAAAGTATGGCTTATTTACTCCCGGCTATTAAGCAAAACATTGCCAATCCGGACGACGGACCCATAATTATCTCCTGCTATACAAAACATCTCCAGGATCAGTTGTTTAATAAGGATTTGCCGCGGTTAACCCAGGCTATTGATGCGTCGGTGCAGGTAGTGGTTATGAAGGGGCGCAATAATTATGTCTGTAAATCGAGATTGAATTGGTTAATCGCCGGTGCGGACAAAATGCTCAATGGTGAAGAAGCCATGTACCTTGTTCCCCTCATGGTGTGGCTGGAATGGACCCAAACGGGGGATATGGATGAATGTCCCGGTTTTACCAACGGATTTACCTTTCGCCTGATGGCACTGGTCCAAAGCGAACCGGGATTTTGTACAACGCCAATATGCGCCCGCCATGGCGGGTGTTTTTTCGGTCCCCTGCGAAAAATGGTTTATCACGCTAATCTGGTGGTGGTTAACCATGCCCTTTTGATTTCCGAGGCCAAAGGTCGAATGGATGGGGGGGGAGGGATGGGCTTTCTGCCGGAACATAAGTCGGTAATTATTGACGAAGCACACAATGTTCCCCAGGTTGCTTATCATCAATTGACGGCCGTGTTGGATAAGCGCACTTTGGCCTATTTTTTGGATAGGGTTGACCCGGATCATTCACATTCGGTGCGGTGGAACAACCAAGTCAAATCTTTGGGTGGTCTCCATCTTCAGTTTGAAGGATTACGGCGGGAACTTGCGCGGAGCGTCGCTGCTTGTCAGGAGGTTTTAAAAGAATTTTTTGACCAATTGGTTGGAAACAGCCTCCATCGGTTTGATCAAAATGCAAAGTATTCAACCAAATTGATCATTCAAAACATTGCTGAAGAGTTTGGACCCCTGTCCGGCGAATTGGAACGCTTGAATCGCGGCTTTCATTCGGTACGAAATCAGGTGGGAAAATTTAGGGAGGCATTGCTCGACATTGATGAAACCCGGGGTGATTTCCTGGAGCTCCATCAATTATTTGACCGGGGAGTAGGATTCATGACCGACTCCCTATTGTTGATCCAAGCCCTTACCACCAATCAGGATGATGATTGGGTATACTGGTATGAAGGCAATTTCAGGAATTTTGGCGGGAAGACGCAATTGCTTCTAACCGTCCAGGGCGCTCCCGTGGATCTTGCCGGTAACTTATCAACCGGCCTGTTTAAGGAATTGGGTTATTGTATTCTCACCAGTGCAACATTACGAACGGACGCTTCATTTGATTATTTTCTCCAGCGCACCGGCTTAAACGGCGTCGAATATGACGATTTGACAACAGCTGTTTTTGAAAGTCCATTTCATTACAATGAGCAGGTTACTTATTATCAATATTCAGGGAATGATGGACAGAAACCGGATGTTTTAGCGAATATGATTCATAACTGTCATAAACGGTACAATAAGCGCATGATGGTGCTTTTCACATCCCGGGTACAGTTGGACAGAACCTACCAGTCATTACAGCGCAAACAGGGTGGAAGGAACTTACCGATCTTCGCTCAAAAACGGCAAACATCCCGCACGGGCTTAGTGCGGGGCATGCACCAATCTTCCAATGGTATTCTAATGGGGACCAATGCTTTTTGGGAAGGCGTGGACCTCCCCGGTGATTTGCTGGAAATCCTGATTATAGTGAAAATGCCATTTGATGTACCCACCGAACCATTGGTGAAAGCATACGGTAATATGATTGAATCTGAGGGCGGCAACCGTTTTATGGATTATGCGCTTCCCGAATCAGTGATCCGTTTTCGCCAAGGATTTGGTCGCTTGATTCGCACTGCATATGATGAAGGTATTTTTATCGTCATGGATGATCGTATTGTAAATAAACGGTATGGGCGTGCTTTCAGCGAGGCGATTCCGGTTGATATGAATGTATTCAACCGCGTGGATTCTTTGGGGTAAGCCCTAACCCAATATCTTCCCAATCAACTCCTTCAATAGTTTCGCTCCCACCATAGCAGTCATATTATTAATATCTCTATTCGGATTGTATTCAACAATATCTGCGCCCACCACATTTCCATTCATTTGATGAATCACATTAATCACGTCTCGTGTGGAGAGTCCTCCCGGTTCAAGGTGAGAAACCCCCGGCGCGTAGGCCGGATCAAGGGCATCCATGTCAATGGATATGTAAACAGGTCCATCGAATTGAAGGGAAACTGTTGGATCAAAATCTTTCATTTCAATCACTTCAACACCAAACCTTTTTACCTGTTCTTTTTGATGGTCATTCAAGGTTCGAATTCCTACTTGCACCAATCGCTTCACCAATCCATTTTCCATAATCCGGGCGAAGGGTGAAGCGTGAGAAAAGGGGTTATTCTCAAAATCATGGTACAAATCCGGATGAGCATCAATGTGAAGTATATTTAAATCAGAATACTTTTGACTATATGATTGAATGATGGGAAAAGTAATGGAGTGATCTCCGCCGAGAGAAACTACTTTTTGGCCACGGTCCAATTCTTTGTGGACAGTTTTCCGGATAGAATCCATGGCCGTTTTTCCTGTTGCGAACTGCATATCACCAAGGTTGGTGAACTTTTCCGGATTGCTACAATTAACACCGTTCTCTGCAAACATGTTGGATGCATCCGAATGGAAGGCATCCATGATAAGGGGAGGCGCTTTAGCGGGACCCCTTAGAAAAGACGAATTCTCATCTAAGGGAATGCCAAGTATAGAAAGCATTACGTTCGTTTTAGTTCAATCCACGCCGATCCAGGAGTGGTTGAATATTCGGTTCGGCCCCACGGAAATTTTTAAAGATATCCATGGCATCCTCACTGCCGCCGCGGGAAAGAAGTGTCTTGCGAAAA
>JAYEFG010000021.1:0-3469 GCA_034658595.1 Fidelibacterota bacterium | reverse complement strand
ATGATAAATTTGAATGCTGAAAACATTCCAAAACTCAGTGTGGCCCAAGCCTATTACCAGCGGAATAATGATAAGAATCCATTTGATTTCAAAAACCCCACTATTAATACAATCTTTGGCTATAAGGTGGGTTATGAAGTCAGCTCCGGCGTGAGTTTGATCTGGGATTTCCGCCAGTTTTACCGCGATACAGGCAAAGGGCTGGAACCAGTTAAGCAAACCACCATTGAAACAGCATTCAATTTCTAATGGGCGAAGATTTCAAAACTGTATACCGGTATGATTCCGGCGGAAAGGGATTCCGGAAAACGGCACTGATCCTTTTTGGATTGGCCGGCGTCTTGGCAGTGTTCGGTGTTTTTTGGATTAATTCCTGGTTTTAAGGAGGAGAGATGCGTATTTCGATTGAATATTGTAACGAATGAAACTATTTACCCAGGGCGGCCAGTATGGCTTCCGAATTGCTTGAAAAATATGGCAACGCTGTGAGCGGACTTGAATTAATCCCATCGGGTGGCGGCGTTTATGAAGTAAGAAAAAATGGAAACTTAATCTTTTCTAAGAAAAGTGAAGGGCGGTTTCCAGAATTGGATGAAGTGCTTGAACTGTTGGAAAAACCTGCATAAATATTTTCTGATCCTCGCGGTGATTTTACCTTTAGTAGGCCAGGAAGGTGAAATCATTCCCTTGACCAAGCATATTGGTTTTACCCTGGATGCTGAGGAAAATATGTATTATAAAGTATTTACTGACGTTTCAAATTTTGAAAGTGCCCAGTTTTTTGAAGTAAATAAAAATCGAATTGAAGCGCGGATTTCATTTGTAGAGTTTACCCGAATCAAGGTTAGCCGCAGGGCCTATACCTTAAAAGAATTGACCGAGGTGCAATTTCGTTTAAACCAGATGTCAGAAATCACGGATGAAGTCAGACTGTCTTTCCGGAAAAATTTAACTTATCTCAGAACAAAGGAAGTGCTTGAGAATATACCCACCGGACAATATGTATCCGTGAAACACCGAAATGGAAAGTGGATCAGGGGAACATTGTTATCCTATCGAAAGGAAAGGCTATCCCTGCAGACTCCATTCGCTATTAAACACATTCCAATTTCTGAGATGCAGCGAATCAATTACCGCGAGGAGATCATCAGCCGTCCCGAATGGAAGTTAACATTTTATGGATTGGCGGCGTTATTAGGTTTTGGATTGATGGAATCCTGGAACCGCCAAACTAATCCTGACTGGGGGCCAAAATGGCATAATCGCTTCACGGGAGCCATCTTTGGCCTTATCGCCGGGGCGGAAGTTTATGAGACATCTATGATATTATTATCCAAGAAAACTCAGTTTGGACTTACACCGGCAGAATTGAATAATTTAAACCGTTAGAATTACGGAGAAAATGTGACTGATCAAGTAAAAGAATTCAATAAAGAATATTTAACAGATAAGATTAATGCCATTGGAGAAAAATTGGGGGACGCCTACGGGCAGCCATTCATGGAGGAATTGATCGTGCGCATGGAGCGTACCGTCGCCCATTTTAATGATGAAGTGGACACGATGGTTTCCACCTTAAAAAGCCGTACAAAAAACCAGTACAACTTATTAGCATCAATGCGGGGTGAGGATCCCAATGCGGAACCAGTCGAAATGAGTGACCTCGAAAAGAAACTGGAATCGGGGGAGTCGAATTATAAGGGGTCTGGGGCTAAATCTGGCAAAGAAGAAAAGCCTAAAAAGAAATTTTCACTGTTTAAGCGGAAAAAGAAAAAATGAATTTGATCCGCAGGGGGAAGTGGATCGCCCGATTATTTCTATTTATTATATTCACCTCGGCAGCCGTTCCTCAAGAATCCAACCAGAAATACACTGAATTTAAGGCGCTCACGAAGCGCGTCTATCATTTCACCAAAGTAGAATTCATTACACCGGAAGGTGAATTCAATGATGCAATCTGCACCTTGGTCATCCCCGATTTAACAGAGGACAGCCCGCCTTATGTTGCCATTTATTATAAGCGGGATAATTCAGAGTGGTTCACGGAATCTCTTTATCGAAAACGGGTTCGGTACAGTTTTAAAAATGGTGTTATAAAAATGGATCGCTCCAATTTCTGGGATTGGTATGAGGTGAATGAAATTAAGGTTTTAGTGATTTATTAGCATCTTCTTGCCTTGCTTCCCGTCAGAAAATGCGGGTAAATTTGGCGCTGAATATTTGAAAATTTGGTCGTGCTAAATGGGGAATTAGCGGTGCCCTGTAACCTGCAACCCGCTACAGCAGGATTGAAGCTTGTATGCGGCAAATGCTGATCTTTGCACTCGAATTAAGTGGTGCTGAAGTTTCAATTCTCCGCAATGGTTTTACACTAAACCCCGTCAGAACCGGAAGGAAGCAGCGGTAGGTGACTAGAATTATGTGCCGGGGAACCCTTGGAATGGAGCTAACTGGTTTGTGGTCCATTGACCCCAGGTTTGTCAAATGCAAGTGCACGACCATCCTTATTTGAGAAAGAATGTCTTACCAAGTTTTATCCCTGAAATGGCGCCCCCAATCCTTTGACGATGTGATCGGCCAGGATCACGTGACCAAAACATTAATCAATGCCTTTAAGAAAGATCGCGTCGCCCAGGGGTATATACTCACCGGTCCACGGGGTGTGGGCAAGACCACCACTGCACGCATTATCGCCAAAGCGTTGAATTGTCCTGAATCAAAAGATGGGATCCCCTGTAATTCATGCAATATTTGCCAGGAAATAACGGATGGACGAAACCTGGATGTGCTCGAAATTGACGGCGCATCCAATCGTGGTATTGAAGAGATTCGCAATCTCCGAGAGCAAATCAAATATGCACCCATGAATGCGCTATACAAGGTTTTCATCATTGATGAAGTGCATATGCTCACCAAACCCGCCTTTAATGCTTTATTGCGGACATTGGAAGAACCGCCTCCCCATGGCAAATTCATTTTAGCCACTACCGATATCCATAAAGTGCCGTCAACAATTATATCACGGTGTCAGCGGTTTGATTTTAACCGAATTACTGAAGCAATTATTGGTGAGCGCCTATCTTTAATTTTAACAGAAGAAGGTATTTCGGCCGATGACGAATCCATTAGCACCATCGGTCGAAAAGCGGATGGCAGCATGCGCGACGCATTGAGCCTCATGGACCAGGTCATTGCCTTCGCCGGTGAAAAGATCCAGATCGATGATGTTTCCTCCGTGATTGGGCTTATACCAATCGATGTTTATTTTGACTATTCCAGTGCGATTACGGACAAAGATTCAGCCAAAATGATATCTGTGCTGCAGGTTATCCGCACCACTGGATTGCCCCTGGAAGATGTAGCCCAGGGATTGAATCAGCATTTTCGCAATCTGATTGTTAGTTCTGTAGATGGAGGCGAGGATCTGTTGGAATTAAATAATGACCATAAGAAACGCTATACTGAAAAT
>JAYEFG010000020.1:0-12713 GCA_034658595.1 Fidelibacterota bacterium | reverse complement strand
GAGTTCGGATAATTTTATCAAAGGATTCAATCAGTTTTTGATGGCCATTTACATTGCGAATCACCAAATCCGCTTTTTTCCCTGGCGGCACATTCATGCGGCTGCGAACTGTTCGAACTGCCGTAATAATTTCTTTCAGCAGGCCAATGGAATCGTCCGCATCATTATCTTTAAGGGAAGCATCTCCATCCAGCCAGGGACTGACAATCAAATCTCCATCATCTTTATGCCGGAATCGTGACCACAATTCCTCTGTTATAAAGGGTGAATAGGGATGGAGCAATCTCAAAATCCCCCGGATAACGTGAACTGCCACGGCCCGGGCAGTGTCCGCCTTTTCAGGGTCATCTCCATAGAAACGTGTTTTGGCGATTTCAATATACCAGTCACAGAAATCGCTCCATGTAAATTCATAAATGGCTTTCGCCGCCTCGTTAAAATGAAAGCGGTCCAATTGGTGGTTGACTTTGATGGCTGTCTGGTTCAATTGACTCAGGATCCACCGTTCCGGTAAGTCAAGGTCCACATCATTCAAATCAATTTCAGGGGCTTTCCCCCCTTCTAAATTCATATTCACAAACCGGGAAGCATTCCACAGTTTATTCATAAAATTGCGGCCCACCTCTAAACGGGAGTCGGAGAATAATACATCCAGCCCCTGGGGCGCCATGAGCATAACACCAAACCGTACCGCATCGGTACCGTATTTCTTGAACAGGTTAAAGGGATCCGGTGAATTCCCAAGTGATTTACTGAATTTCCGCCCTGTTTCATCCCGTAGGATAGAGGTGAAATACACATCCCTAAAGGGAATCTCATCCAAAAATTCATAACCGGCCATGATCATCCGTGCCACCCAAAAGAATATAATATCCGGGCCCGTGACCAAAACGTCAGTGGGATAAAAAGTTTTCAGGTTCCCCTCTTCCTCCGGCCAGTTGTGAACAGCGAAAGGCCACAGCCACGATGAGGCCCAGGTGTCCAGCACATCCTCATCCCGGGTCCAGTTTTCAGAATCATCAGGACCATCCACCGAAACGTGCAGTTTTTTCGGATTATCATTGTGGTACCAGACCGGAATCTGATGCCCCCACCAGAGCTGCCGGCTGATGCACCAGTCTTTAATATTTTCCATCCAATGATTGTAGGTCTTGGTCCAGTGTTCAGGATGGAACTTGATTTGACCGGAATTCACTGACGCTATTGCCGGTTTAGCCAGTACATCCATTTTCAGGTACCATTGCTCCGACATGTAGAATTCAATGGGCACATTACCCCGTTCGGAATAGCCCACATTATGGGTATAATCTTCAACTTGATCCAACAGTCCCTGGGATTCAAAGTCAGCCAAAACAGCCTTCCGCCCCTTTTCACGGGAAAGGTTTCTATATTTTTTGGGTACATTCGAATTAAGGGAGGCATCATCGTTCATAATATTGATGAATTCCAGATCGTGGCGCTCACCCATGGCAAAATCATTGGGATCGTGGGCCGGAGTTACTTTGACGCAGCCCGTACCAAATTCCGGATCAACATAAGTATCGGCGATAATGGGAATTTCCCGGCTAACCAGGGGCAGGGTTACTGTTTTACCAATAATTTCCTGGTATCTTTCATCATCGGGATGGACGGCCACGGCCGTATCCCCTAACATGGTTTCAGGACGGGTTGTGGCTACGACTAAATAATCATCGGTGCCTGTGATGGGATAGCGGAAATACCACAGTTTCCCATTCACTTCCCGGTGGATCACTTCCTCATCGCTGATGGCCGATTTTGACACGGGACACCAATTCACCAGGCGGTGGCCGCGGTAGATCAATCCTTTTTCATATAATTTTACGAAGGCTGCCAGTACAGCTTTGGAGTACCCCTCATCCATGGTAAACCTTTCCCGCTCCCAATCGCAGGAACAACCCAGTTTCTTGAGCTGACTGATAATGATGCCGCCGTACTTTTCCTTCCATTCCCAGGCTCGGGTTATGAATTCATCACGGGTAAGGCTGTCCTTGGGAAGGCCCTGCTCATCCAGCATTTTAACCACTTTGGATTCGGTGGCAATGGAGGCATGGTCTGTACCGGGAATCCAGCAGGTGTTTTTACCTTCCATTCTTGCTTTGCGGATCAGCACATCCTGGATGGTGTTATTTAGGACATGCCCCATGGTGAGCATGCCGGTTACATTGGGGGGCGGAATTACAATTGAATAGGGGCCTCTGTCAGAATTTTCATCTGCATGGAAGTAGCCTTGATCCAACCAATGTTGATACCAACGGTCTTCTAGCTGATCCCAGTTATAGGATTTATCGAGTGGTGGCGTTGACATAAATATCTAAGGGGTCAAGATTCGTTCAAAACCCAAATAGCCGGTTACCTTTCTAA
This sequence comes from Fidelibacterota bacterium, assembly GCA_034658595.1. GTDB lineage: Bacteria > Fidelibacterota > Marinisomatia > Marinisomatales > TCS55 > TCS55. The sequence continues at coordinate 10,331 of JAYEFG010000020.1, read as the reverse complement.
AATTAAACTGAATGCCGTGGTGAGTTTCAGTACGTTTTGATTGGCTTTTACCAAATTACCGGAGACAATTCTCCCCAGGTTCCGCATCACCTTATAGCCGATCTCCGGATTTCCATCACAGATGGTAAACAGGTCTGTTTTATCCAGACGCACCAGGTTGCAGGGCGTTTCGGCGCGAACATTGGCTGTACGGCGATCCCCTTCATTAAACATGGACATTTCGCCAAACTGGGGGTTGGTATTACTGGGTAACTTCAAAATGGCTTTCTCGCGGTTATCCGATTCCCCTTTACTCATGGATAGGGTTAAAGCCTGGTTTATCTCCACCTCGCCTTCCAGGAGAAGGTAGATACAATCGCCTTCTTCTCCTTCGGTGATGAATTGTTCTCCTTTCTCCATATCCACCTTTTTCAGGGCGCTATGGAACCGGTTTAATTCATCATCGCTGAGATCAGCAAATATCTGGAATTTTTTTAATCGTTCATTATTCATAATTACCTCAAGGGATTAAAATCGCCTGTTCACCTTCGCTAATGGTATACCCTTTCCCGGGGTTGACCACAACATTGATTTTACTCTCTTCCTGGAGGGAGATACCTCCTTCTTTCAATTTACGTTCTATGAAAGCATCCAGGGCGGAAGCGTCGGAAGATAAAATCGCATCGATACCCAGGTTTTCATCTTCAGAATAAACACCAATCAAAACAGAACCGTTCTTTTTTCGAAAATAGTCAAAAAGTGTGTTATATGTCTTGCCGATGAATTCAGAGGGAATGGATACCCGTTTAAACCTGGAAGAAGAATTGCTTTTCACTAATTGACTGGCAATTTGGGGTACACCAGGGTCCATCACGTGGGCGGCTAAAATATGGGTGCTGAAATCATCTCCCACTACCACTTCATCCGCATCGGCTCTTTTAATGTGGGTCAGGTTTTCCCGATCCAACAGGTAGGCCACCACGCGGATGGCAGGATCAATACTTTTAATGGTCAAAGTGGCGAAGATAGTTTTTTCATCATAGGTGGCCACTTCTGAACCAGTTGTATTGGGGATTATAATAACTGTATCAGCATCGGTGACACTGGCCCGATGTAATATTTCTTCCTGGGTGAAATCACCGGATACAAAATGAACCCGTATACTTTGAAATCGATTTTTAAGCATGGTGACATCTTCTTCGTTCATTTCATTGATCAGAACAAGGTTCCTCTTTTTCCCCTGGCTTAATTGCTGAATAGAATTCAGCACGCGTTCACCATTAGGATTCCAACCACAAAGTATGATGTGATCGGTTAAGTTCAGTTTTTCCAAACCTTTACCCTCCCGGATTTTTTGAGCTACAAAAATTGATGAAATAGATGCTGTGAGCAGCGAGACTAAAGAAATACCAATAAACATGATTAAAACCGCAAAAACACGGCCACCCGGCGTTTCCGGTGAAAAATCACCATATCCCACCGTTGTCATGGTTACGATTGTCCACCAAAAGGGGTTATCATCTTTAGAAATATCTCCAGGTTCCAACCACTGCAAGACGAAACCGCCCAGGACCATTGTGACCAAAATCCCGGCGCCCACCTGAAAAAAACTATTACGAATTAAAGTTCTGAACCACAGACGCATATAGTGTAATTTAAATAAACCTTTTGAAGTTTGACTTATTGAATTATTCTGAAAAAACGAAACATATTAATTTTAAAATATTATTAAAAAATCATTGACTCGTATCACATATCCCCTTTAGTGTCAGGGCGATTAGGAGGTGTTGAGAGGGGTTACTGCATCCTTATTGTATAGCTGTAATCACTTTAAAACCTTTATTCAACATACAATTAACCTTAGGAGGCTTAATGAATAAACCTAACATTCCCAGATTGGTTACATCGTTTTTCCTGCTGATTGGAGTGTCTACATTCCTCTTTGCGCAGGAAGGATCTGTATCCGGTCGCGTTACTGACGCCGATAATGGGGATCCTCTGGTGGGCGCCAACGTCATTGTTGTGGGCACCAATCTTGGTGCGGCAACCGATGTGAATGGTGAATTTTCCATCAGCCGGGTTCCTGCAGGTGCTCAGCGACTGAATGCCAACTACATTGGTTACGCCAGCCGTTCAACCAATGTTGATATTCCAGCCGACGGAAGCGCTACAGCAGACTTTGGTCTGTCTGTTGCAGCCCTTAACCTCAATGAGGTGGTCGTTACCGGTACCGGTACGGCCGTGGAAAAATCCAAAGTTGGAAACTCTGTAGGGATTGTGAATATGGAAGCACTTGAAGATGCGCCGATAACTAGTTTTTCGGACATTCTTCAAGGACGTGAAAAAGGCGTTGTGATGCTGCCCAATGGCGGTCTCAACGGCGAAGGTGCGTCCATCCGTATTCGCGGTACATCCACCCTGTCCCAATCCAACGAACCCGTGATCTACATCGATGGTGTTCGGATGGATAATGGCGCTGGTGGTGCCGGTCCCGGTGGTACACCCTCGCGGTTGGACGAAATTAACCCGGATGCTATTGAACGAATTGAGATCCTGAAAGGAGCGGCAGCAGCGGCTCTTTATGGAACCCAGGCGGCCAGTGGTGTGATCCAGATCTTTACCAAACAGGGTTCTATCTCTAAACCACAATTCACAGTTGAATTTACAAATGGAAGCAGCAACTACGAAGAAAGTCGCTGGAAACCCAATTCCGGTTTTGCCCGGGATCAGGCTACAGCAGACAGAATGGCTGGCCTGTTTAACGAAAGCGGCCTCAAACCATACGAAGTAATCGAAGTGCCCATGGTGGGTTGGCTCTACGATAAAGGATCCAGCCAAATCGTCTCTGCTACAGTGCGTGGCGGTGCGCCGGGTGCAACATACTTTGCAAGCTTGCGCTATCTGAATAGTGATGGTCCTTACGATGAATCTGCCACATTACTGGGCAAACCGGTAGGTGCAGCTGACCCAACAAAACCCGGTTCAAATGATAGACGTGACCAGTTTATGGCCAGCGCTACTTTGAATCTCGTACCGACTGATAGGATGAGAATTCGTTTATCGACGCAATATTCCTTTACGGATCATAATACGATCCAAAATAATAACAATATTTATGGTACCACCTCTCTGATCCAGATGGGTAAACCAGAATATGCAACAGAGAGTAATGCCTCTGGATCTAGAGCATTTGGGACTGCTCGTGAAACCACCTACCGTGCTCAGAACAATGAAGGTGACAATACCACGATCTCTCTGCAAACCAGTTATAAGGTCATGGATGGGTTAAACATCTCTGGTACCTTCGGCATGAACTCCACGCTTAATAAAAGCACTAACATAACACCGTTCGGCTACAATGTAGATGGAATGATTGGTTATGCGACAAAAGGTGCCTTGTATAAAGGCAAAATAGACAAGAAAGTCTATTCTGTTGATCTGAAAGCAGACTATGCCGGAACGATGGGCGCCATTTCTCATGAATCTGTCTTGGGTTTTCAAACGTTTCAAACGGTTGTTAAATCCATGAATGGCGGCGGACAGCAGTTCCCCGGCCCCGGACTTGCAGTCCTGGGTGCATTGGGCAGTACTACTGCCAGCTCCGGATTTTCAGAAGTGATCGAAGCTGGGGTGTTATTCCAAACCAGGATTGGTTACCAGGATTGGCTCTATGCAACAGCAGGTATTCGGAATGATGCCAACAGTGCATTTGGTTCCGAATTCAGCACCATTACCTATCCCCGATTCAATATGTCCTACATTCCTACGGTTCAACTCGGTCAATTGGGACCTGTCTCAACCCTGAGATTACGGATGGCATGGGGACAAGCCGGTCAACAGCCCGGTGCTTTTGACCAATTTACAACCTACCTACCATGGGCCTCTGAATTTGGGCCAGGCCTCGCGCCAGGTAACGTAGGTAACCCTGACTTGAAACCTGAAGTCTCAACTGAGATTGAATTTGGTGGAGAAGTGGGTCTGTTAAATGACAAGCTTGCATTCGATTTTCAATACTGGGATCGTGATGTGGTTGACGCATTGATCCAAAAACAATACCCACAATCAGGTGGTTTTCGCAGAACACAGCTCTCCAACATTGGTAAACTTGAAGCAAGTGGATGGGAAATTGGTGTTGATGCATCTCTGATACGGAGTTCAAGTTACTCAGTGGATTTGTATGCTAGTATTTCCTACTTAAAGGAAAAGATCATGGAATTGAATGCACCGGAGCAGAAAGTGGGCGGTTCTTACCCCCGCTACCGGAACTTCTTAGCCGAAGGCTGGGCGCCCGGTTCATATTTTGGTGCAAAGCTTGATCGGAGTAAAAAATATCCAATTGATCTAACTGGTACGGCAGGTGCCGATAGTGATGCTGATTTATTAGCATTTTTCACAACAGGTGGTGGTGGTGTTCGTAGTGGGTGGAACCCAATTATGCTAACGCCAACAGAAGCAGATGTGTCAGCCGGGCGTGCCAAAGATACGGGTGCACTTGGTTGGTATCTCGGTAAACCAACGCCGGATTACAACGCCAACTTTGGTGCCACGATCAAAGTAGGTAAAAACTGGCGTATCAATTCCATGTTTGAATCCAAATTTGGTAATTACCAGATCACCAATTTGACGGATGCATTCCGCAAATCACATGCTTGGATCGGAAGGAATACACCAGATGCTGCTGATGCAGAGTCTAGGTTAATGAATCCAGCTAATGCTGGACAAGGACGCTTAGATGCAGCCAACGACTGGGTTCAGAAGTACCTTGCACTATCACCTTATAGTGGCTTAAATACCATTGAAGACGGTGATTTTACACGGTGGCGTGAATTGAGTGTTGCCTATGTGTTACCGGCTGAATGGGCCGCTCGCATGGGTGCCCGGAACATCACTGTGGCATTTGCTGCACGCAATTTGAAGATCTGGACCGACTACTCCGGTATTGATCCAGAATTAAATTCAATCAGTCGTTCTAACGGTGGACTTAATGACTTCCAACAGTCCATTGAGGCTTTTGGTGTGCCGATCCCCCGTTCTATGAACTTCAGCATTAAAGTTGGATTATAGGAGGTATTATGATACGTAATAAAATGAAATTGATCAGCCTTTTGACTTCATTTGCCCTGATCGGCTGTTCCCTTGATGTGGACAACCCCAACAGTTTGCTTGAAAAGGACTTGGGTGACCCCAGTGCCGCCGGTGCTTTGGCGAATGGCGGATGGAACACCACGTTGAATGGGATTGGCTATATCATGATTGCCAATGCTGTAGCGACAGACGAAGTGGTCTGGACAGGTTCCAGAGACGCCTGGCGTCAGTTAGACAAGGGCGGCATGACCAACGTATATAATGAATTCGTTGATGGTGCATGGCCCTATATTACTGAAGGGCGCTGGATGTCCGATAAAGCTGTTTTTTTACTTCAAGAGCTTGGCGCTGACCTTCCGGATGACCAGGATCTTGTAAGAGCTTACCTGACAGCGGCTATGGTGCGTGTCTTTATTGCGGACATGTTTGATGATTTTGTCTACTCAGACAAAACAGAAGCAGGATCCGCAATTGGCGCAGCTAATATGAGCAACATGTACGATGAAGCAACGGCTCTCTTAGGGAAAGCTGCTGCAATCGCTACTGGTGATAATCCAGTTAAAGTTGCCGGGTTAAAAGCACGGGTTGCCCATGCCAAAGCGGTGTGGGGTAAGAACAATCCTGTGAATACATCAAGCCCCTACGTGAGCGCCGGCGCTTCTGAGGCAACAGCCGCATTGGCCTTGATGGATGGAGACTACAAATGGAGAATGATATTTTCTCCTTCTACAGTCTCTAATAATATGTCCTGGCAAATCAACGGCCGGTTAGAAATGGATCTCGTGGATTCACCAGCACATGACAATACAAAAGGCGGTGATCCTATTCCAAATGATCCAGTTACCGGTACGTCTGATACGCGCTTCGCGGCAGAGGAAGCTGTTTTTAGAACTGATTATGGCGGTACAGATTATGCGCCGGTCACAATCGTTTCAGCCCGTGAAATGCACCTGATTATTGCTGAAAGCAAAAAAGCTGGTGGTGATGATGCGGGATGTATCACTGAATTGAATAAGATTCGTGATATAGACGGTTTAGCCAACTACACAAGTGAAGATGCGGGCACCGCCCTGCAGCATGAACGACGTGCAAACCTGTTTCTTCAGGGCCGCCGTCTGCAGGATATGTACCGTTTTGGTGCAACATCCATTATGTGGGATGCCGTTGAAAAATCGCCTGCAGGTTCATTTTTCCCAATACCAATTCGGGAATGCAGAGCAAATCCGAACATTCCAGATGGTTGTTAAAATCTAAAGCAACAGTGCAAACAAAAAAAAGAAATGGGCTCTGAAAAGAGCCCATTTCTTTTTTTACTTATATTCATTTAAAACTGTAATTTCTACTATATGAAAATATTGTTAAAACCCATCGCTGTGATCCTGGCGAATACCATTTTACTGGCACAGGCAAAAGTTGTTAATAGTGCGGATAAACAGGCAAAAATTGCCTATGCCGGTATTCAAGTAGAGAATATGGAACCGTGGGCAGAGGCGGAACTGAAAATTAAATTAAAATCAATTTTTAACGAAGTAATCCCGGCGCAGATCATTCACGCCGAAGATGTTTATTCCCTGGCAAAAGTGCAGGTTGATTCATTGTTCATGGACCTGAACGATGCCCGGCTTCAACGCGTGGCTGATCAAACAGGTGCTCAATATGTTTTCGCCGGAAAATTCAAAAATGTATCACCGGATGAAAGTCGGATCATGATTCAAGGAGATTTCTACCGCTATAATGCACAATTAAAATCCAGTTACCGCTATGAAGTTTTAAAATATTATGAACGTATGGGCAATGAAGCTACCGTGATTCAAAACCAAATGGTTGATTCAATTCCTTCAGCTGCCAATCCAGCTTCCCTTAAACAAGTTGCTATGGTATTTGGCACTATACTGCTGATTGGGATTCTTTTTATGTCCCTTACGGGAACAAATATTTGGGCCGAGGGTAACGGTAATGGCGGCCAACCGCCCACGGAGAATTAATGAAAACAATTATTAAACCAATTTCCATTTTTCTATTGGTTAATCTATTAACCGTTCAATTGATAGCATCCGTACCCCAAGACACGCCCGGGAAAGTCCATGTGGGATATATTGGCGAAAAATTGGAGGGCGTTCCCGATGGATATAAAGAGCTGGTCCGCCAAAAAATGTTGGGGCTGATCAACCAAAATTATTATGAATTCCATAATCCTGTTGACTTAAATGCCAGCCATGGCGAAGCGGTAAATACCATTCTAGCCCACAATGTAGATTCGTTTAATGGTGACTTGGCCAGCCTATCTGAGGCGGCAGAATTGGATTATTTATTTGTAACAACACTTACCAATATTTCTGATGATGCAAAACGGGTGATGTTAAAAGGGGAAGTGGTGCGTTATAATCGTAAGACCAATGATGTATACCGCCACGAAGTGCTTACTTACGCTGAGGATCTTGATTTGCACATTCGCGCCATGAAAACTGAATTGGTGGAAACCATTCCCCACAGTGTACACGGTTTCAGCCGTAACCGGGTTATTGTTTTTATTGGCGTCGCTACCGTCCTGGCCTTCGCCCTGAGTCAATCCTTTAATGAATTGGCAAAATATCTTACCAGCGGTGATGATGATGATGGTACTACACCGCCCGTAGGGCATTAATTTACCGCTTTTGGAATATACCCACTGTCTCCACATGGGGCGTGTGGGGAAACATATCCACCATAGTCAATCGTTTTAACTTATACCCTTTCATGCTAAGGATTTCAGTATCCCTGGCCTGGGTAGTGGGGTTACAGGATACATACACAATTTTCTCTGCTTTAAATTTCGGTAAATAATTTGTCATAAATTTATGCATCCCGGCCCGGGGTGGATCTACCACAACAACATCCGGTTTGGGATAGTTTTTTCCAACACCAAATTTGAAGAAATTATCTAGGTTGGCGATATGAAACTTTACATTGCCGACCCCATTCCTGACCGCATTACGGGTGGCATCTTCCACCGCTGAAACGATAACTTCAAAGCCATGGACCTCCTGCGCTTTTTGCGCCAGGAATAAGGATATGGAACCGGTGCCGCAGTAAAGGTCAAAAACTACCTCTTCCCCGCTTAATTCGGCCCCATCCAAGGCAGTCTGGTATAATTTCTCGGCCATCACCGTATTGGTCTGGAAAAAGGAATTGGCTGATATTTCAAAGGTAAGGTCGCCGATCTTTTCTTCTAAAGCGGGCTTCCCATGAAGGTGCAATTCATATTCACCATAGGATACATCAGCCTTTCGAGTATTAATATTATTCACAATGGTTGTGACCTGGGGGAATGCTTCAATCAATTCATTGACCATGGGCTGCAGTAAATCTGGATTTTCATAAGACGTCACCAGGTTCACCAGAATGTCACCGGTATTTTGCCCAAAGCGCATTGCCAGGTATCGCAAAAAGCCGTTATGTGTTTTTTGATCGTAGGGCTTCAGCTTTAATTCTTTGGCAAGCGATTGCACCTTATTGAGAATTTCATTCCCTAATTGAGGTTGAATATGGCATTCGTCAATATTGAGAATTTTATCCCACCGTTTGGGGATATGCATCCCCAAAGCAAAATCACGTTCAACATCTTCCGGCTCACCGGGAAGGACCCAACGATTGTTGGAAAAAGTAAATTCCATTTTATTGCGGTAATTAAATATTTGATCCGCCGGTACAACAGTATCCACTTCAAAATTTTCGATGCCGGCCTGGCGCCGGAATATATTTTCAATCTGCTGTTTCTTCTGGGCAACTTGTTCATCATAATCCAATTGCTGCACTTTACACCCGCCACAAGTGGGGAAGTGATGACAACGCGGCTCAACTGCATGTTTAGATTCGGATAAAATTTCTATTGGCCGCGCCTCTCCAAATCCCTTTCTTTTTCTATAAAGTAATGCGCGGACTTTTTGTCCCGGAATGGCATTTTTAACAAAAATAACAAAGTCATCTACTCGCGCCACACCCTTTCCCCCATAAGCGAGTGATTCTATTGTTAATTCGTATTCCTGACCTTTTTTGACTGATATTTCAGTCATTTTTTTTCTTTAATTCTAAATGCATTTTAATGCTGTTGATGAGAATTTTTTATAGAGAAAGGCGTTTTTAAAAATATAATTCTAAAAAACGGACGAGAAGCGATTTTAATTCCTGAATACCTTTATCGGCATTTTCCATGGTCTGCTCATGACTCAAAACTTCATTACTCATCCCCGCAGCCATGTTGGTAATAACCGATAATGCGGAAACCTTCATTCCAGCGTGGCGTGCTAATATCACTTCCGGCACGGTGGACATACCGACTGCATCAGCCCCCATTATTTTTGCTGCTCGTATTTCTGCCGGTGTTTCAAAACTTGGACCACAGAACCAAATATAAACCCCTTCATAGAGGTTAATTCCCTTTTCATTCGCTATTGTATGAAATGTTGACCGCATGGTTTGATTATAGGCATCACTCATATCAACGAATCGACGAATACTTTCTTCGCCAAACAACGGGGAAACACCTGTAAAATTAATGTGATCTTTCAACAGCATTACACTGCCGGGTATTGCTTTATCCATTAAACTTCCAGCTGCATTTGTCAAAATCAGCGATTCACACCCAAGACCAGCTAAAGTACGAATAGGAATTTTCATTACATCCACAATACCAGATTCATAATAGTGTGCCCGTCCCTGCAAAACAGCTACTTCAGTATTTTGGATTTTACCTAAATGAAGTTTCCCCATATGTCCAGATACACCAGCATCAGGGAAACCATCCAATTCATCATATGAAAATGACATAGAATTTTCTAATACATCCACAAAGGAACCTAAACCGGAGCCTAAAATGACACCCACTTTTGGTTTTATCCCCTGTGACTTGGATTGTATATATTCGACAGTTTTACTCATACGCCTACTGGATACCACGTTGTTTTGGTCTCTAACGTATTCAAGATACGATATGGATCCTGGACATTTTTGTCCAGCCAATCTTCATCAGAATAAACGATTGGACGTTTTACATTCAGTGCGGCGTTTTCTTGAACAAGTTTGATTTCTTCCGGTTCACTACCGCAATAAACAATGGCATTCACATCCATGTGAGAGGAGAAATGTTCCAACAATTCCGAACGATGTCCTGTCAAAATATTAACTACACCACCGGGAACATCTGACGTATGAAGCACTTCAGCAAATGTGATAGAACAAAGTGGTTTTTCTTCCGATGCCAGCACAACCACAGTATTTCCGCCGGCAAT
>JAYEFG010000019.1:0-12796 GCA_034658595.1 Fidelibacterota bacterium | reverse complement strand
TATCATGATCATGAAGTTCATGCAGTGAATGATGCATGGCGTGAATCACAGAACCGGAACCATAAAATAAACAGGCCTTAAACATGGCATGGGTCAAGAGATGAAATAAGGCAGCCACATAATTGCCAACACCCACAGCAAGAATCATATACCCCAACTGACTGACGGTGGAATATGCTAAAACTTTTTTAATATCATTCTGGGTAATGGCGATGGTGGCCGCAAACAGGGCCGTAAAGCCACCCACATAAGCGATAATGGTCAATGCTTCTGGAGTGAATAAAGGAAAGAGTCGAACTGTCAAATAAACACCAGCCGCAACCATGGTTGCGGCGTGCATCAACGCGGATACAGGCGTTGGCCCTTCCATAGCATCCGGCAGCCAAATATGAAGTGGAAATTGAGATGATTTTCCCACGGCGCCCATGAATAATCCCACACCGGCTAAGGTTAATAATGACCCGCCGATCAGGCCCTGGGAAACACCGGCGAACACATCCTGAAAATTAAACGATTCTATTGCCGTGAACATAATCATGATACCGATAAAGAACCCAATATCCCCCACTCTATTTGTCAAAAATGCTTTTTTTCCGGCGGCGGCGGCGGAATGTTTTTCATACCAATGAGCGATTAATAAATAAGAACTGACACCCACCAATTCCCAGAATATGTAAAGCGAAATGAGGTTGTTGGCCAGCACGATCCCATTCATGGAAAAGGTGAATAATCCCAGGTAAGCGTAATAACGGCTATAGCGGATATCCCCCTTCATATATTCCAGTGAAAAGATGTGGGTCATACTTGAGATCAATGCCACCACCGCCAGCATTACAATGGTGATATTATCCACCCAGAAGCCAAGTTCGATTTTGAAGGCACCTAAATCAATCCACGAGAACTGTGCTTCATGTGAAAAGTTGGCATCCCAATTCATGAACATATTCATTAATAAGGAAAGGGACAATATAAGCGTAATCAGGACTGCGCCAACGGATACCCAATCCCCCTGGCGGGGGAGGCGCTTGCCGAAGAAAATATTGATGGAAAAGGCCAACAGGGGCAAAAACAGGATGAGGAGACAAAAATCGGTAATTATATTGCCAGTGATCATTGTTTCAACTCACTAACATCATCGACGTTTATAGTTTTAAAATTGTTAAATATATTAATTATAATTGCCAGGGCAACCGCTGCTTCTGCAGCGGCCAAAACAATCACAAATAAGGCATAGACGTGGCCGGCTATATTCATACCGCCGAAGCGGGAAAACGCCAGAAAATTAACATTAGCTGCATTCAATATAAGTTCTACACCCATGAGAACAGCGACACCGTTTCTACGGGTGATTACCCCGAAAAGTCCCAAAGAAAAAAGGACGGCACTCACCATTATATAATTATTTAAGCTGTCCATTAATTTTCTTTCCTTGAGAGTGTAGTCGCTGCGATTAATGCACCCAATAACAACAAAGATGCTACTTCAAAGGGTAGCAAATACTCCATCATAAGTAATCTTCCGATTGTTTCAGTTGTTTGCAACGGTTCCCTGGCTGCCACCTGATGCCAAGGCGTATTGAACACCATAAAACCCAACACACCAATAATTCCCGTAACCACTATGGCTGCGCTTCCCTTCTGGATTGATGTGTGACTGATATTCACGGAAGTGATTTTATTCGTAAGCATAATCCCAAAAATAATCAAAATAAGGATTCCCCCAACATAAACAACCACTTGGACAACTGCGATAAAATCGGCCCATAGAAATACATACAAGCCCGTCACGCCAATAAAGGAGAACAGGAGCGCATAAGCGGAATAAAGCAGGTTCTTACTCTGGACTACCATAAATGCTGATCCAAGTGTAATACCCACAATCATCCAAAATACGAGATCGGCCATTAGGCTTGAGCCTCCTGTTTTTTGGGATTTTTCAATTCTTCTTTTTGTTCCGGCGTAATGGATTTTGCGAACTGGTAAATCAGATCGGTGCGGTCAAACTCGGAAAACTCATAATCAATGGGATGCTTGGAGCTATTGGGACCGCCCACCATAAAGATACATTCTTCCGGGCAGGGATAGACACAGAGGTTGCAATAACAGCATTCGGACATATCAATGGTGAAACGGCTCACAACCATGGCTTTTTTCGTCCCGTTGGATGTTTCACCCGTATGGCCAATACCAGGAATATCTTCACCGCGTACCGGTACTTTTATTGTATCAATCTTGATACAATCCACCGGACAGGCACGTTCACATTTTAGACATCCGATACAGTCGTCAATGTCCACATGGAGCCGTGAACGAATTACATTATAATTTTCATGTTCAAACCCTATATCCCGTTCGGGACGGGGCCAACGTTCTTCAGGATACTGGAGGGTCACATTGTCCCGTTTAATATTTATCATATGACGCCAGGTGATGCGCATCCCCGTCCAAAGGGTGTTCACCGTATCATAGATATTTGCGAAGTATTTCGACATGCTTTATCCGAAAATTAATTTCCAAATGCCGACGCCAAAAATGTTAACCATGGCAATCGGGATAAAGACTTTCCAACAGACGTGCATAAGCTGATCCACGCGAAGCCTGGGGAATGTCCAGCGGAACCACATCATAACAAAAATCAACAAGATTAATTTGCCCATGAACCAAAATAGTCCCCAACCTGCGGAATCAAACATGCCAGGGATCGGGCTTTGCCATCCTCCAAGAAATCCAGCCACGGCCAATCCACTGACGACCAGCATATTGGCATATTCACTGAGGAAAAATAGGGCCCAGCGGAAGCCGGAATATTCTGTCATCCATCCAGCTACCAATTCCGATTCAGCTTCTGGAATATCAAAAGGGGTTCGGTTGGTTTCAGCTATAGCGCTGATGAAGAAAATAAAGAAAGCGATAAAAGTGAACGGATTATTGAAGATAATCCAGTTCGGCAGAATTCCCCATACCGTCCCTGATTGGGCTTGGATCAGCGACTGTAAATTCATGGTACCGGCCATCATGATTGGAACAATGATGGATAAGCCGGCGGGAATTTCGTAACTGATAATCTGGGCGGCAGAGCGCATGGCGCCATAGAGTGACCATTTATTGTTGGAGGCCCATCCCGCCATAACAATACCGATTACACCTATGGAACCAACTGCAATAATGTAAAATACCCCAACATTGAAGTCAGCCACCTGCAGCACTGAACTAAATGGCACAGCAGCCATTCCCATGAAAGCACCGATAAAAATAATGAAGGGCGCCATTTTGAATAAAAATTTATCCGATGATTCCGGAACAGTGTCTTCTTTTACCAAGAGTTTCACTGCATCAGCGGCTGTCTGGAGCAATCCCCACTTACCGGCGTGTAAGCCTGGCCCCTGCCCCATGGGGCCAATCCTATCCATCATGAATGCAGATACTTTCCGTTCTACGTACACAGCAACCATTGCATTCAGGGCCATAATAAGGAAGATGGGGATGCCGGATATAATTACCGCCAGTAAGAAGGCAATCACCGGAAAATCACCTATTGCTGCAAACCAATCGATTAAAAAATCAACGGTCAACGGTCGATCTCTCCCAATACAATATCTAAACTGCCTAAAATCGCAATCACATCTGAAATCATCCATCCCCGTGAAATCTCATCCAAAACGGAGAGTGCCGTAAAAGCAGGTGAACGCATTTTCACCCGGGAAGCCACCGGGGTACCATCGCTTACGATATAATAACCCAAATCACCACGAGGACTTTCCGTCCGGCGGTAAACCGACCCTTTGGGCGGACGGATTTTTTTAGGCAATGCCTGGTACACATCTCCACCGGGAATATCTTTTAATGCTTGGCGGAGGATCTTTGCACTTTCCTTCATCTCCAGCATGCGGACCCAGTAGCGGTCAAAACAGTCACCAATGGTTCCGAACTGACCTGTGCCAGTGGGTACATCGAAATCAAAACGATCGTAAATGGAGTAAGGCTCATCCTTGCGAACGTCCCATTTAACGCCTGAACCGCGCAGGTTTGGACCGGTTACACCGTAACTCACAGCCACATCCGCAGGCAGGACACCCACATCGGCGGTGCGCTCAATAAAAATCTTATTGTAAGTCAGCAGTTCGTTATACTCTTTGATTTTCGGTTCGAAATAATCGATAAAGCCGATACAAATTTTTTCAAAATCATGGGGCAAATCATGAGACACGCCACCGACCCACATATAATTATAAAGAAGCCGGGCACCACAGGTGTATTCAAAAATATCCAAAATTCGCTCCCGATCCCGAAACATATATAAGAACGGCGTAAAGGCACCAACGTCGAGTCCATATGTACCCAGTCCCAATAAATGGCTGGCGATGCGATTAAGTTCACCCATAATTACGCGAATATATTCTACCCGTTCCGGTACTTTGATTTCCATCAACTCTTCCATGGCCACCACATAACCGAAATTGCTGTTCATGGAAGCAAGGTAATCACAGCGGTCCGTAAACGGAATCACTTGTTCGTAGGTTACATTTTCTGAATGCTTTTCGAAACAGCGGTGGAGGTAACCAATGTGCGGTCTGATTTCGGAAACAATTTCACCATCGGTTTTCACTTCGAGGCGCAATACGCCATGGGTGCTGGGGTGCTGGGGCCCAATATTCAGGGTCATTTGATCGGCCTGAACTACTCCCATTCCTCTTCTTCCTTAATTTTGGGGACGACAATACCATGGTAGGTTTCCTGACCTTCATAATCTTTTCTCAGGGGCCATCCTTCCCAATCATCGGGACATAAGATTCTGCGTAAATCGCGATGGCCTTCATACACAATTCCAAACATGTCGTAAGTTTCACGCTCAAACCAATCGCCGATCCGCCATAATTGTTCAATGGATGCCACTTTAGGGTTTTTACGATCATGGCTTATGACCACTTCAATTTTATGGCGGTGTTCCATGGAGTGAAGATTATAACGTGTTTGCAAAGGTCCTTCTTCACCTGTATCAAAACCAGTGATGCATTCCAATTGATCAAAACAAAGGTTGGGATCATTTTTCATAAAGGTAGCTATCTCTAACCAATGATCCCCTTTCAGTTCAACTTGTATTTCAGACAGATCCTCATTTTCCACCACAGAACCGGTAAACCGTTGTTCAATGGCAGCTTTTATTTCAGCTGTTGTCATGCAGATTTACGGGTGAGGGGGCGCTCAGTTTGAATTTTTTCCTGCAATTTCAGGAGTCCTTCAATCAATGCTTCTGGGCGAGGGGGACAGCCGGGGACATACACATCAACTGGCACCACCAGATCAACACCTTTAAGAACGTGATATCCATGCTGCCAGTAAGGGCCGCCACTGGTGGCGCAACTGCCCATGGAGATCACATATTTCGGATCGGCCATCTGTTCATATAATTTTTTTACACGGAGTGCCATTTTCATGGTGACGGTTCCTGCAACAATCATCACATCCGCCTGGCGTGGTGATGAACGGGGCATCATACCGATCCGCTCCAAATCGTGGCGGCTGGCAGCGGAAGCCATCATTTCGATGGCGCAGCAGGCCAAACCAAACTGGAAATACCAGGGCGAAGTTGAACGGGCCCATCCCAGGAATTTATCCAGGGAAGCCACAATAACATTATCTTGAAATCTATTTTCTAAAACACCCATTAGGATTCCTGTGGATTTTTGGGTTTTTCAACTAGGCTGGCATAGCGGCCACGGCCGTATTTCACATTATATTTGACCCAATCCAGGTCGGCTTTTCTCCACACATAGGCGAGGCCGATCAATAGGATAATGAGGAAAATGGCCATTTCAATAAAGGCCAGCATACCGAGGTCATTGAATACAACAGCCCAGGGAAACAGGAAGACTACTTCTACATCAAAGATTAAAAAGATCAGGGCTACAACATAAAAACGGATATTGAACTGCACCCAGGCGGACCCTTCCGATTCTTCACCACATTCATAAGTGGCCAGCTTGTCAGGATTGGGATTGGAGGGTGCCACAAGTTTTTGAATTAATAGGGGAACATAGACCAGCACGATGCCCATGAAGATGAAAATAAATATGGTTCCGAAGTCTCGATACATTGATTTTTTAACTCGTTTTGAGTCGGCGAATTTAGAGTTTTATTTTAAGTTTCCACAAGATAAACTTATGGAATTTCTAACATATTTTTCCGACGGAAACGTGCCCAATGTGAGATCAATATTAATTCCCATTGTTGTCCCTGTAATTGAAAGATTAAATTCGCCGCCTTATGTCATGGTTCAATTCATCCATTGCGACCATAATGCCCTACTTCCCCAAGTGGTTAATAAAGCCTTTTGCCAAACCTTATGTGGCAGGGATAACGGATGATGAAGCACTCAAAATCGTTCAAAAATTGAATAAGGACGGTTATGCTGTTACCCTGGATATTCTGGGTGAATTTATCAATTCTACGAAAGAAGCCAATCAAATTCGGAAAGCTTATACCAACTTGATACAAAAAATTGCTGAGGGAGGGTTAGACAGTACCATTTCAGTCAAACTAACCCATTTAGGTTTTGCTCTCGACCCACAATTGGGAGAGGACAATATCCTGGCCTTGGCCCAGGCGGGAAAAGAGAATAATGTGGGCGTCACTATTGATATGGAAAATTCTCCTTTTACATCCGCCACCTTTGAAATATATGGGAAAGCATTAGCCATCCATGATGGGATGGGTACAGTGATCCAGGCTTATCTCCTCCGCAGCTTAGACGATATTAAACAATTGGACGCCCCTCTTCTCAACCTGCGGATTTGTAAGGGTATCTATAAGGAATCTCCTGTGATCGCCATCCAGGACCGTGTCGCTATAAATGATAATTATGTGGAAATGGCAAAATCATTGCTTAATGGTTCGGGCTATGCCTGTTTAGCTACGCATGATATTCCCCTCATCAATCGGCTGGAAACATTGATTGAATCTGAAAACATTTCGTCAGATCGATTTGAGTTTCAGGTTCTATATGGCGTACCTATGGGTAATCGTTTAAAAGAACTGAAAACAAAAGGATATAAAGTACGGGTCTATGTTCCTTTTGGAGAGGCATGGTTTGAATATTCGGTTCGGCGGCTGAAAGAAAATCCGAAAATTATATCTTATGTGATTGGAAACTGGTTTAAACGGTAAGTGTTTAAGTGTTCACGTTTGAAGGTGTTCATGTATTAACTTTATCAATACACAAACACATGAACACTTTATTCCATGAATGAACTGGCCACCATCCTAAAAATATTTGAGTTAAAAACCATCGCCGTGGTGGGCATGTCCCCAAAGCCTGAACGGCCCAGCCATTATGTGTCCATGTATATGAAAGAACATGGTTATACCATTATTCCCGTTAACCCGGGGCATAATGAAATTGCCGGCATGGTCTGTTACCCTTCTCTTCTGAACATTCCAGAACGGGTGGACATTGTAGATGTCTTTCGCCGACCGGAGCATGTTATACCCATTGCAGAAGCAGCCATTGAAATCGGTGCCAAAGCCCTTTGGCTTCAAGATCATGTGATCAATGAAGCAGCGGCAAAACTGGCTGAAGATGCGGGACTCAAGGTAGTGATGAATGATTGTATGCTGCGGCAACATCGGTTGATGGAGTAATGGAATGATGGGGGCGGGAGGTTTTCAATCATGCGAAAAAGTTGAAGAGGATCAATACTTCATTACTCCATCTTCAGTCAATCCTTCAATCTCCCAATCCCCGCTGCAGGCGGAAAACCTTCACTCTCCTCTTTTCCCCCAGCCCATTTTCCGGCTAAGAGTGTAGAAATAGTTTGAATCCTTAAAATCAATCATACGGATTTCAAAAGGCGCCCGTTGTATAATAATCTTGGCGTTTGGCGCTAGGTACTCACTCACCTGTCCATCTACGGCAAAAGCAATTTCTTCTACATCATCTTCGGGAAAGCTAATTTCCAGGCTGCGATCATCGGGAAGAACGATGGGTCTTAAAGAAAGCGTATGGGGACTGATGGGCGACACCACCATGGCTTTAAGACGGGGCATGACGATTGGCCCACCAACAGATAATGAATAGGCGGTTGAACCGGTTGGAGTGGCAATGATAAGACCATCAGCTTTATAATCGGACACAAAACGGTCATTGGCCAAAAGACGCATGGTGATAATACGATTGGATTTTCCACGGTCGATGACAAAATCGTTCAAGGCATAAAATATATTTGGCCCATCCCCATTGATGATTTCTGCTTTGAGCACCATCCGGCGCTGTAGCTCATAGTTACCGATAGCAACCATATCCAGGCGGTCAAACATTTCATCCACTGTCACTTCTGCCATGAATCCCAGTTCACCCAAGTGAATACCTAAAATAGGTGTTTTCCTATGACCCACAGCCCGGGCGGCGGAAAGCATGGTACCGTCACCCCCTAAGGCGAGTAAAAAATCAATATTATAGAAATCTTCCGCAGACTCAATAATGTGGGAGATATGTTCAAATTGATCGGGAAGTTGATCTTGAATCCGAGTCGTAATAAATGGAGATAAATGATTATTAGCAGCCCAATTCATAATAGGCTCAAGCAATTCCCAAAAACGGGGTTTTTCCGTATTCCCCCAGATGCCGAATGATTTCGGTTTACGAACTTTATGAGCCATTAACCTTCAAAATCCTTTTCGGACGTATTGCCATCTCCATCTTTGATTAGCACTTGGATCCGCTGTTCTGCAGAATCCAAATGATCCCGTAAGGAATCCGTGAGTTTTACACCCTCCTCAAATAATTCCAGGCTTTTTTCCAGGGATTCACTTTCTCCCTCCAGATATCCAACTATTTCCTCAAGGCGCCGCAATGCGGCTTCAAATTCAAATGATTTCTCTTTGGTCATGGTTCAATTTAATCTTCGGTTTTAATTTACTCATTCTTCATGGGGAAGTGATTTCTTTTTTTTCGCTGCCAAACTACCTCTGGCGGTCTTTAATACAAATGATTCTCCTCTGGCAAGATCATCAGCATGACGAATGATACTCCCATCCTCCTTGAAAGCAATGCTGTACCCCCGGTGGAGAATATCTGTGGGATTCAAAACAAATAATTCTTTTTCAAATCCTATTAATTTTGATTGAGCCACAGATAAAAGGTGATTCATGGAAAAATTCAATTGATGGGTCAAAATTCCCAATTTTTCCCGGGTCTGTCCTAAAATATTCCGAGGGTGCTGCAGGGACTGGCGGTCGATTAAATGATCGAGTTGCTGCCAAATCCGATTCAATTGGTGCTGAATTATCAAGGACAGTCTTTCAACCTTATGGGTTAATTGATTTTTTAATTCAGCAATACTGGGGGCCGCTAATTCCGCCGCCGCGGAAGGCGTCGGCGCTCTCATGTCAGCCACCATATCGCTGATAGTCACATCTGTTTCATGACCCACGGCAGAAATAAGGGGTAATGAACAAGCAGCGATCCCCCGCGCAAGTACCTCTTCATTAAAGGCCCACAGGTCTTCCAGTGAACCACCGCCGCGGCCGATAATAATCAAATCAATATCCGGTAATGATTCCAATTCTTGAATGCCAGCAATGATATCAGCAGCGGCTTCATTGCCTTGCACTAATGTGGGACGTAATACAATTTCGATATAAGGTGCCCGACGAGTAAGTACATTCAGCATATCCCGCAAAGCAGCACCCGTCCTGGATGTTACAATGCCAATTTTATTAGGGTAAGGAGGCAAAGGCTGCTTTTTGGATTCATCAAACAATCCTTCTGAGGCTAATTGCTTTTTTAACGCTTCGAAGGCCAGGTATAAGGTACCGATTCCCGCCGGTTCCATCATTTGAACCATAAGCTGGTACTGACCGCGGGGTTCGTAAACAGTGACTTTTCCCTGGAGAAAAACATCCATCCCATCTTCCGGTTTGAAACGG
This sequence comes from Fidelibacterota bacterium, assembly GCA_034658595.1. Classification (GTDB taxonomy): domain Bacteria; phylum Fidelibacterota; class Marinisomatia; order Marinisomatales; family TCS55; genus TCS55. The sequence goes on along the minus strand of JAYEFG010000019.1, from coordinate 2,873 downwards.
ATATTTTGATTGAATCCCCTGAACATGACACAGCGCAATTCGGCAGCATTATCTTTCACAGTGAAATACATATGGCCGGAAGTATGATGTTTAAAATTGGAAATTTCACCCCGCACCCAAACACTGGAGAAATGGGACTCAATCAACCCCTTGATTTGGGCTGTAATTTCCGATACGGAGAGGGTGCTGCGGGATTGAGTCATGGTAATTCAGGTTGGCCGGCCTGGTCCCAGCAATACTGCCATAGGGATGCCAGACGGATAACGGACCTACCTAAACGATCTTTTAATAATGTTTCGGTCTCTGTGTAAAGGACATCTAAATATGGCTTTTCGAAACTGAGAATTTTATATGTGTTGAGTTCTTTTGCCTGCTCTTTTGTCAACAGGCTTCTGGCCTTGGTATCTGCATCCAATAGTTGGTTATGCACCTTAAAAGATTCTTTTACAATTTTCATTGCATAAGTCCAAGGATCTTCTACTTTTTCTATCTTTCCTATCGGTTTAATTTTATGAATATATTCATTGACCAAGCGTTCTTCCCATCGAAAATGGATACCATCATTTCCAGAAAATTGGCCATTATAATTGATGGCTGTATGAAGCGGCATATGAAGATCGGATATGTAGTGACCCAAAACACCCATATTATATATGGCTTCCTCAAATTGGTGATCTTTCAATAAATCAATAATGCGATTACATGTTTCGTTTATAGCCCACGGTGCAATACCGTATTTTCGAATTTTATCCTTCCCATGTAAAGAAAGCAGTTTTTCATAATCTTTGGGAATTTTATTGAATGGAAAATCATCATAATAATCTGCATCGATAAAATGACGATGAAATTCTTCTCTATCGATATCCTTATTATAATCTGGGGCTGCTGCATACCATTTGAGCGGTTCAGAATTTCGCTTAAGGAATTGACCAAAAGGACCGCTCAGTTGGCGGGAAGCGCTATAATTTATGCGACGGTGCCCGTCATACCCCCAAGCCCTGACAAAAGATGTCAGGACGAAGGGAACGGTTAAAAGCCATAGAAATACGGCTCGTTTCATACTAAACGGTGTTTATACTTTTTTCTTTTTATGACGATTGGCGCGCAAGCGTTTTTTCCGCTTGTGAGTGTTCATTTTGCGCCGTTTACGTTTTTTACCGCAGGGCATGTCACCTCTTTATTTTGTCAGACTTTCATTTACATGAGAACGCATATATTTCGCCGGTTTGAATGTGGGTACGTGCCGTTCAGGAAGATAAATAGGTTCTCCTGTTCCTGGATTACGTGCTTTTTTGGGCATTCGATGTTTAACACCAAATGTACCAAATCCTCGTAATTCAACCCGGTCATTCCGACCTAATGATTCAACAATGGTGGCCATGACACCATTCATCACTGCCTCCGTTTCCACTTTAGTCAATCCTGTGGCATCAGAAACGATATCAACAATATTTTGCTTAGTCATGATTCTTACTCCATTCGCCAGCGATAAGCCGGTAATTCATCAAACCAGCTGCTGACCGTTTGCCCCAAATTCCCTGAAAACCAGTCCAGCAGTGAGGGGCGTTTCTTCCGTACCTGGACCGTTTTTGGTTTTCCTGATATTTGGCCCATGGATCCTGCCATAACAACGGCATCCTCAAAGGTACCGAGGACATCAATCAGGCCTAATTCTTTTGATCTTAACCCGGTAAAAACTCTGCCGTCAGCTAAGGAAACAATATCTTCTTTTGACATGGATCGCCCTTCAGCAACGGCCGCAACAAATTGATCGTACATCCCGGAAACCATTTCATTCATATGCGCACGATCCGCTTCTGTTACTTCACGGGAATAAGATCCTACATCCTTGAGTTCACCGCTTTTAACCGTTTCAAATTCAATCCCGACCTTATCCAGCAATTCTGTCATAACAGGGAAATTCAATACCACACCGATACTACCAACAATTGTCCCGGGATTGGCCATAAGTGAATCCGCAGCAACGGCAATATAATATCCCCCGGACGCAGCTACAGTCCCCATACTGGACACCACCGGTTTTTCTATCCGGACTGCCTTAATTTTTTCATAAATTTCCTGGGTCGGTGCTACCAATCCGCCAGGAGAGTCAATCCGGACTACAATTGCAGGAACATCATTCCGTTTACGGAATTTCTCCAATTGTTTCACAGTAGATTCAGCAGACAAAATTGGACCGGTAATATGAACAACACCCACCTTTTTTCCTAACCCGTCATTGGAAACTCCCGCAGACCATGCACCCAGCCGGAAAACAATGACTAAAGCAAAAAAACTGCCCAGTCCCCACCAGAGCCATTTCTGGCTGGATGAAGGCCTTTTTAACCCTGCTTGATCCATAGTGTTAATTTTTGTCCTGGGAATATATGCTGACCATATCTTAACCCGTTCCATTTTCTTATGCTTGAAGCACGGGTACCATAATCTTCCGCGATGTGGCCCAAAGTATCTCCCCTCCTTACTTTATAGGTGATCTTGTTATACCCGGGCATGATGGATCGAGGTATTGAAGCGAGATTCATTCCTGGCACCGGAATAGTCAATTTCTGGCCGATACGAATCATACTGCGGTTTTTGAGTTTATTCACCGCAGCCAGATCATGAACGGAGACGCGGTATTTCCTGGCAATCGTCCAAAGGCTTTCACCGTTTCTGACCTTGTGGGATATAAACTGGGGTGCAAATCGTTCTGTTTCCGGTAGCGCGTTATAATTTTTCATGAAGATATCTTTTTTCCCTTTTGGTATCTTCAATGCATAGGCGCTTGTCGGTGTGGCGGATTGGCGTAATTCAGGGTTCAGGGATTGGAGCGATTTGAATGATGTTTCCGCCGATCGGGCCAGTACTGTTAA
>JAYEFG010000018.1:12100-12839 GCA_034658595.1 Fidelibacterota bacterium | reverse complement strand
TGGACAAGCCGATCTCAAGTGGACCTTACGCGGGCCTCATAACGTTGGTGGAAGAACTCGAGGTGTTGTTATTGATAAAATGGATCCCAATACGATCATAGGTGGGGGAATTTCCGGGGGCATTTGGCGCTCGGAAGATGGCGGTCAAACATGGAAGAAAATGACCAAACATCAACAGCTTCACAGTATATCGTCTATTACGCAGGATCCCAGAGATGGGAAAACCAATATTTGGTACGCAACCACCGGCGAACTAATAGGAAACTCTGCCGGTATCCGTGGTGCACCATATCGTGGTGACGGCATTTATAAATCAATTGATAACGGATATAATTGGGAATTAATTTCATCAACTTCAACCAATACGCCTGAATCATTTGATAATAATCTCAATTATTCCTGGCGGATTAAAGTTCATCCTACGACTGGTTATGTTTTTACTGCATCTTTTGGAACTATTTATAAAAGTGAAGATGAGGGCGCAACTTGGACCGTAATACTGGGTGGCGGTGAAGATCGTTACACTGATTTAACGATGACGAGCAAAGGCCTTATGATTGCTGTATTAGGGAATGAAGAGTCTGATGGCCCGATCCTGCGTTCAGAAGATGGGGAGACATGGACAAACATTACGCCAACAAATTTTACAGCTTCATTTAATCGAATGGTTGTGGATATCTCCGAGTCCAATGATTCAATTGCCTATTTTATCAGTAATATCAATGATGGCCATGTCTTT
>JAYEFG010000018.1:0-12090 GCA_034658595.1 Fidelibacterota bacterium | reverse complement strand
AGGTGCCGGTGGAAAATGGGAAGACCGTAGCCAACATTTACCCACCAATTATAATTCCCAAGGTGGATATGACTTGCATGTTCGGGTGAGTCATTCTGATGAAAACCTGGTCTATTACGGTGGCACAAATTTATACTATTCAACCGACGGAATATCCACATCTGGAAAGAATTATCAATTTGGCGGTTATAGTACAGCAAATCATCATCCGGACCAACATGATGTAATTTTATTTAAAGATGATCCTTATAAAGTATTATCGGCCAGTGATGGTGGATTGCATTTGATGAATGATCATACAGCATGGGATAAAAAGTGGAACTCCTTAAACAATGGATATGTCACCACCCAATTTTATACCATAGCCATTGATCCTTCCGGCACTTTCAAAAACCTGGTTATGGGCGGTACCCAGGATAATGGAACGCACGAGACAACCGTTTCGGATACCACCAAAGCCTGGAATCATGTGAATGGCGGGGACGGCGCCTATTGCTCTGTCATTAATTATGGGCAGGCATACATTCTTTCTTCCCAAAGAGGTTATACGATAATTAAGGATTATTCAAATCCATTTAATTGGTCATTTGGAGAAGGAAAATACAATAATTATTCATGGGCCTATTTGACTCCTCCTGAATTTGATGCAGATAATGAAGCACTTTTCATCAACCCATTTTATTCTGATCCTGTAGATGACCACATCCTTTATTACTCAGGCGGTAAATATGTATACCGAAATAGTGATGTTTATCTTGATGAAATCAATTATAAGCGGCCAGATGGTGGAGGTAGTTTTGAAAGTGTGAACTGGGAAAAGTTAAGTGGAACGTCTTCTATTGGTAATATAAGTGCTTTCGGTGCCAGTGTTAATCAACCTGCCCATCGTTTATACTATGGAACATCTTCCGGTTATATCTATAGACTTGAAAATGCCCATAAGAAAGATAAAGTGGTTGAGATTCGGAATAATATTAGTGGAACAGGCTATGTGAGTGGAATTTCGGTTGATCCCTATAACGGCAATAAGGTTATAGTCAGTTTTTCAAGTTATGAAACAAAAAGTATCCATTATTCAGAAAATGGCGGGGAATACTGGACTGATGTGAGCGGAAATTTGGAAGAAAATCCCAGTGGAAGCGGTTCCGGACCATCCGTCAGATCAGTGCTTATTTTTCCTGTAAAGGGCGGCTATCGTTATTTTGCTGCCACCAGTACGGGTTTGTATTCCACATCGTCGTTGGCGGGCACGAATACTGTGTGGAGGCAGGAAGGCTCTGAATCCATCGGCAATGTTGTTGTTGATATGCTTGCGGGCCGTGCCGCTGATGGTTATGTGGCTATTGCCACACATGGAAATGGAATATATACCACCCGTTTTGACAGTGATGAATTGGCTGTGAATGATCTTAATCTTCCATCGGTATTTGAATTGAATCAGAATTACCCCAATCCATTCAACCCCACCACGAGCATTCCATTTACCTTGAACGAGGCAGGAACCATTTCGTTAAAAGTATTTGATTTGATGGGAAGGGAAGTCGCCACATTATTAAATGAATATAAAACAGCCGGTACCCATAAAGTCCTTTGGAATGGGAGGGATGCATCCGGGAATTCCCTGCCATCAAGCATGTACCTTTATCGGCTTGAATCAAATGGGTTAGTTCAAACCAAGAAGATGCAATTGCTGAAATAGATTTTGGATCGATATGAATATTATAAAGCCCCGTTTTACCGGGGCTTTTTTTAATTTATGATCTAAGGTAGGATGCGCCATTCACATCCACGATGCAGCCCGTGAGGAAATCATTCCCTTCTGATGCGAGCCACAGGGCTGTGCGGGCTACTTCTTCCGGTTTAGCCACTCGATTCAAGGGGCTTTGGGCGCGAATTGAATCATCCACCATATCCGCCACTCTTTCTGTTTCCACGAATCCCGGTGCGATGGTATAAACAAAAATATTATCCTTCGCCAAAGCCTGGGCCATGGATTGCCCTAAGGCATTGAGTCCCGCTTTGCTGGCGCCGTAGGCCGGTGCTTTGGGCTCGCCCCGAAAAGCGCCCCGGGACGAAATATTCACTAACTTACCGCCGCCTTTTTTCTGCATGACTTTGGCGGCGCAAAAAATAAGGTAAGCTGGACCTATTAAGTTAGCTCCGATAGTGCGACTCCAGATATCCTGCCAGTCGTCGTAGGACAGGGAATCAAAATTATATTGTTCTACCACAGCCGCATTGTTGACCACCACATCCATTGATCCAACGGATTGAACCAAGTTTTCAACATCATCCGGTTTTGACAAATCAGCCTTGTATATGGCATGACCATTACCCTTTAGTGATTCCAGCGTAGCTTCTGCATTTTCATGATTGGTATGATAATGGACCGCAACAGTCGCATTGGCCTTGGAAAAAGCACGGCAGATGGCCCGACCAATTCCACCGGAGCCCCCTGTGACTAATACTGTTTTTCCGCTAAAATCAATTTTCATTGGAAAGAGATTTAAAATATTTACTTAAGGCAGTGATTTCCACACCCATCCCTGCCACCAGGAATATTATTGCTCCTGATTTCAAGAATGAAATATCAAATATTATAAAGGCAATATAGGCCAGAATGCCAAGACCGATTAGGTATTTTCCGATCCGGTGAAAGGGGCTCGATTTTTCCATGCGCTCAATACTTTTGGGGTATTCCTTTTCAACCCAGTCATCCAGTTCTTTCTTTTCTTCCTGTGTCATGCTCATTATATATCCATTAATATTTTCTGCATGTGGGATTCCAATGATCCATGGTGTTTTTCAATAATCCGTGGTAGATTTTAATTAAGAGCCAAATTTAGATCCCACCGGGGGACGGTATTTCTGGAAAGGGATCATCAATAAATTCTTAAGGCTCGAATGTTCGCTGGGTTTCATATGGGTATCGATTCCATACACCAGGTCATCCATTTTATTAACATATGTCGTGGTCCTGAACAGGCGATCCCAGATAGAAAAGATGTTGCCGTAATTGCTGTCGGTATGCGGCTGAACAAAATGATGGTGGACCTTATGGAAATGCGGGGTGACAAAAATAGTTGCGAATGCTTTATCCACAGCTAAAGGCATTTTGATATTGGCATGGGAAAAGTGGGCAAAAAAGGCGGAAATGGTTTGATACATCATAACCAGTCCAAAAGAAGCCCCCGTTATGAATACAGCCAGTGAAGTGAATAATAACCTAAAAATATTTTCACCGGGGTGGTGGCGCAAACCGCTGGTTACGTCGACATTGGGGTCCGTATGATGAATGAGGTGGAATTTCCACAGCCATTTTACTTTATGTTCTATCCAATGGATTAACCATGCACCGATTAAATCTAAAAAAATCAAACCGCCAATTATATATACCCAAGGCGGTAATTCGATTATATTTAACAATCCTGTATTGTTCGCTTCATTAAAACGGACAGTCGCCAGGATCAAGGCAGCGCCAAATAAATTCACTGTAAGGGTTATAACCGTGAAGGTGAGATTGATGCCCGCATGTTTCCATTTATTGTAATTCATGCGAAAAAGCGGTACACCCGATTCCAACAAAAGGAAAAAGGTTAATCCTCCCAGAAGAAGGATTCCCCTTACTTCATCGGAGATATTGGTAAAGTATTGGATCAGTTCATGCATGATATTGTATTAAAAAGAGCCCCTGAGAATAAAACTTGAATGCTTAATCTGCAAACGCAAATTATCATTTACCATTTAATTGATTAATTCATGAATTTCGGAAATCCCCGCCTTACCGGTAAGCAAGACAGCTTCCCCCGGGGCTTTTTTACTTTCCACGGCTAAAAAGACAAATTCGATTTTATCCGATTTAAGTGCATATTCACAAATATCTTCCGCACTGAGGGTCATAACACCGGCGCGCTTGGTTAGCTCAAACTGGATATCCCCCATTCCGTTGTAGGCGCGGTAAATGATTTCTGTACAAACCTGATAAGAAGCATCATTGAAGTCAAATGAAAAATCATAACTATTCCCTAAAAATGAGTGTGTGATGCGAAGGGCTTCAATCACCTGGGTTGAATCAACGAGTGGGCGGAAAACAACCAAACGGTTAATACGTTTTTTTAATATGTGATTCAATGAATTTGAAATGACACCCTCTGACACGGATTCAATTATATCATCGGTGGATTGTATCATGGATAACTGCTGTTTTTGCAATCCCATTTCTTGGATATTCAGGTTATTCTTGTTGTTGCGTTTGCCTGTATAGAGAATCCCATGTTTGAATATACCGGGAAGAAATATGTTGCTTAAGTACCCTTCCGAATAAGTCAGGATAATGTCCCCGGGTTGAAGCATTGAATAGATTTTTTGTTTCTGGCCCTCACTAAAATGGATGGATTGGTTGACGGGGGATTTGATGTCCCCCACTTCGGTGAAAACGAATGCTTTTAAAGCATTGAATCGATCGCCCACTTTTTTAATAATTTCCTCGATATCTTTTTGGATTTTACTGTGGCGCAGTTTATTGGTTATTTCCGGCGTCAATAAGACATAGTGACCCAAGATATTTTTTCGGAGGCTGAGATGGATTTTGTGCAATTCGTCCAATTCGTAAAGCAGCGGTGAAAAATCCGGATTGCTCAGGAGTGAATTCAGCGGCGTGCCTATTTCATGCAATTCGTTTGAAAACAGTTCCCGGGCGATATCCAGGTCTTCCAGGTTCTCCGGGTTTGTAAGGCTGTCAAAAATTTGGGCGTAAGTCCCTTCCTGAATTCCAACACGAAAGTAGGATTCGTTCAATTTGTCAATGATCTGCTCGTCATCCATGTAAGTCGTAATGAGGATGCCGCTGTAGCGATAGAGGGTCAAGGAAGCGTTGTAACCAATCACAAAAGCTTTCATGTTGGCTTCCGGATCGTCATACAGATTGTTGTATTCCCGGTATTTATTGATGATTTCCCACAGGGATCGACGGCATATTAAAAAGCGGAACAACAGGTTTTCGATACGGTCATGTTCTACATTGGATATGTATCCTTTATCATGGCGGGCTGTGGTTATCTTTTGGTACATCATATCCTGGAACATGTCATTCAGGGCTGTTTTAAAAACCACCAATTGTTTGATATCATCCCTGAATTGATCAGCCTGGAGCTGGGAGGCGCTGAAGAAAAAAAGAATGGAGATTATTATTTTGACCATGACGTTAAATCTAACGCTTTTTTGAGAGAAATAGAATTTGATAAATTAAAAAATTCATCCCAAAAGGAGGTTTTTTCATTTGCGGGACCGAACCGCCTACTCCACCTACCGGCGGATACGGACGGTCAGGCGAGACTTTTCAAGTCTCTTACAATTTTATTATAATAAAAAACCCCATCGATGGGGTTTCTCATTATAGCGGGACCGACGAGACTTGAACTCGCGACCTCTGGCTTGACAGGCCAGCGTTCTAACCAACTGAACTACGATCCCAATTATTAATAAACTATTTCAAAAAGCGAGTTCAAAGTTTTTCAGACTTCACTCGCGACCTTCCCGACTAATATGTCGGGATAAAAATTTACCGCCCTTGGCGCTTTTGGTGGTAAACTAAGGCCAACGGAATCACAACCACATATCCCAAGAAAAGAAGAATAGGGGCGAGGGTGAGACTTTGAAAGCTATTCACCGTTCCGGTTGCCATTGAGGCGTAACCGACTAACAGAAGGGCAACACCAATGGCAAACAGTATATAATTGGTTTTCCCAAAAGCCCACCCTTCAAAGAGATGGACGTCATTATTACCTTTTTTATCGGTCATAGCGGCGGAAAAATTACAGCTATCCCCTCTGCCTGACCAATGATTTTTAGTGTTTTTACAGGAATTGCAATTGCTAAAGATTTCATACAATATAAATTGCAATGCATGGGTAAAAAACAATAAATTTCGCCCCCGTAAATGATGAAAAAATTTCAATTTCATCTGGGTCAAAGTTTCATTGGAATTACTGCGGCAGTTGTGCTGGGCGTTTTATTGGCTTCCTATAGCCTTGTACTATTATGGCCACAGGGAAACCCGTATAATTCTGTAAAGGTGACCATCCCCAGAGGCGCTTCCCTGAAAGAGGTAAGTGCACAATTGCAGGATCATAATGTAATCCGCAACAAACGGTCGTTTCTGTTAGCGGTCAAAGCCTTGGGGTATGAAAAAGATATACCTGCCGGACGATTCAAATTGGTTAAAGCAGAAACCAATTTTGATGTTATTGATCAGTTAGTGAATGGCATCCAGTTGAATAAACGGGTGACCATTCTTGAAGGGTGGACTGTTTCAATGGTTGCGCAGGAGTTGGAAATAAAACTGGGGATGGACTCGCAATTATTTGAAAACGCCTGCAAAAATAAATTGCTGCTTTGGAAATGGGGTATTGAGGGTAACACCTTTGAGGGTTACCTCTTTCCGGAAACTTACCAGTTTTCTGAGGATGAGGTTCCCCAGGTTGTGATCAACCGTATGGTGGAAGAATTTGAAGAAAATTTCACTGAAGATTTGAGCGTACGGATGGAAGAATTAGGCATGACGATGACCGAAGTGATAACCTTGGCTTCCATTATTGAGGGGGAAGCGATTTATAACCGTGAACGTCCGATTATTGCAGGTGTATATCACAATCGCTTAAAACAGGGTATGCGGCTTCAGGCTGATCCGACAATTCAATATATCCTGGAAGATGGCCCGCGGCGCTTATTTAATAAAGATTTGAAAATTGAATCCCCATACAATACATATTTGAATTATGGGCTGCCACCGGGGCCCATAAACAATCCTGGTATTGAGTCCATTAAAGCCGCCTTATATCCGGCAGAAACTGAATATTTGTATTTCGTCGCGCGGGGAGATGGGTATCATACATTTTCACGCACACAGGAAGAGCATACAAAAGCCAAACGTAAATTCCAGAAATTGCGCCGTAAGGCCAGAAGACAAAAAACAATTAAGGGATAGAATACATAACAAATGAGTAAACGAAATTTAAGTAAAGTTCAAAAATCAGCTGTAGAAGCATTCGGCAGACCCGTTTTGATTTTTGCCGGAGCCGGTAGCGGAAAAACCCGCGTTTTAACCCATAAAATCGCTCACCTTATCGAAAAGAATTTGGTCTCTGCTGAGAATATTCTGGCTGTTACCTTTACCAATAAAGCAGCGCAGGAAATGAAAAAACGGGTAATTAAACTGGTAGAAAATAAAAATGGAACTTTGAACATTGGCACTTTTCATTCCATCTGCGCGCGGATTTTACGCCAGGAAATTCATCATTTAGGAGGGTATACATCTGATTTTTCGATTTTTGATGTGCAAGATCAGGTAGCCTTGGTTAAAGTGGTGTTGGAAAGTATGGATATCCCAAAAAATTATGTCACTCCCCGGGAAGTCCGCCACAAGATAAGCTATTTCAAGAATAAACTGATTCATCACGAGGAAGCGAAAAAGAAAGCCCACCTGGTGATTGAAAAAACCTACGCAGACATTTATAAAAATTATCAGAAGGCATTGGCAAAAAATAATGCAGTGGATTTTGATGACCTGCTGTTGTTGCCTATTGAATTATTTGAAAAATATCCAAAAATTTTGGAAAAGTATCGCCAAAAATGGCAATATATTCTTGTTGACGAATATCAGGATACCAATAAACCCCAATTTATGCTGGTGAAATATTTGGCCCAAAATCATCAGCAAATCTGCGTTGTGGGTGATGATGATCAGTCCATCTATGGCTGGCGCGGTGCGGACATTCGTAATATCCTTGATTTTGAAAAGAATTTCGGCAACTGTGAAGTCTTCAAACTGGAAAAAAATTATCGTTCCTCCAGGCATATTCTTGAAGCAGCAGCTTCTGTCGTAAAAAATAATGAAAATCGTGCACCCAAAGAATTAATCTCTCATAATGGTGCCGGTGAAAAACTCGGGTTGATTGAAACCAATGATGAAATGGAAGAAGCAGACGCAGTTGTTAATGCATTGGAAAAAGAAATCAAACTCCAAAAGCGAAATTTCAGCGATTTTGCTATTCTTTATCGGACCAATTCCCAATCCCGTGCACTTGAAGATGCTTTTCGACGATCCGGAATCCCTTATAACATTGTAGGCGGGATTCGGTTTTATGAACGAAAAGAAATCAAGGATTTAATTGGTTATCTCTCCTTGATTGTGAATCCAATGGATACTATTTCTTTGCGGCGCGTGATCAATTTTCCTCCGCGTGGGATTGGCATGAAAACAGTGGATAAATGTGTCATCCAAGCAGAGAAGAAAAAAACAGAAATGATTGAAGTTTTGAATTTTCCCGCAGATATGGGTATTCGCGGTAAACAGGCTGAGTCTTTAACTTCGTTTTATGACATTATTAAAAAATATAATGAACTGCTACCCAAGCTGAATGCAGGGGAACTGGTCCGGACTTTAGTTGAGGAAGCGGGAATCGTAAAGTATTACCGAAACAGTTCCGCCCCGGAGGATCAAGATCGTTTTAACAATGTGATGGAATTCGTTCAGAGCCTGGATGAATTTATGTCCCGTTGTCCCGACGGTGGTTTGTCCCAATTTTTAGAGGAAGTTTCGCTTCTTACCGATTTGGATCAGTGGAATGATGAAACAAATCGAGTAACATTGATGACCCTTCATGCATCCAAGGGATTGGAATTTCCGGTTGTATTTATTACCGGTTTGGAGGATGGCTTGTTTCCCCTTTACAGCACCCTGGAAGCGAAAGAAAAACTGGAGGAAGAACGGCGCCTATTCTACGTTGGTTTGACACGGGCAATGGATAAAGTTTATCTCATTTATGCTAACCACCGCCGCCGGTTAGGGTCCGATGAATTGTACGGAATGGTCTCCCGTTTTGTCTATGAAATGCCGGAAGAGAAACTGGAAAAGATTTCATTTACATCCGCTTTGACACGAAAAGTTGTTGGCGGCCGCCCCGGACATTACACGAAAACAGCCGTGAGCCGTACGGTAGTTATTTTTGACGATTTCAGAGTCGGGGACTTCGTGGAACATGCGATTTTTGGTATTGGTAAAGTTATGGCTCTTAGCGGTCAGGGTGAAAACCAGCGTGTCGGAATTGTATTTAAAGATGGGTTGAAGAAAAAACTCGTCGTCAAATTCGCAAACCTGAAAAAAGTCGAATCCCCCGAAGCCTGAACTCAACCACTCCAGGTTGAGTGAAAATATTTCCCTTTATCCTTAGGGATATTTATTTATATTTTCTGAGACTCAATCTCAATAAAATGGATTAATGATATGCCATCCTATGACCCCTTGAAAAAAGCGTTGAAGAAAGAAGGCCTCCGTTATACCCAGCAGCGACAGGCTGTATGGGATGAACTCTGTGCAACTGAAGATCATCGTGATGCAGAAGAAATATATTTAGCTATTCGAAACTCCAAATTAAATGTATCCCGCGCCACCGTCTATCGAACGATTGATGTGCTGGTGAAAAATAATTTGGTGCGCAAATTAGAGTTGGGAGATGGCCGCGCACGATTTGAGCATAAAATGGATTCCACCCACCATGATCATTTGATTTGTGTTCAATGTGGGAAAATAGAGGAATTCATGGATGATGTAATAGAAGCCCGTCAAGATAAAATTGTTGATAAATTAGAGTTTAAACTAATCCGTCATATTCATCAATTATTTGTTATCTGTAAGGAATGCCAGACAGCATGACATTGATTGATCTCTACCCGGGGGAAAGGGGTACGATTAACGGGATTAAAGGGGAAAGTCATCTCCAGAATCGCCTGGTTGAAATGGGACTTTTGACCGGTATAGAGGTCCGCATGGTGAAACAGGCGCCATTCAAGGGACCGGTTGAAATAAAATACCGTGATTCCTATTTATCAATTCGCTGGGAAGATGCCCGGCACATTGAATTGAAACAATGAAACACCATTTCTTAAGGAAAAAACACAAATCCAGCTCCAAATCCGATTGGGTCGCTTTAGTGGGCAACCCCAATAGTGGTAAAACAGCCATTTTTAATTTATTGACCGGGTTAAATCAGAAAGTATCCAATTACCCTGGTATTACGGTTGAAAAAAAAGTCGGGACGACTTATACTGAACAAAATTCATACAATATTTTAGATCTTCCGGGAACCTACAGCCTATCACCGGAATCTTTTGATGAACAAATTGTATCGGATCAGGTTTTAAGTTGGGCCAGTGGAGAGGACCCGCCATCCGCTATCGTTTCTGTGGTTGATGCTTCCAATTTAGCGAGAAATTTATTTCTTACCTCTCAACTTCTTGATTTGGATATTCCCGTCGTAGTTGCTTTAAATATGATTGACCGCTTGGAAGATGTAAATCAATTAGATATAAAAGCACTGCAAGCGGAATTGGGGGCAGAGGCAGTCATTCCCATTTCGGCAAAATTAAACCGGGGATTGGATAATTTGAAGGGGGCTATTGAATCGGCAATATCATCCCAGGATAAGGCCAATCATCCATCCACATGGATTGATCAGTCCATGAAGGACAGGTTGGCGCCGCTTCAAAACAAACAATTTTTATCACCCAAATTTTCCACAGCCCAAGCTTTAAGGATGTTGTCCCGAAGTATTTCATCCAATGGAAATGCATCCCAAATCAAATCGATTCGAAAATCCATATCGGAATTGGGTTTCAATGCCAACACGCTGGAAGCCACCCTTCGCTATGAATGGATTGATAAAATTGTGCGTTCAATTCAGGCAAAAATTGATCAACCGATTCAAAAAGTTTCACGGAGTGAGAAATGGGATAATATATTGACTCACCGATGGATCGGACCTGCTATTTTTATCGGGATATTATATTTTATTTTCCAATCAATTTTTACCTGGGCAACCATTCCCATGGATTGGATTCAACTTGGTATGGTCCAATTTTCCACCTTTGTTTTAACCCAAATGCCATCAGGGATGCTGCGGGATATTTTGGTCGAGGGCATCATTGGCGGTGTCGGGGCGATTGTGATATTCCTGCCCCAAATTTTAATTCTGAGTTTTTTTCTGACACTTATGGAAGATACGGGATATATGGCTCGTGTTGCTTTTATGCTGGATAGGGGTATGACTAAAATGGGGCTTCACGGTAAATCAATATTACCCCTTATGAGCGGTTATGCCTGTGCCATTCCTGGTATCATGTCCGCCCGTACGATTGACAGTTGGAAAGAACGGCTGGTTACAATCCTGATTTTACCGCTCATGAGCTGTAGTGCCCGTTTGCCTGTCTATACACTTTTAATCAGCGCCTTTATTCCGCCCCTTACTGTGGGAGGGTATTTCCAACTCCAGGGCTTAACCTTGGTAATTATGTATTTCCTGGGGACGGCCACCGCGCTTATACTGGCAAAAGTATTTAGCCGATTTATTAAAGAAAAATCATCCTCTTCTTTTGTTATGGAATTGCCACCGTACCGTATGCCAATTGCCCGCTCCGTAATCCGTCATATTTTCATCCGTGGGAAATTATTTTTAGTTAATGCGGGAAAAGTGATTATGGCCATTTCAATCGTTTTGTGGTTCCTGGCTTCCTTCCCCAAGGTGGATCAAACCATTAGTGGTGTGAACCCCATCCACCATAGTTATGCCGGTCGGATCGGACACGCCATGGAGCCGGTAATACGTCCCCTGGGTTTTGACTGGAAAATCGGTATTGGGTTGCTCACTTCGTTTGCCGCCAGGGAAGTTATGGTCTCTACCATGGCCACCATTTATAATGTGGAGAATACTGGCGATGAAGCCGTCAACTTGAGAAATGCCATGCGAAATGATATTAATGAAGAAACAGGTGCCCCGACCTACACGCCATTAGTTGCACTGGCATTGATGGTCTTTTATGTTTTTGCAGCCCAGTGTATGGCAACTTTTGCCATTGTCCGCCAGGAAACCAATTCCTGGAAGTGGCCATTATTCATGGTGATGTATATGACAGCTTTAGCCTATGTGGGTGCAATGGTAGTTTACCAGGGCGGATTACTATTGGGTTTCAGCTAATGGACTGGCAGACTATAATCGCCTATGGTATTGGGTTTGCCGCAGTTGTTTATGTAATACA
>JAYEFG010000017.1:0-12898 GCA_034658595.1 Fidelibacterota bacterium | reverse complement strand
TCCGCATCCATGATATTATTGTAAGAAAGCTGTTTACCTTGATGGATAGTGGCGTTGAGAATGTTGGGTTCATTATTCCCGGGAATTTTATACGATGCAGCGGACTGGTGGGGATTCTCCCCATAGCGCATTTCAGAATGTTTTTCAAACGTGATTGAAAGATCATCCGACAGGTTTTTATCCTTTAAATAATTATGGATAATGGTGTCGTACTTTGCCGTGTGACCAAATGCTTTGGCAGAAAGTTTTTGGCGCGTTTCAAAAGAAATATCACCCGATTGCAATTCATCGATTATGGTGGAATAATCCGAAGGATCCACTGCCACGCAAACCCAGCCTACATTTTTTGCCGCTGATCGGATCATGGTGGGGCCGCCGATATCCACATTTTCTAAAGCCAGGGCTAAGTCGCAATCTTCCCGAGAAACGGTTTCTGAAAACGGATAAAGATTGCAGACCACCAGATCGATCCATTGAATTTGATTGGCTTCAGCTTCGGCGCTGTGTTTATCTCGCAAACCGAGAATTCCACCCTCAATCAATGGATTGAGGGTTTTCACGCGACCATCCATAATTTCCGGGAAATTTGTATAATCACTTACATACGCAACAGAAATGTTGGCTTCCCGCAAAACTTTTGACGTTCCACCTGTGGATAGAATTTCCACACCGAGATTATGTAAAGATTGAGCCAGTTCCACCACTTCGGTTTTGTCAAAGACAGAAATGAGTGCGCGCTTAATTTTAACTGGGTTTTGATTTATTGTTGGGTTTTTTATCATGTTTTATATTGCCACAGAGATCACAGAGTTTAAGAGAAAAAATTATAATTTTCAGTGTGCTCTATGGCTTATTAATTTAATTGATTCAACAAAAGCTTCGCCTTCTAATTTTTGCACTTTTTCTTTCAATGTATCTACGGTGTCCTCATCAGCGACAGTACATTTTTTCTGAATCAGTATTGGGCCTTCATCTACGTCTTCTGTTACAAAATGAATGGTACAGCCCGTTTCAGCATCGCCGTTTTTAAGTACTTCTGCATGAACATTCGTATCCATTCCACCGGCGTATTTTGGCAGAAGCGATGGATGTACATTCAAGAGTTTATCACGCCATTCATGGCAAAATTCTGCCGACAAAATTCGCATGAAACCAATGAGTAAAACCAGATCAACATTATGTTTGTTAAGAATAGATGTCATTTCTCCATCAAACTCTTCCCGGGATTTACCTTTGTGGGAAACGAACACTGCCAGCACATTATGGTTTTCCGCTCGTTCTAATATATAGGCATTCTTTCGATTAGAAAGAACAACCGAGACTTCCGCATCTAATTCATTCGAAGTTATAGCATCTAAAATGGCCTGTAAGTCTGTTCCATTGGTGGAACCTAAAACACCAAGCTTAATTTTATCGGACACAGATATCACGGAGAAAATTTTAAAGGATTAATAATAGTTTTCGTCTCTGTGCCCTCTGTGGCTATCCACATAATTCATTCATATGATCAATCCGTTTCTGGATCACGGCATCCGTACCAATATCTTTTCGATGAAAGAGCGGACCTGAAATAGCAGACACTTCTTTTTCAGCAATTTTTTCTGCTTCAGAAATTGTGTCTCCAATTACAACAACAGCAACCGTTCGGCTGCCCGCTTCTACAAGCTGTCCTTTTTGAATATCCACTGAAGCGTAAAATAGTCCGTCCGGATTTTCAATTCCGGATACATCGATTAGCGCACCTTTAATGGGTTTATCAGGGTAGCCTTCCGGCACAGCATATTTACAAACGGTAGCCTTTTTTTGAAAAATTACATCCACCTTTTCCAATGTACCATCGGCTATTGCAGTACAGATCTCAATAAAATCAGAATCCAGCAAAGGCAGCACATTCATTACTTCCGGATCCCCGAAACGCGCATTGTATTCAATAAGTTTTACCCCTTCAGCCGTTGCCATAAATCCGCCGTAAAGGATGCCTTTATAGCCAACACCAAATTTGTCTTTTACCGCATTGGCGGTTTGAATATTGATTTTATGGGCTTCGGCAATATCATCATCTGTTAAAAATGGAAGCGAATGATTGGCGTCAGAATATGTCCCCATTCCGCCTGTGTTGGGTCCAGTATCTCCTTCGTAAGCCCGCTTATGATCTTGAACGGCGGGCATATGTTTGAGCGTTTCCCCATCGCAAAAACTCATGAGTGAAAATTCTTCACCCACAAATTTTTCTTCAATGACGAATTTTCCTCCTTTGTCTACCAATTCTTGGCAATACACCATTGCTTCTTCGTGGGAATGCAAATGATCACCGGACACCCTTACGCCCTTCCCGCCCATGAGCCCGTCATATTTCACCACGTAGTTTTCACCAAGTTCATTCAAGAATTCAGCAACGCCATCCATGGAATTGAAAGTCTGATATTGGGGGCCACCGGGAATATCATATTCTTTCAACAAATTCCGCGTGAACGCTTTTGATGTTTCCAATTGCGCCAGATCTTTTTTGGGTCCTACCACTTTTACGTCGGAATCCCAAAGTGCGTCGGCCACGCCATTTTCCAAGGGATTTTCCGGTCCGATAATGGCCAGCGTGGCGCCGGTTTCTTTGGCATAACTCACTACAAACTCGGGATCGTTAAAATTGTCAACCGTGAGCTCATCGCAGAGTTTAGCAATGCCGGGATTCATATTAGATGCGATACAGAAAATCTTTTTTTCTTGGGGCGAGCGATCCAGCGTTTGAACGATGGTATGTTCTCTGGCGCCCGAGCCGATAACTAAAATATTATTTTTCAATTTTCTATAAAAAGGATACTTACCAAGCTGCTGTATACGGATGATTTTTTTTCATACTCGTTATAAATAATGGCAAAAATCATTCCTAATACTGGACCAAAAACAACACCCATAGCAACGCCTATCGCTACATTCCCAAAAACAACACCAAAAGCTGCGCCTATAGAGAGACCCAAGCCAGCGCCCATGGCTAGCCCAAGTCCGATTGCAAGCGTCTTTTTGTCTTCACTCATGCTGATTCTTCTTTAAGCGCAGCCCAGGTCCATGCAGCACCCAACAGGTCAATAAAGCCAAACAACAGGATTATTGGCGGGGCAATTTTCAGGATAACCATTCCTGCAAACACCAGCATAACAGAAGAGCGGGCCGGGACGGTTATGGCATAAAATTCTGTTAATTCCAGTTTAGAGATACGGATGTAGTAATACCCGAGAATGAAGGCAATAAAACCCAAAATTCTTATCCACGGTTCAGTGGTTTCCTGAAGGCCTAAAAGTACTAAAAGCGTGTTCGGTATTAGAAAAAACCCAAGCCCAGCAAGGACCACATATATTCCGAAATAAAACATAGTTTTGGATGATTTACTCATTTTATTCTCCTTGTCTATTTAGTGTTCGAGCGTTAAGGCATATAGGCGATCACATGAACACTCGAACACTTTTCCTTCACCCCCCATTTCGATCATTCACCCGCATGGTTTCCATCTCGGCAATTTTCGCCTCATCAATATCGTTTGCAATATAGTTGCCATCCAAACATGCCATGCAGGGTGTATCAATATGGTGATCCCCTTTCCGTGTAACCGCTTCCACCAAATCGTCAATTTTCTGATAGAGAAGTGCATCTACGTCTAAATACTTTTCAATTTCATCTTCATCCATATTCCCGGCGATGAGTTCATCTTTGGTGGGCATATCTACCCCATAAAAACAAGGGGACTTCACCGGCGGACAAGCGCTGGCGAAATACACTTCCTCGGCGCCAAAGTCTTTCAGCATCTGAACGATCTTACGACTGGTGTTGCCGCGAACAATACTGTCATCTACGATTATTACTTTCTTATCGCGGATTTCTGTCTCCTGCGGCACGAGTTTATACTTCACGGATTTCTTCCGTTCCGCCTGTCCGGGCATAATGAAAGTGCGGCCGATGAAGGTGTTTTTGTACAATCCTTCTGAATAACGGACACCCAACTCATGGGCAAAAGACAGGGCCGATGTATTGGCTGTGCTGGGTGCTGGGATCACAATATCTGGAATGATATCAGGATATTTTTTCTTCCACGCTTCAGCCAGGTTTTGTCCCATCCGAAGTCGGGATCGATAGACGCTTACATCATTCAAAGTGGCATCTGGCCGTGCGAAATACACATATTCAAAAATACATGGATTAAATGATTTTTTAACCAATCGCTTACTGAACACTTTTCCGGCTTCATCCACATAAATAAGTTCTCCGGGGAGTACGGTTCCTTTTGGCTCAAAACCCAAAGCGTAGAACATAGTGTTCTCGGAAGAAAAAATATAATCCTTGCCGCCATTTTCATTGGGTCGTTCACCTTTCACCAGCGGGCGAATTCCCTGTGGATCACGAAAAACGACGAGTCCTTTTCCAATGACAATACTGGTAACAGAATAGGCGCCTTTCACCCGTTTGAAAATCTTGGTAACGGCGCTGCAGAGAAGATAGAAAAATTCTTCGCTATCTTCAGGCGGGTTATTGGTGTGAAGCAAATCTGCGAAATAATGTAGGAGCACTTCCGAATCAGATGTAGTATTTAAATAGCGGCTGTCTTTTTTGGTGATCTCTTCTGCAAGTTCTTTATAATTGGTCAAATTCCCGTTGTGTGCCAAAGCAATACCGTAAGGAACGGACGTCCAAAAAGGCTGTACTTCACCATGACTGAATCCGCCATGGGTTGGATAACGATTGTGAGAAATGCCGATATTACCCGTAAGAAGCCCCATATTGTCTTCATTAAAAACTTCCTTGGCGAGCCCCATTCCTTTTTCTTTGTGCATGCGGTCGTCGTAAGTCATGATGCCGGCCGCATCCTGTCCACGATGTTGCAAATGGATGATGCTGTCGTAGAGTTCTGTCGCGACAGGTTTATGAGAGTAGATTCCGGCAATGCCGCACATTAGATTAAATCCACCAATTTTGATGCTAATCCAATATAATTCTCCGGCGTGAGTTCTAATAAAGTTCGCCGATCTTCATCTGATATTTTTAAACTCGACATAAACTCCGCCATGGATTCTGCATTGATAGAATGCCCTTGTGTTAATTCTTTCAGCTGTTCGTAAGCATTTTGTTTCCCGTTTTTTCGCAGGATGGTTTGGACTGCTTCTCCCAATACTTCCCAGCGACGATTGAGTTCCGCAGACATGTTCACTTTATTAATCGTGATGCGGTTCAACCCCTTTAAAATATTTTGTAATGCCAAATAAGAATGGCCCAGCGCAACGCCTTGATTCCGTAATGTAGTTGAATCGGTAAGGTCTCGTTGCATTCGAGAAACAGGAAGTTTGGTGGCTAAATGATTTAAAAGCGAATTGGCGATGCCCATATTGCCTTCTGCATTTTCAAACTGGATTGGATTGATCTTATGGGGCATGGTGGATGAACCAACTTCACCGGCCACTTTTTTCTGACCTAAAATTCCCCGACTGATATATGACCACATATCCCGACATAAATCGGTCAAAATAGAATTCACCCGGACCACTTGATGATAGCTCTCCGCCGCAGAATCGTGGGGCTCAATTTGGGTGGTGATTAAGTTTGGTTCAAGCCCCAGCGATTTAATGAATTTTGACGCAAACTGTGTCCAATTCACTTTTGGATAAGCCACCGTCTGGGCGGACCATGTTCCTGTGGCTCCGCCGAATTTCCCCAACAATTTATGGGCGTTGATCTGATCGATTTGCCTATCCAATCGTGCGCAAAATACCGCCAATTCTTTGCCGAATGTGGTGGGTGTTGCTGGCTGTCCGTGGGTGAGCGCCAACATGGAAGCACCTTTATATTTCCGCGCCAGCTTTTTCAATTCTTTATTAACAGATTGCAACGCCGGCATGTACACCTGTTTCAATCCGTCCTGCCACATGAGCGCATAGGACAGATTGTTTACATCTTCGGATGTGAGCGCAAAATGGATCCACGGGTGCAGAGCCTTTTTCACTTTGCCTTGAATGTAGTATTCAACAGCTTTTACATCGTGGTTGGTAGTAGCTTCGATCGTTTTGATCTTTTCCGCGCTGGCAGCATTAAAATTCTGATTGATCTTTCGCAGTTGCGTTTGTTCATCTTTGGAAAAAGGTGGCAGATCCTTGATAGACCACTCATTGCCCAAGGCGATAAGATATTCGATTTCCACTTTCAGGCGATATTTCATGAGCGCAGATTCCGAAAAATAAGCGGAAAGATTCTTTACGCTATTTGCATAGCGGCCATCTAAAGATGATATGTTATCTAATGCGCTCAAAAGTAACAGACCCTACAAGGATTCAAACTCTTTTCTTTTTTTCTCAAACCATTCACCCATTGTTTTCATTTTAAATCCTTTTTATTAGCCAGAGAGATCACAGAGAAAAATCTTTATTTAATGTCCAAAATACTCTGTGTGCTCTGTGGCCTAATTATTAAACTCCTAAAATCCTTTTAACCGCCAGCGCACAATTCCCCGGATCAAGAATGGTAAGCACCGGTGTATTGCTTGGCATTTGCAGTGTGGAATGAATATTCACCAGCATATCCGCTTTATCAGAGAATGGCGGACAGCCTAAAGTTGGGAATTCACAATTAGCCGCCACAAACCCAGATAGCGCATTGGACCGGCCGGCGATGGTGATATAAACAATATCTTTTTCATCCTTATTCGTTTCCAGAATTTCCAACACCTTCAACGGTTGTTTATGAGCCGATGCAGCGTGCTGTTCCCAGGCGATGCCGTATTCGTCCAGTTTGTCGGTTATCTTCTTTGCGTGAGGCTCATCTGAAGTAGAGCCCATGATAATGACTGCTTTCATAATACTTCCTTTAAATTTTCATTAATTCTATCACTAACCGGCTTCCCCGTATCGGGGAATGGAAACACCACGCCTGTGATTGTTTCATACAAATAGATATAGCGACTCGAAAGTTCAGCCACCAATTCTTCCGGCGCTTCTGGTAATGTTTTATCATTATATGGATCACAATTATCCACAAACCAAAGTCTTAAAAATTCTTTATCAATATTCTGGGGCTCTTGTCCATCGGCCATTCGCTCATCATAAGTTTCGGCAATCCAGTAGCGGCTGGAATCCGGCGTATGAATTTCATCAATGAGCACAATGTTGCCATCGGCGTCACGCCCCATTTCATATTTGGTGTCCACCAAGATCATGCCATTTTCTGCTGCTTTCTTTTGTCCGAAGGCAAAGAGTTCCAACGCTTTCTGACTGCAATAATCCCAGTCTTCTTGGGTCATCCAACCTTCGATAACGATTTCTGGCGGTGCGATGGGCCGATCATGATGTTCTTCTTTTGTGGTGGGTGTAAGCATATTGGCATCAAGCTTCTGATTTTTCTTGAGTCCTTCCGGCAAGGCATTTCCGCAATATTCACGGTCGCCGTTATTATAAACCGTCCAAAGTGATGTGCTGGTGCTGCCGGTGATATACCCACGGACGACAAACTCGATGGGGAATACATCGCATTTTTTTGCCAGTGTCACATTGGGATCAGGAATATCAATCACCTGATTCGGGATAATATCCTTGGTTTGTTCGAACCACCATGCACTGGTAAGATTCAGCACCTGCCCTTTGAACGGGATGGACGCCAGCACACGATCGAAAGCACTTTGCCGATCTGTGGTAATGAGTGCAACCTTGTCGCCAAAATCATATTGATCTCGCACCTTGCCGATACGCCGATTTGAAAATCCGTCGGGCAAAGTCGTCTCTGTTAACGTGTTATTCAGTTCCGCTTTAATGCGGTCTTTGTAATGTTCAGTTGATTTTATAGCATTCATGAGATAGTGGGTTGAATAGTATGTGTGTGTCCAAAATTTCGTCTAAAACAGTTTCAAAATTACCCCCGTTTACGGTCACATTCCAGATGACACCGCGCTTTATTCCGATTATTTCATTAATTTCAAATCGTTCTGTTAAGGATTCAAATTTTGCTCGGCCAATCATATCTTCTTTTTGTCGAACCAAAAAGGATCTTGTGTTTTTCTGGGATACAGATTCACAGATGAATTCCTTGTTGGAATTATAAAGTTCACCTGTTTTATCAATTTTTTGTAAGATGGATTCCCGGTGGCCGTGGGTAGAAATTTCCCAATGTGTTTGCCGCGCGATAGAAACATTGTGTCCCAAATGATCCAATGCATTGTGGACCGACGCTGCTTCGTTATCAGTAATAATCATATCAACAACCCATTCGGTAGCGTCACTGTTGGCTTTGTAATTTGCCACTTCATAATGGGGACGATCAAAGGATAGGGTGTGGCTTGTAACGGGGTTCCCGTTTTCAATATAATCTTTCATGGATGAAAAAATAGTGTCCCCATTTTCCGTTCGTTCCGGATGGGGCATCATTGCCATTACATTCCCTTTCGGGCTACACACCGCCGCCAAATTGTGTATTGATCCGTTGGGATTAGTTGGGAATTCAGCAGAAATTATTCCGTCATCATCGCAATAGCGAAATACCGTTTGTTCGTTGGCAATTATTTTTTCTAATAATTCGTCTGGTATGATGAATCGCCCTTCGCCGTGAGCCAATGGAACATTTATCCATTCGCCCGTTTTTAATTTACGTGTAAACGCACAACGCCCAGCTGATGCGGTGAGTTGCAAATTTGCCCATGTATTATAGTAACCCACGCCAAGCACATGGCCACCTTTCACTCGTTTATTATCTGTGAGAGCTACGCCAACGCGATGGTCATCCAATCCAGGGACGAGACCACTTTCCACCAATATTTGCGCACCATTACAGATGCCCAAAACAGGTTTCCCCATTTTAGCTTCAACCTTAATTTGTTTCATGATGGGATCCAACGCCGCAATGACGCCGGCGCGAGAACGGTCTTCGTAAGCAAATCCACCCACGATAACAAAACCGTCGAAGTCCGTCAACTTTTTCGCTGGCTCATTCCATAAAAATTCCACGGGATTTAAACCGACACGACGACAGGCCATGAGCGTTTCACGCTCTGTATTGGAACCCGGGAATTGGATGATGGCAATATTAAGCATTATGTTTTTCCGCCAAATATATTTCAATCAATTCAATATGACGGAGATCTTTTTCTCGTTTCAGTTTTTTCTTAAAGGCCAACACGTGTTCCAGCGAGGCAAATGGATAGCCATTGTGGATTTCTGCATTATCAATAATTTCATCAATGGTTTCTCCAACAAATGACCATTGATTAAATATCTGGATCCGCCCATCAAAGAGATCAATGATCAGATCATTTAAATCACCTTTTTTAGGCGAACCAAACTTCAATGCTGTTTCCCAGGCGTCATTTCTGGCCACCACATCCAAGTCATTATCCAGAGAAGAAATTAAACCACGGGCGAAAAGGGGGCCGCTACCCGTAATGGCATAATCACTTTTTGCCATATTCAAAGAATCCAGTTTTGTGAATAAATCGTTCATATTGTTTTGCCACAGAGACAGGGAGTACAAAGAGTTGAAAATAAATTTCTCTGTGATCTCGGTGTCTTCGTGCTTCTATTGTTTAAACAAAACACTTTTGTCTCCACTAATGACCGAACCAATTTCATAAACTTCTGTCAATTCTTTTAACGCGCCTTTAACAGTACCCACATCATCCGGATTTACAAAGAAAACCATGCCAATTCCCATATTTAAAGCACGAAACATTTCATCTTCGTCCACATAGCCGATGGATTGCATTACTTCAAAAACAGGTAAAGAAGGCCAAGACCCTTTTTGAATTTCAACGCCACACCCATTCGGTAAAATACGCGGAATATTTTCAATCAATCCACCACCGGTAATATGGGCGATGCCCTTTAAATCGATACCGTTGTCCAAAATAGAAAAAACATGATTTGTATAATTAATGTGTGGTTCCAGTAAAGTGAGTCCCACAGATTTTTCTAATTCTGGAATGGTATCATTTACATCATATCCACCGATTTCAAAAAAGAGTTTCCGAGCAAATGAATAACCATTGGTATGCAACCCGTTGGACGGAAGTCCCAGCACCACATCGCCAGGCTTGATGTTTTCGCCTGTAATAATTTTATCTTTTTCCACTACGCCGGTGATAATGCCAACCAAGTCGTGTTCTCCGGGCAAATAGGTGTCGGGCATTTCAGCTGTTTCACCACCCACGAGAGACACGCCCGTATCCCGGCAAGCCCTGACCATTCCCGAAACAATTTCTTCTATGATATCCGGCTTCAGCCTGTCGTTGGCGATATAATCGAGAAAGGTGAACGGACGGGCACCCATGACCAAAATATCGTTTGCGGCGGCGCTCAATAGGTCAATGCCGATGGTGTCGAATTTTCCCAACTTCCGGGCGATAATGGTTTTTGTCCCCACACCATCAATGCTCTGGACCATAACCGGATTTTCATAATTTTCTAAAATGGGTTTCAAGTCGTAGAGTGAACCAAAACTGCCAAGTCCGGTCAGCACATTGGACGTAAAGGTGGATTTCACCCCATCTTTAATGCGATCGACTGCTTCGTTGCCGGCATCAATATCTACACCGGCCGATTTGTAATCTATCTTGCTCATTTCATTGGCAAAGTTAAAAAGTGTTTAAGTGTTAACGTATTCATACTGTTGTATTTCGCTACCTTAAAACAGGAACGCGCGAACACTCGAAAATTATAATTTGTCTCGAAGTCCATTTGTCCACGCTACTTTAGTTTCACTCACAGAAATATCCACCACATCATTTATCTTAATTGAGTCACCGCCTGTTGTGCCGATATCAAATACATCCAATCCACAATTTGAAAATGCCGCGCGAATCGATTCCACATTTTCTTTTGATGCTTCTATTACGAACCCGCCGGTTTCGGAAAATAAAATTTTATCGGCAGAAAGGTCGCCTTCAATATTTGTGACACACCCGATTCCATTCCCGAATGTCATTTCGGAAAGAGCCGATGCCACCCCACCATCAGAAATATCATGGCAGGATAGAATCAAGCCATCATCAATACAATCGGTGAGCGCAAAGATTTGATTTCTGACTTCTTCCAAATTGGGCTTTGGTACAATGGCGCCCAATTCATTATATAATGAATAATAAACCGATCCGCCCAATTCATCTTTTCGTTCGCCGATCATAAGTAAAACAGAAACGGATTTTTGAAAATGAGCCACCACTGTTTTATTTACATCTTTGATCCGGCCAAGACAGCTGACGATCGGACTGGGTGGAATAGCGCCGTTCTTAGACTCATTATAAAAACTCACATTCCCGGCGATGATGGGTGTGGCATGATCCGGGTTTTCTTTCAAGGTGATGGTATGGCACGCATCGGCCACACCGCGCACCCCTTCAACAAATTCCCACATTTGATGGGGTTTTTCCGGATTCCCAAAACAGAGACAGTCCGATAATGCATGGGGTGTAGCACCCACCGCTGCCACATTTCGCATGGCTTCCACTACCGCATTCACGCCACCCCAATAAGGGTCAATAAGTCCGTATCTTGGATTGTGATCGGTAGAAAGGGCGATACCCACATTGCGAATTTCTTCTGGATAATTTTCAGAATTGAAGGGCGCCATGACGCCGGAATCGGCCAAGCCTGTTTCGGTATGAATTCGTCCTTGGACCTGTTTATCATAGGATTCAAACACAGGCTCGCGACTGGCCATATTTTCATGGGATAAAACATTGAGCAATGTTTCGTTATAATCAGAAGGCTCGGGAATATCCGGCTCGATAAAATTTTGTCCACGGGCTTCAAAAGGGCGGTCGTACAAAAAGCCTTCTGTCACTTCTGCTGCAGGGGCGTTCACGATTTCTTCATCGCCATTATGGACGATGTATTGGCCGTCATTACGGATATTGCCAATGACAGACGCCCGCGCACCTTCGCTCACACCGGGAAAGTCAAAGACCTTGTTATAATGGTTTAAAATTAAGGGGGTAATATCGGGGGGACAAACCCACATGAACCGCTCTTGGGTTTCACTACAGAGATAGACCGACGGATGCAAGTTATCCATGCCAATATGAATTTTATCCATCCACACTTCCGAGCCATAGCCGGATGTTTCTGCCAACTCCACACTGGCACATGCTACGCCGCCGGCACCCAAATCTTTGAAACCGATATTGTCGATCAACCCCTTTTCTTTAAGAATGTCAAACAAGGCATAGGATGATTTGAGCAAGTGCCGCTCTAAAAATGCGTTGGGCTCCTGAACCGCCCCCTTGTTTTGCTCCTTCTTTTCCTCTTCAAGTTCAAGGGAAGCAAAACTGGCGCCGCCAAATCCGCTATTGTCCGTTGGCTTACCGATTAAAATGAGATCATAGCCGCCCGCATTTTTTGGTGCATAGGAATGAATAATATGGTCTTCCCGAACAATTCCCAATGTCACCAATGTGACCAAACAATTTTCGTTGTAGCCTTCGTGATAATAAATGTCACCACCGATATTGGGGATTCCTAGCGGATTCCCGTAACCTGCGATTCCCGCCACCACACCATCGTGGATCCATTTGGTCTTATTGTTTTTGATCTCTCCGAACCGGAATGAATCGGTACAGGCGATCACCTCAGCGCCCATGCACATGACGTCCCGGACGTTGCCACCCACACCAGTGGCGGCTCCTTCGTAGGGGACGATCTGGGACGGATGGTTATGGGATTCATGGCTCATGACCACACACCAACGGTGGCCATCATTATCTGTGGCAACCGCCACCACACCGGCGTCTTCCTTGGCGCCTAGTACCACATCAGGGCCCTCGGTAGTAAACTGCTTTAGGTGGGTTCGGCTGCTCTTATAGCTGGAATGCTCGGAACCTTGGATAGAAAACAAGATTAGTTCCGAAAGCGATGGCGGCCGCTTCAGCATTTCGTTTTGAATCTTG
>JAYEFG010000016.1:0-3542 GCA_034658595.1 Fidelibacterota bacterium | reverse complement strand
ATTTGAAATTCATTTTACACCTCCAAAATTATCACCATTTCCGCCAGTGATTTTCCTTGCTGGATGGGGTTCCCTCATCCATAGTTGGGAAATTGTTCTTAAAGAAATGACCAAGGATTTTGAAGTCTATTATTTGGAGACACGGGAAAAGGGTTCGGCGATCCATCCATCAGAACAACACCTCAATATTAATACCCTGGGAAATGACTTGCCCCATGTGTTAAATGATCATGGATTGGAAGATAAAGGGTACATCATGTTTGGGAGTTCCCTTGGGGCTACGGTCATCTTGGATAGCATGAGCCGAAATAAAATCAATCCATCATTGGCGGTTTTGATTGGTCCTAATGCAGAATTCAATGCGCCAAAATTTTGGATTTGGGTTGCACGCATTACGCCGCCATTTTTATACCACCTGGTTAAACCAGCCGTGAAATGGTATATGAAAAAGAAATACATAAACATGGATGAAGACCCAAAGCAGTATGAAAAATATGCATGGTCTTTGGATGAGGCCAACCCATCTCGACTGCGGCGTTCGGCGCTCCAATTTGCCAAATATAAAATTTGGGATCGATTAGGCAAAATTCATCAAAAAGTGTTAATATTTACCGGTTCTAAAGACGCTATGCACGGGTATGAGAACACAGTGAAAATAGCTGAAATGCTTTCCAATTGTAACTTGATAGATTTGGAGACCAATGCCCGGACCCATAGCGTTGAAATGGTGAACCATATGCGCAGCAACCTGATGGAGATAAACCATGTCTGAAATTATTATTAAGCAGCTTTCAGAAAAAGAAATTCAAGAAAAAGGAATTCGATCCTGGTCTACATGGTCCTGTGAAAAATCGGAATTTCCCTGGGAATACAGCGAAAGGGAAACCTGTTATATAATTGAAGGCCAAGTGGATGTGACCACCGAAAGCGGTGAAACTGTTTCAATCGGCCCCGGTGATTTTGTTGTATTTCCCCAAGGGATGAAATGTACTTGGAAAGTAAACCAGGGGATCTATAAACATTTTTCATTTGGGTGACCATCTCGTCTGATTTATACTTGCTGACTTGAACTTTCTTTTTCTCACGGCCCTGAAAGCTGAAGCACGACCCCTCATGGAGGCATTCGAACTTATTAAAGATCCGGTCTCCCATCTCTACATCAACGAAAACATTTCATTATTGATTACCGGTGTGGGGAAGGCAAAGACCGGGGATCGCATTCAAACCCTTTTAAAGCATGATAAAGATTTCGGTGAGACGGTTGTTTTTAATATTGGCATTGCCGGGGGAAATC
Organism: Fidelibacterota bacterium; assembly: GCA_034658595.1. Taxonomy (GTDB): domain Bacteria; phylum Fidelibacterota; class Marinisomatia; order Marinisomatales; family TCS55; genus TCS55. The sequence continues at coordinate 2,248 of JAYEFG010000016.1, read as the reverse complement.
GGAGGGAAACCAATGTGGGTGAATTGTATTGGGTGAATTCCATCCATGACGAAGATTCGGGGCAGACATTCTTCCCGGATATTTTATTACGCCACCAGTTGAAAGAAAAATCCCTCACCACTGTATCAAAAGGAGTAACGAAAAATGGGGATCGATATGCAGGATTGGTAGACATGGAGGGAAGTGCCATTTTCCGATTAATGTCAAAGAAGGTGCCACCCCACCGCCTCGTATTTTTGAAAGTCGTATCAGACTATATGGATGTAACCGATTGGAAAACTCTGGATTTGGCCGGGCTAATCAAAAACCAGGTTGATTTAATCCAATCTATAATGGCCGATTTCGGAAATGAGTTTTTGTCTGATCGAATGATCTTAAACCATGAAGAAATGGAAATGGTTAATGGCGGCGCTGAAAAATTGATGCTGACGGAAACACAACGAATTCAATTGGTGGATTGGTCGGAAAATTATAAAAAACGAACGGCCAATAAATTAGGTGGATTGAATTCTTATTTGAATCGGGAATCCAAATCAAAACAGGAAAGGAACAAAATCTTTGACGAGATCAGACAATTCCTTTCTGCCTGATTTTTCTCACATTTATGTGGAGTCTGGGGCCTTGGGTTTTCCCTTAACAGATCAATGTTTGGCTCGATTCCCCAAAGCGGAATTGGTGGAAATTCCGGATTATAAAATGGTTTTTAACCGACCGAGGCAGGATTTTCAGACCCAGAAAAAATCCATAAAATTGATCTTGGCGGTGAAAAAACCTCCCTTCATTTATAAGGGTACTGACATCCTTCAGCATGGTGGATTCAAAAATTTCTACTACAACACACCCATCCTAAATTGTCTCTATAATTGTGATTATTGTTTTCTCCAGGGTATGTATCCGTCCGCAAATATGGTTGTATTTGTAAACCAGGAGGATATGCAATTGGCAGTAGAAAAGGAATTGCAAAATAGGCCATATCCCCATGATCCGCTTATGCTGTCCATATCTTACAATACCGATCTCCTGGCGTTTGAAAATATTCTGCCAATGACAAGGACTTGGATCAACTATGCCAAGACTCAACCGGATTTGAATTTGGAAGTCCGTACCAAAAGTGCTTTGTTCAGTGCCATTAATGATATGGAACCCATAGACCAAATTTTGTTGGCCTGGACCCTTTCTCCGGAAAAAATCGTTAAAGGTAATGAGTTTGATACACCGACCTTAGATCGTCGGATCGCTGCTATTCAATCGGCCATTGATAGTGGATGGAAGGTTCGACTCTGTTTTGATCCGGTTTTAGTTTATCCCGGTTGGGAAACTGATTATTCAGAATTATTAAACATGATTAAATCGGAATTGGACGGAGAAAATATTTTTGATGTAACAGTTGGTGTATTCCGCATGGGACAAGATTACTTTCATCGCATCCGGAAGTCCAAACTGGATTCAAAAGTATATTATCAGAATTATGAAAATGAGGAAGGCGTGGTGACCATTTCACAAGTTGATCGGAAGTCAGTTCAAAATTTTATGGGTGAAAAACTGGCGGGTTTTATTTCGGAAGGTCGAATTCACTTTTGGGTATGATATTTTTAACTCACCCCAACAATATTTCAAAATTTAATAATGGTAAATATCTCCCCTCTCTTTCGAAAGAGAGAGGGGGTGAGTTATTAAAAAATAGACTCTAAAAAGTTTAACTATTCCGGTATAATGACCGCCGGGAGCCCCTCTTCTTTATAAAGCCGATTGAATTCCCCGACTTCATGATCCATGATCTGATCCAGCTTTTTCTTATAGGATTGCCATTCTTCTGAAAGATCAGCATAACGTTCCCGCTGGCCGCGAGTCAATGGAGGATCCGAACCATCAATAGTTCCAAGTAAGTTCAACATATGTGAATTAAGACGGTTGAGAAAATTGACAACATCCTGGAATGTTTCCATTTTTGTTTGAACCACATTTCCTTCCCAAAGGTTAATCGCTTCGATGGCTGTCTCTCCTGCTTTAATTAGATCTTCAACATTATTTTTCTCTTTTAAGCGTCCATTCATTTTTTGGATCTGGTTACGAATGCTGCGAGCTTTTACAATGGAACTGTGAAGGTTGTTGATTTGACCGTACAAGTCCGCCATTAATGTTTGATGACTATTAAAATCACGGTCACGAATATCAACCCTAGGATCCTGTTGCACTTCAAACGGTTGTGTCATGGATACTTCACCCATTGTTAATCGAACATTATATT
>JAYEFG010000015.1:0-3571 GCA_034658595.1 Fidelibacterota bacterium | reverse complement strand
TTAGACTTGGGAATGTATGTGGATGCGCCCAACCTTCATGAAAAGTGGTTATATCTTTCCTATGAGAATTTAAATTATTCAGGCCATTTGGGGTTGGTACATGAAGCAATATGGGGCGGTAGTACAAATACATTTGGTCCCCAACCAAGCTCATTTGAAGATTATTTACGTGTATTTTTTCTTTTAAGTGGACCGCCCTCAGCAACAACCAAAGAACAAACAAACGCTTTGGGCAATCACTTAGGTATGTGGGACTTAGGCCTTTGGATTAAAAAATCATCTTATGATTATCATTTATACGTCCAGCACCCATTTGAAGACCAAAGCGGCGCACGCTGGCTATTGAATTATCCAGATGGGCTTTGGGGATTGTCCATCCATTCTAAAAACAAAAAAGCATTGGTAACAGATTATTTAGTAGAACTAATGTATACAATGCATCAAAGTGGATCCGAAGAAGTATCAGATTCCACCTATGGATGGGATGATTATTACAACAATTATTTATATAGAGGTGGTTGGGTGTATGAAAGTAGAGTTATTGGAAATCCAATGTTTACGCTGGGACAAAATGAAATTCGGGATTGGACCCATATAGTAAATAATAGAATCATCTCTTTTCATTCTGGGATAGAGGGGCATATTTCGACTGACTTACAATATAAAATTTTATTGAACTATTCAAAGAATTTTGGCACCTACCACGATAGAGATCGATCGAAAAAAAGAGGAATTGATTACTTTTACAAAAGTGGTTTAAGTCAATTTTCCTATCGGATTGACCTAAAAACATACAAGGTATTTAATCTGAAGAATATTACGGTTACCACATCCTTTATTGGTGATAATGGAGAATTGTATAAAGATAATAAAATGATTATGATTGGAGTAAATTGGCATTATTCCATAACGACTCAATAACCTGCTAAAATAATATCCTCTTTCTTGTTAGTTATGATATTGTAGTTGCCTTAAATTTCCCGCCCTTATGTTGGACAAAAATCCCCGAAAGGCAAAACAATGAATTTCCGAACTCCGGGGATTAATTATTTTTCCAAAAACTTGATTAAAAATGCACCCTATGCGGTGCATTTTTTGTTTATGAAAGTAGCCAAGTCTGAATGAGTGTGATTCAGCAAATTGTAGCACTGCAAAAAATTGATTCACAGCTTCAGGATATTGCTGAACTTCTGGGTGACCTACCGGGTAAAGTGGAGGCCCTGAAAAATGAAGAATCTGCTTTAATTAAATCTGTCGAGGATGGGAAAGTCCGTATCAAAGAACTGGATCTTGAGTTGCATAAGTTTGATGGACAAATGACCGATATCAAAGGGAAAATCGAAAAATATAAAGATCAACTTTTCCTCGTTACGACCAATAAACAGTATGATGCACTTCAGCATGAGATTGATTATTTAAAAGGTGAACTTGATGAAATGGAAACAAAATCGTTGGAATTCACAGAAGAAAAGGAATCTTTGGAAGAACGGTTAAAATTTGAAGAGGAAAACTTGGAATCTTTAAGGCTGGATTTGGTTGGACGTCGGGAAAAACTTGAAATTCTGATGAATGAATCTTCTGAAGAAAAGGCTAAACTGGAATTCCAAAGAGATAAAAAGCGGGGCGGCATTGATGGGGCAACCCTTACACGATATGACCGAATTCACGTGGCGAGAAAAGGATTGTCGGTTGTCCATGTTGTAGGCTCCGCTTGCAGTGGTTGTGGTGCCTTTGTACCGCCCCAAATTGTATCCGAAGTCAGAGCTGGAAAAGGACCCCATACCTGCGATAGCTGTAGTCGTTTTCTCTACTGGGAATCTCCATAACAATTTCTCATTTATTTTGTAAATTTCAGCGATTTTTGAAAATAGAGCCGATCGGATAGTTACCCTCAATCCGCAGATTGTGAAATTGAGGGAGGAAAGTCCGAGCACCGCAGGACAGGATGCCTCCTAACGGGAGGGGCTTTTCCGAGAAATTGGTGAAGCATGGAAAGTGCAACAGAAAATAAACCGTCCCGAACTTAATTCGGGATAAGGGTGAAAAGGTGGTGTAAGAGACTACCAGTTCCTGATGCAAGTCAGGTTGCTTGTAAACCCCATCCGGTGCAAGATCAAATATACCCCAAGATATTGTTCGTAACGATGCCTGCCTGATGCTCGCTTGGATGCCATTGGCGGACAGGTAGCAAAGAGCAGACAAAAGGGGAGGGTTGATCGCGTGATCCAATTAGAAATGATTGAACCAGATGAATGACTATCAATTACAGAACTCGGCTTATAGATCGGCTCTAAATTCAATTTATTTTTATGCGCTGGAATATTAAACATCCGTCTGAGGGACTTGTCTCCTCATTAAAACAGGAATTCAATACATCTGATATTATTGCCAAAGTGATGGCGAACAGAGGGGTTGAATCCCTCGAGAATTCCCGGGATTTCTTTAATCCATCTTTGGATCAACTTCACGATCCGTTTATGATGAAAAACATGGATATTGCTGTGAATCGTATCATGCAAAATATTCAGGATGAAATACCCATTCTGGCCTTTGGGGATTATGACGTTGATGGCACAACTGGCGCATCTTTATTATATTTAGGGTTAAATGAACTCAATGCAAAAGTTGAATTTTATATTCCCGATAGAGAAACAGAAGGATACGGATTATCCGCTGGGGGGATTGATTATGCGAAATCAATTGGAGCAGATTTACTCATTACCTGTGACTGCGGCATTAATGCTTTCGATCCTGTGGACTATGCAAATCAAAAGCAAATCGATATAATTATTACCGATCATCATATTCCCGCTAAAAAATTGCCCAGTGCTTTTGCCGTCCTTAATCCTAAACAAAAGGGATGTGAATATCCATTCAAAGGTCTTTGCGGATGCGGGGTGGCCTTTAAATTAATTTCAGCATTATCAGAAAAATCGGGTATCGAACAAAATGTTGGATTAAATTATTTGGATCTAGTCGCCTTGGCCACATCAGCCGATATGGTTCCCATTTTAGGTGAGAACAGGGTGTTAGTTCAAGGTGGGTTAGAAAAATTAGAGCAGGCGGAAAAGCCTGGGATTCGCCAACTACTCGTCCAAACCGGATTGGCAGGAGAATCATTAAATGTGGGTAAACTGGTTTTTGGGTTAGCGCCCAAAATCAACGCGGCTGGGCGCATGGGTGATGCAAACCGTACCGTAGAATTACTTACAACATCTAATAAGGCCCGGGCGAAAGAACTGGTATCCATTTTAGTGCGGGAAAATAAACGCCGTCAGTTGATCCAGGAAGATGTGGTTAATGATGCCATTCGCCTCGTCCATTCTCAAATTGACCTCGAACAGGATAAAGTGGTCATTATTGGCTCAAGAGGCTGGCATCCCGGGGTGATCGGGATTGTTGCCTCAAGAATCAAGGATGAATTTTCCCGTCCGGCTATTATCATTTCATTTGATGAAGAGGGTATTGGAAAAGGATCGGCAAGGAGTATTCCCAAACTCGATTTGTATGACGCTTTAACCCATGTTAGTCAATTCCTTGACGGCTATGGCGGACATCCTATGGCTGCGGG
>JAYEFG010000014.1:0-3571 GCA_034658595.1 Fidelibacterota bacterium | reverse complement strand
ATCACCACTGAAATTATTATTAGTGAGCCGAAGGTGCTTCAAATTCGCCATATTCCCAATACCGGAGGGGATATCACCACTGAGATCATTATCGCCCAGCCATAAATTCTCTATTATTGTCAGGTTGCTGATCTCAGGTGGGATGCTTCCCGATAAATCATTACCGGATAAATCCAGACTGGTCAGGTTGGATAGAGTGCCGATTGTTGACGGAATTTCCCCGGAGAAGTCATTCCACGACAAATTTAATTGAGTCAAGTTTGTCAGATTACTTATCGTTTCAGGAATTGTGCCGGATAGTTGGTTGCCGATCAAGGACAGATTTGTCAGGCTTGTGAGATTGCTGAGACTTTCTGGGATTGTACCTGTGATCTCGCTGTATTCTAAACCTAAAGATGTCAGGTTTGTCAAGTGACCCATCGTATCTGGAATTGATCCTGTAAATTTATTGCCATAAGAATAAAAATATGTAAGCTCATTAAGGTTACCTACACTTAAAGGTATCTCACCTTTCAAATCAGAATTGACAGTGTAAAAATATGTGAGTCTACCATTTGTCCATGTTTGGGTGCCCAAATCCAAAGGCTCAATAGTTAAATCACTATTTGCAATCAAATCCTTTAAGAATTGTATATCCTGTTCCCAATAACAGTTTTCTTCAATTTCAACATATCCGCTGTCACATTGGGCGATTACTGTTGTCTGCAATACAAAACAGGTTAAGGATATCTCTATCCAAATTTTGAATGATAGATTCTTTTTATCGTGCATCAATCATTCCCTTACCATAGCCATTCAGGGTAATTGAATTTGCCTCAGGGTCGAGTAAAATACTCTCGGGGCTGATACTGAATTCCGTATTCCCTGTTGAACGGGGTTTAAAATAAATCAAAGCAATATCGCCTGTCCCCTCTATAGCTTTTCCACTTGGCCCAAGGTAGGTGATGAAAATAGTTAGAATGCCGTTATTACTATCATCTTCTGTGATAAAAAATGGTTGGTTACCCCCTTGAAAAAGAGATCCCTGTGCCACAGATGTAACCGTTAGCTTAGCAGGGTCATAATGCACCTCGATCTGAGCCATGCCTACATTTTTAATTTCCATTGCATATACTTCAACTTCCACGGTATCCCCAATAGTAGCTTCAGCCTTATTGGGAAAGAATACTAGTGCCGGCGGAAAAATGCCTTTTTCTTGTGCCGCTTCCAGATCTAATGAATTGTCAAAAATTGGATCATGCAATTCACAGGAAATGAACCAGAAGCAAAAAATGAGAATGAGTCGGTTAATCCAGGGCAATATAGAACCTCAATTGGGGGCTTTTCAGTTCCCGGTTATATACTAGATCGAATCCGGATTTTTTATGGACTATGTTCTTTTGAACTGGCCCGGATATATAGGCATGAATCATATTGGCGATCCACACCGCACCCCCGGCATAGGCAACCATCTTTAAGTCCTCATTGGCGGCAAACTCCTCATCCAGCACTTTTTTTGCTTTAACTTTTAAACCAGCAATTTCGGCATGGTCGGTGGCCGCATCATAATTGGCGTATACATTTTCAAATTTATCGTAAGTATCATTGAATTTGGCATAAGACATGTAGGCCAGTCCGCCAATGGCCAATTCGGAGCCAAGCCATACCCATCCCCAGGTTTTCCTCCCGGAATAATACTGCCCCCAGCCCGGCAAAATGGAAGACCTTACTAATGCTCTGATTCTGGCTTGTCGCAGCTCCTTTGCCGCCGCCCTTCTTGCTGCTTCGGCCCTTTCCTCTGCCAATCGAATTGCTTCTCGTGCTTTCTCTTCCTTCTCTCTCAGTAATTCTCTAGGCGAGACCTTGTTTACTAAATTCCAGGCTATGAGTCCAATTTCTGTAATTAAACCATTGGGATCACCATTGTAAAAGGATATTCTCTTTTCAACTACGTCTTTCTTTTCCACGGATAATAATTCAAATTCCATCGTAAACCAGCCCGCTGTATTAATGAGGGTACCTTTGACCATGTAATCAACGCCCAGTATGTTTCCTATTAAAATGGTACACGAGTCCGTTTTGCACGTTTTGTCAGCAACATTACGTTCATCCATTATTTCTGCTACTGTTTCACGGGTGACAATGGCTTGGATCGCCTGGGTTTTTTCAAGTTCAGAAGTAAAGCGGTCTGTAAGGACTTGCCCTTCTAATTTACTGAGTCCCTCAACTTCAAATTCCAATACAGCAACCGTCGTGAATGTTGGATCTTGTGTTTGGGTAAGGGTAATATTTATGGCACTGTAATTACTAAAATTCAAAGGGGTGGATGCAGACAGAGAGGTAGTTTGGGCGCTGGGACCAACACCCATAAGGAAGCAAAAGCTTACCCAATATTTCCAAATTGGCTTCATTTCATCAATGATTCTCTTGTGATTGATTTACTCAAAGAATGCTATACCTGAAAACGGAAGAATATACTATGAGATATTTTTTTACACAAAAAATGAGTTTGCCTAACTCACCCCAACAATTGACCGAAATCAATTAAATGCTCACACTGGATTGAATGATGAGCGCGCCTGCCTGCTGGAACGGTAGTATAGGGAGGAATCATTTCACAACAATTTACATCCTCCATTCGTCGGATAAGTCACGCCATAGGTGAATAAACACGAATGCTTGTTGGACTGATTTACGGTTTATAGCGCTTTTGCGCTTTTAATAGATATATATCCGCTTTTTCGGTATTGCCATCCTGGGCCAAGGATACAATGCGCAAAGCCTCCAATAGTGGGATAGCTGTATTGTCATAATTGGAATAAAAGGCATCCATGGCTTCGGCGACAAGATTAACCTGATACCCCGCTTTTTTGGAGCGGTGCTCATCCACTATTTCATAAAACCGTTCAATGTAATAAGGCTCCACCCAGTTGGCATCCTGGTTATACTGTTTTTTCACTTCCTGCTTATGGTGAAATTTCAGTTTGGCTCCGGTGGCGTAGGCACCATTGACAAAAGCCACTTTCTCTTTCATTTCCAGGGATTCCCAATAAGTTGCAGGCGTGCGATTTTGGCCTGCAAGGCAGGTAAGGATTAATCCAAGTATGACCAGACGATTCATTTCGTTTTCAGTTCATCAAATTGATTTACAATGGGTACCCTACGGCCGATACCAAAGGCCTTGGAAGTTACCCGTAATCCAGGTGCTGCCTGGCGTCTTTTATATTCATTAAGGCGAATCCGTCTGGAAATATCTTTGACAAGTTCGGGATCTTTTCCTTCGGCAATTAGTTCTGATGGCGATTTTTCATCCTCAATCATAGCGGTAACTAGAGGACTTACCACATCATAATCAAATGGGTCTACTTGATCGGGGCGTAGCTCAGCCGATGGCGGTTTTTCGATGGAATTGAGCGGGATTCGTTCCGATCCTGACTTTTCATTTACCCAACGGGAAAGACTATAAACATCGGTTTTAGAAAGGTCGGAGATCACCGCCAGTCCACCGTTCATATCGCCGTAAAGGGTACAGTAACCCATGGCCAGTTCCGTCTTATTGCCTGTGGAAAGAACCAGCCAATTGAATTTATTA
>JAYEFG010000013.1:0-3572 GCA_034658595.1 Fidelibacterota bacterium | reverse complement strand
CGAATCGTCGAAAATTCATTATATCGTCCTGTGAGGAGTTTATGGGCATAACCCTGATGACCTACATCCCAAACAATTTTATCTTTGGGTGTTTCAAAAACCTTATGCAGCGCAACGGTTAATTCAACAACACCCAGTGTTGGAGCAAGATGACCACCAACCTGACTCACCACATCAATTGTATGATGGCGTACTTCATCGGCCAAAAGCCCCAGTTCTTCTATGGAGAAACGTTTAATATCCGCCGGGGATTTGATATTGGGGAGCAGTTTAAGCTGCATGAGTTTTTCCAGGGATATTTAACTTTTGTTGATTAAATACAAAATCATGGAAAAGAGTAATCCCGTCTAATTCCGGATGAAAGGACAACCCTATATGACGGCCCTGTTTTACCGCCACCGGCTCCCCTTTATATTCGCTGATCACTTCTACGCCCGAACCAATTTGGGTGATTTTCGGGGCGCGGATAAATGTGGCTGGAACATTGACGGTTTTGCCGTCCAATCGAACGGGGAGTTGATCTGTGAATGAATGAACTTGCCGGCCATAGGCATTCCGATCCACCTCAACATCCAAAACGCCCAACGGTTCAACACGGGAGTCAGGCACGGAACTGGACATCATAATCAACCCTGCACAGGTACCGAAGATCGGTTTCTTTTTAGCAAATTTCCCCAGCGGATCGTGAAATCCAATCCGATTCATAAGGTCCGTAATGGTTGTAGATTCCCCGCCGGGGATCACCAATCCTTCGATCAATTCCAATTCACTAGGATATCGAATTTGCACGGACTGAATCTTTAGCATATCCAAAATCTGGATATGCTTTTCATAGTCCCCCTGAAGTGCCAGGACGCCAATCATCACGAAATTGGAAGCCCCGGGTCCTTACCAGCCTCTTTCCTGAAGGCGTTTCCCTTCCGGAATCTCAGCCATATCGAGACCTTTCATGGCAGATTGGAGTCCGGTTGAAATTTCAACCAGTTTAGCTGGATCTTTGTAGTAAGTCACCGCATTGACAATTGCTTTCGCTCTCGGCGCAGGGTCATCACTCATGAAAATACCGGATCCTACAAAAACGGTTTCAGCACCCAATTGCATCATCAGAGATGCATCGGCCGGGGTGGCGATTCCGCCGGCGGCAAAATTCGGTACGGGGAGTTTACCCAATTTGGATACCTGTTGAACCAGTGTGAAGGGTGCCCCCATTTCTTTGGCCGCGGCCATGAGTTCATCCTGGTCCATGACGGTTAACTTTTTCATATCACTCTGGACCTGGCGCATGTGACGGACGGCTTCAACAATATTGCCGCTTCCCGCTTCACCTTTGGTGCGGATCATGGCCGCTCCTTCACCGATACGGCGCAGAGCTTCGCCCAAGTTGCGGCAACCGCAAACAAAAGGTATTTTAAAATCATGTTTCCAAATATGGTTATGCTCATCAGCCGGTGTGAGGACTTCACTTTCGTCCACAAAATCCACTTCCAATGCTTCCAGTATCTGCGCTTCGGCAAAGTGCCCGATTCGCACCTTAGCCATCACCGGGATGGAAACGGTCGATTGAATATCCATAATCATCTGGGGATCACTGGCACGGGAAATGCCGCCCTCTTCCCGAATCAATGCCGGAATTCTTTCTAAAGCCATCACTGCAACGGCACCGGCATCTTCTGCTATTTTTGCCTGGTCCGCGTTCATGACGTCCATAATGACGCCCCCTTTCAGCATTTCAGCTAAACCAACTTTAACTTCAAATGAACCTTTCTTAGCCATAAACAATCTCCTCTGGGACTTCCCCAATTTCTTTAATTTTTGTTAATACTTCGTCAATAATATTATCCGGTGTACTTGCACCAGCGGATACACCTACCGTTTCCGCACCTTCGATCCATGCGGGTTCGATTTCCTCGGCGCAGGTTACCTGATATGTTTGTTCATTTCGTTCCTTTGCTAGTGCAGTCAACCGTTTGGAATTGGCACTGGTAAAGGAACCGATCACGATCATCACATCGCATTGTTTCGCTAATTCTTTAATTTGACTTTGGTTCCGCTTTGTTGGAAAACAGATTGTATTTACAAAACGCAGATCAAATACCTTAGTCATTATGATATTAATAATTTCCTGGACATTTTCAATGGTTTGGGTGGATTGACTCACCACACCGGCCCGTTTTGTTTTCCGCAAAGTTTTTGCTTCTTCAGGTGTCGCCACAATTATCGGATCTTTTATCTGGCTGGCAATGCCCACAACTTCATCATGGCCGTGGTCACCAATAATGATAATCTTACGTCCTTCCACTTCCAATTTTTTTACTTCTTCATGGATTTCTAACACCAATGGACAGGTGGCATCCACAATATTCATGTCTTTTGTATTTGCGTCAACCCAGGTATCAACAGCTGTCCCGTGGGCGCGGAAAAGAATCGGCCTCCCTTCTGGTACTTCATCCAGTGTTTCTACAACTTTCGCACCTGAATCATCTAAATCTTTGACCACATTTTCATTATGGACGATGTGACCTAGCATATAAACTTCACCATGTTTCCCGGCCGTATCATAGGCCAGGTTTACCGCATCCCGTACCCCAAAACAATAACCCGCATCTTTGGCCAATAAAATTTTCATTGGGTGTGGCCGTTCTGTTGTGCCAGGGATGCTTTTGTTTCAGCCAATACCTTTGGCAATACTTCATCCAGAGATCCTTCGGTCACAGCGCCGGCGGCAAATTTATGTCCGCCCCCGCCCATGGATTTGGCAATTTCATTGATGGCATATTTTCCTTTCGAACGAAAATTTATGCGGCATGAATTGACCCCATTCTCAAAAACCATCACTGCAACTTCTACACCACGGATGGTACGAACGAAATCGGTAAAGCCATCCACATCTTTTTTGGTTGCATTAGCCTTATCCATCATGGATTGATCAATGGTGAACCAAGCTAATTCTCCTGTTTCATTATACTGAAGTTTGTTCAGAATAAGCCCCAGCAACGCCACTCTTCCTTTGGAACTGCTCTCATATACGGACTGGTAAATTTTGGATGTATTCACCCCTGCCGCTATACATTCCATGGCGATCTGGTGGCATTTTTGGTTTGTATTGCTATAACAAAAAGAGCCCGTATCAGTCATAACGCCTGTATAAATACCGACCGCGATTTCTTTTGTAAGGAATACATTACCAGCTTGCATAAAATCATAAACCATTTCTCCGGTGGCTGCCGCTTCTATATCAATAAAATTTTCTGCAAAACGGCCATCACTCAAATCCGGGTGATGATCAATATTAACCACATGAATTTTAGAGGCTTCTAATTCATCACCAATTTGCCTCATACGGCGGTAATCACCCACATCAAAGATCAAGGCCAACTCCACCTGAGAAATCCAATCATCATGTAAATTAGATTGATACGTCTCAATCACTTGGCCATTATTTAAAAATTCATATTCATAGGGAAGATCGGAAATCTGAATCAAACGGCAATCCTTTTCCCGGCTTTTAAGGTAATGGTACATAGCATAAGCGCTGCCGAGTCCATCCCCGTCAGGGTTTTCATGGGTGGAGA
>JAYEFG010000012.1:0-13060 GCA_034658595.1 Fidelibacterota bacterium | reverse complement strand
GGATAACAACTTTTCTATCTTTCCGTTTTTTTCCATCAATTTTGGCACGCAAAGAAATGGCCATGGCTATGACAGGAAGTCCAAGATAATCCTGATGCTCACCAAAAAGACAAATACGCCCGGGAGTGGAAATTTCCAAGTGTTTAGGTATTTGTGTGTTCATGTGTTAAAGTACTTGAATACGTGAACACGTTTCAAACTCAAACACTTTATTTTTTCCAAACTTTAAACAATCCAACGGATGCAATAATACCCAACCCACAAATCATCAATCCACTATCCGTATGACCATAAATCAATTGCCCTACGCCCAATAAAAATCCATACACTGCGGTACAACCCAACACCATGGAAAGAATTCCATTGGGAACCGGCCAGGGTTCCGTGGAAACGCCATCTGAATATTTTGCCCAACCGGGACCACCGGGATTCACTTTTTTTACAAAACTTTGGAGTGTTTCTTCGTCGTCCGGGGGTGTGAAATACGTTGCTGCGATCCAAACAACCGTTGTGAGCAATGCGCCAATAACGATCTTTTGCCAAACCTCAAGTGCCGAATTCCCAAAATTGAAATAGCCTGCAATAATGATGGAACTAATCATAGCTACAATTTCTGTATATGCATTAATCCGCCACCAAAACCAGCGCAATATGTAAATCATGCCTGTGCCCGCACCGATCATCAGTAAGAGTGTAAAGGCTTGTCCGGCGCTGGTGAGGAAAAGCCCAAGTCCTCCCCCGAGAATAATAGAAACGACTGTAAATAATCGACCCGCTCTAACCAACTGTTTTTCCGTTGCATGCGGCCGTATGAATCGATGGTAAAAGTCATTCACTAAATAACTGGCCCCGAGATTCAATTGTGTGGACATGGTACTCATGAATGCGGCAATAAGGGACGCAGCCACCAGCCCCAGAAGCCCTGATGGCAATAAGGTAAGCATGGCGGGATAGGCCACATCATGACCCAATTTATCCGCCGGTAAATTCGGGAAAGCTTTTTGAATATCCGATAATTCCGGGAATACAACAAGGGATGCTAAGGCAATCAAAATCCAGGGCCAGGGCCGCAGTGCATAGTGGGCCACATTAAAAAAGAAAGTGGCACCTACCGCATTTTTTTCATCTTTAGCAGAAAACATACGCTGGGCAATATAACCGCCGCCGCCAGGTTCCGCTCCCGGATAATAACTGGCCCACCATTGGACGGCCAAAGGCACTAACAATACGGGAACCCATGCGTTGGGATTAGATAAATCAGGAATGAGGGAAAGTTTATCCACAACATTTGTATGAGAAATCAGATTAGAGAGTCCACCAATTTCCGGTAATCCTAAAATATAAAACATACCCCAAATTGACCCAATCATGGCCAAGGTGAATTGAATAAAATCTGTAATAATGACTGCCTTTAGTCCGCCTAATGTGGAATATGCCAATGTAATAGAACAAGCAATGGTCAACGTTACCCACCCGGGTAATCCCAACACAATTTCACCAAACTTTACGGCGGCCAAACTCACCGCACCCATGACCAAAACATTAAAGACCAATCCCAGATAAAGGGCGCGGAACCCTCTCAAAAAGGCGGCTGGTTTTCCGCTATATCGAAGTTCATAAAATTCTATATCCGTCAGTACCCCTGAACGCCGCCAAAGGTTTGCATAGACGAAAACGGTCAACATTCCTGTTAACAGAAATGCCCACCAGCCCCAGTTCCCTGAGACTCCATTCTGGCGCACCAAGTCCGTAACAAGGTTGGGTGTATCTGTGGAAAAAGTCGTGGCCACCATACTGACACCCAAGAGCCACCAAGGCATGTTTCGGCCGGCTAAAAAGAAGGATTTGGTATCTTTTCCTGCTTGGCTTGAGGCCCACAAACCGACGATTAGTGAAAGGGCAAAATAAGCCGCTACTATTGTCCAGTCTAATGTTGAAAGTGTCATTTATATTTCGTCGTCTAAGCCAAATATTGGTTGATTTGTTTTCCATTTTCCACGGGTGAAGTCCGGAATTTTTACAGACGTACTTTCCAATCGAATTGATTTTTCTGATAAGGGTACGATGACACTCATACTCACTGCGTCATACACATCGATTACCTGTGTTTGATTACCTTTCAACGCTTCCACAAATGCCCGAACGACAAAAAAATCCATACCCCCATGGCCGGCGCCGGTTGCTTGATCTTCAAACCGCTTCCAAAGTGGATGATCATATTCTTTCATATAGGTTTCGTCTGACTCCCATTGGTGAGATTTGGGGCTCCGTCCCTCAATATAGATAGAATTATTATCCTTCATCCAAAGCCCTTGGGTTCCCTGCACCCGAAAATTTAATGAATAGGGCCGTGGTGAATTGGTATCATGACTGAGCATAATGGTTTGGCCTTTGGCACATTTAATTACCGTGGTCACCACATCGCCCAACTTAAAATCGACTTTGGAGTTTGGATGATCTTCGCCCCCATTATCAACCACATATTTGTGGAGTCCACGGGACTGGGTAGCCGTGGATGTAAGGCGAAGCATTTTGTTCCCGCGATTAATATCAAGCATTGGGCTTACGGGGCCTAATCCATGGGTCGGATAGAGATCTGCATTACGATCCACAGAATGTTGTGTCCGCCATTTTGCTTCAGAAAATCCTTTTTCCCCAAATTCCACACCGCCACCATAGGCGCCTTTACCATCATTAAATTTCACATGGCGCAGGTCATGCTGGTATCCGCCCTGGCAATGGAGTAATTCACCAAACAATCCCTGGCGAACCATATTCAGAACGGCCATGATATCCCTGCGATAGCAGACATTTTCCATGATCATGCATAGTTTGCCGGTCTTTTCAGACGTGTTTACCAAATCCCAACATTGTTTCACCGTCAACGCTGCCGGTACTTCTGTCCCTACATCTATACCATTTTCCATAGCAGCGATAGCCATGGGATGGTGCCACTCCCAAGGGGTAGCGATGTACACGCCATCGAGGTCTTCTTTGGCCACCATATTACGGAAATCCTCCGGGCCATCTTTATAAATCTTTGGTACGGGCCGACCCTGCTTTTCAAAGACCTTCAAAACCCTTTCAATCATTCCATCATCAATATCGCAGATGACCGGAATATCTACATCTGGACGGTTAAGCAATAATCGTGTCATACCCTGTCCCCTTAACCCTGTGCCAATGACTCCGATCTGGAGTTTACTTGATGATGAACCAAATAAAGATGTTGGCATCACGGATGCAGCTACCCCAGCTAGTGCTGACTTTTTGATAAAATCTCTTCTTTTAATTGAATGCTTCATACTATCTCCAGTTTATTAATTTGGTTTTATCTGAGATAAATTTAATCTCACCGATAAAATATATGGTTTCTTCCCTTCATCCCAATGCCCATACGTTGTTGATACAATCTCTCCGGATGGCAAAACTTCCACGCCAGGGTAGGTACTATCCCAACGGTTCTTATTATCCTTGATCCGAATACGGTAATCGCCTAAACCGCCCGTTTTTAAATCTTCATAATCTCCAAACCATGCCACCCAATCTCCTTGCGTGGGACTGTTTTTGGCCATATCGCGGAAAGCAATAAAAAGGTTGCCATCATGAGTATATTTACCCGTATGGCGATCGCCGGTAAGTTCACGAGGCAATTCTTTTGGTACGGTCCATGTTTTCCCTTCGTCATTTGAAAACATTATATGTGAGTTTTTGGTACGGCTGTTTTCCCGGAGGAGCATTGCCAATTCTTTTCCGTTGGGTGAACGGATAATTCCCGGTTCACATAGGTGAATATTACTACTGGAATAAATTCCTTTCGGTTTTGACCAGGTTAAACCACCATCTTTTGAATAGGTTTGATATAAAGTAAAGATTCCTGTCCGCTCGCCGTCTTCTTCTATAAATCTTCCATCATCGTGAAACATGGCCAAATAATGGCCGGGTGTTTTCAAAGGAACCACGCTACCCATTACCACGATACCCCCCCAATCTCCGACAGGATTCAAGGGAGACCAGGTCAAACCGTCATCTTCTGAAACAGCCATCCGCGCCGGGTATAAACCGGACCAAATGATTAAACGTTTTTTCCCTTCAGCATCAACCAAGCGGTGAATGGTTGGAACTTCTTGGCTGGTAGACCAATTTTCTGGGACGGGAAGTCGGTCAGACCAAGTTCGACCTCCATCCATACTACGCTTGTAAACAATTGCCCCTTTGCCATGACCTTTAGGATAAACTATTAATATAGTTTTCCCATCCTCCAATAACACAGTAGTGGGATGACCAAGATAAATGCCCTCTTCACGGTCGACAATTATCTGAAGGTCAGTTCGTTTGTCAAGATCGATCGTGGGTATTTCAAATGGTTGGGACTGATGCCTTAATCCTAATAAAACCATGAATAAAGAAAGGAACCAAGTCATCGCAGTAAAAGGCCATTTTTAAATGGATCATCCGGGTTAATCCAAAAGGTGTTTTTCCCCGTGATGAACGCATTTCCACTTACTTCGGGAATCACCGCATCATATTGTCCAAACTCTGTCGTACCTACTACTTTTACTGAAAAGGTTGATCCAATAATACTTTCGATAGTGATGGAATCACCTACACTAATTTCACCCCGGGCATGATGAATTGCAGCCCGAGCGCTGACACCTGTACCCGTTGGACTTCGATCCACTTCTCCTTCTGCAAAAATACACACATTGCGACTATGGTTCTTTGAATCATCAGGCAAGTCTATAAAAATAGTACCGTATAAAAAATTCATATCCAGCTCCGTGGGATGGGCCATATTCATTGTATTCATCACCGCATGTTTGATCTGCATACCCGCTTCAATAAGGGCACCATGGCTTTTTACAGTGCAGTCAAGCCCCACCTGGGCCACGTCCACAAAGGCATAGAAAGCACCCCCAAAAGCTAAATCATACTTTATCTTTCCCAATCCTGGTATATCCACTATCGTATCCAACTGCTGTACAAAGGATGGTACATTCTGAAAGCGCACGCTTGTGACTTTTCCATTTTCCACTTTAGCAAAAGATCGAATAAAACCAGAGGGCACATCCATCCTTACTTCTGTTTCAGATCCTGTCATTGGAATCAGGCCCGTTTCAATGAGCGCTTTTGTCAATGCAATTACGGCATGGCCGCAACCAGTGGAATAACCCTCGTTGTGGATAAAAATCACACCAAAATGGGCATCGGTAGTATCCGGCTCAACAATAATGGCACCATACATATCCCCATGACCACGCGGTTCCCACATGAGTGCTTTGCGAATATTGTCATGATTATCTCGCGCGTAAGCCCGTTTCTCAAGAAGTGTTTCTCCTTTAAGCTCAGGATATCCATCTATTATAATCCGCAGTGGTTCGCCGCCTGTGTGGGCATCTATGGTATGGATTTCATGCCAACTTTTAGGCGGTGTCCATTTTATCAGTTTTGAAATTTCTATCATATTTCTTTTAACTTTGCGTCCCGATTAATCGGGGCACAAGGTTTTAAGTTGGAAATATCAATCATGTTTAAGATAAAAATTATTTGGCGGAATCGACATTTTTTCAAATTCCGATCTTGACCATTGTACAAAAAAATATTCTTGGCCACCCCGTTCAAAAAATTGCATCTCAATGGGATGCATTCCTTTTTTCAATTCAATTGATTTAGAATAGGTTTTACGGCTATGTAAACCATCATTATCAATCAATATTATATTATTGATCAATAGTCGCGAGCTATCATCCGATGTGATTTCAAATTGATAAATGCCACTTATTGGGATATGGATAAACCCGGAATAGGTGTAACCAAAATTGTCTTTCTTTTTCGTGTCAAATAAAAAATTATATACAATTTTTTCTTCTAACGATTCTGTCTTTAGCATTTCATCCAAATTCTTCCAAGTCCCTTCATAGTATTTTCTTTTTAATCCATTTTTCTTCGTTAATAAGACGATGGAGTTGGAGACAACTGTACTGGGCAAAAATCCGTTTTTAACGCTTGAATTATAGGTCAGGGTCATATCTACCGGCAATGACACACGACCAACGCTAATGGCAATTTCAGAAGCTACACCAACAATGGCTGTACTTTTGATAAATTCTCTTCTATTCATTTTAGGCATAGTTTGCTCTCTATTTCTCACTATTGTTTTAATGAAGACTAAAATATTAAACTTAAAACTGATATTAAATTATTTTAAGATCGGCAAGAATCAAACAGATTAACATAACGTGGGAGTAAACAAAAATAATCAAATGAAAAAACAAACCATTCCTATATTATTAATATTAACACTATTTATAGTTTCATGTGAATTGAGGACTTTAGATGTTCAGGGCCACCGGGGTGCGCGTGGACTTCGTCCGGAGAATATGCTATCCGGTTTTGAATATGCCATGAATCTTAATGTGACCACAATCGAACTGGATGTGGCTGTAACGCGGGACAGGAACGTAATCGTAACCCATAATCCCTATGTTAATATAAAACTCTGTTTAAATAAGGATGGAACTCCGATTCGTCCTGATACACTTGGAATTGGCCCCTTTATTAGAGATTTAACTTTAGCGGAAGTTCTGGCCTATGATTGCGGCAGTTTAAACCCGGACCCCTCCCGATTTCCCGAACCACCAAGAGTAAACATTCCCGGCGAAAAAATGCCCACACTCATTGAAGTTTTTGATTTGATTCGTGAAAAAGGTAGCAAAATTCACCTGAACATTGAAATGAAAATTGATCCCCGTTATGATTTGACCATTCCCGAACATGAATTTGTTAAAACTGTTGTTGAAGTCGTTCAAGAAAGTGGAATGAAGAATCGAATCAATCTCCAATCATTTAATTGGCGGACGCTGGAAATAGCAAAAAAGATTGATCCGAAAATCAAAACAGCCGGATTATTAGGGGAAGATTCTTTTAAAGCAATCAATGATACTGTTCCAAGCCCATGGCTGAATGGAATCAATTTTGAAGAGGCCGGTGGTTCTGCCCTTGGTATATTGAATGGGGCAAAATCATATATTGATATTTTTTCACCTACATGGCGGCTCGTGATTCCTGAAGATTCACTCTACCTTAACAGCACGGTTCAGGAAATTCAAAGTGCCGGTTTCCCGGTTATTCCTTGGACGATTAATCGGCAAAAAGAAATGGTAACATTAATTGATCTTGGTGTAGATGGCATTATTACAGATTATCCTGACAGTCTCATTTTGTTATTAGATGAACTAGGAATAAAAGTTCGCTAACTCAAATAATATTTAAACCAACTTTTCCACCAGCAATTTTTGATTGATCCGGTTTTTTGTAATTATCAATTGGCCTGTTTTCCGGTCAAGTTGAATCAATTTATCCGAATGCTTAAATATGTTTCCAACCACCGCATGGGTAGAATACAATCCTCCTAACCATTTCCGTTTATCGCTGATATAGAGGAGGTCTCCTTCTGTGCTTTTTAACTTCATCGCCAGAGATTCAGATATATCCACCAGGGGAAGGCTGCCCGTCCCAGCCGTAACTGGATCACGATCAATTACCTGAGGCAATGCCATGGATTTTATACAGGCATTTTCTTCTCCGGGTGATCCTTTATATTGAATAATTGCATGTTTAACTGTTCCCCAAACCAATCCTTTCTGTCGGTGCGCCGGTTCAGGTTTACTCAAAATTGTGACCACAATTCCAATGGCCGCACTCACAAAAATTCCATAGAATGCCCGCATAAACTTAAATTGCTTCATACCATCAAAAATACCATCTCCTGTGTCCACCATGGGAACACCATGTGCAAAGGGAATGATCACTTCAGGAACAAACAGAGAAAAAACGATGGCTCCCATTCCACCCACCAACGTGAATAGGGCTGCTTTTCGAGTAAACCGTTTCCAAAATACGCTAAAGAGCAATGCAATCACCAATGGTGGTGTTACTGCCGCTGTAAAAGCACCGTGGGCTTCATAAATCGTTTTGAAAGACATAAAAACAGGAACCAGCATAATCCCTAATAATGTGACAGAAACAGAACTGATTCTGGCCATTTTCAATAATTGCTTTTCATTCGCTTTCGGATTTATCAACGGGCGGTAAACATCATTCACCACAATAGCAGCTACAGCGGTGATTAATGTATCCACTGTGGACATGAGTGCAGCGGTCATGGTGGCTAAAATCAATCCGAATATCCCCGGACGGCTCAAAAAATCTGATGCAATAAAGAATGCTTCATCCGCTTGTAGATCAACGGGCAAAATACCTGCATGGACCATGGCTTTTGCAACCCAGCCGCCGGAGGCAACCACGCAGGCCGCAATGGGCATTAAAACCAAGATGACCGTAAAAATCGCTTTCCGTCCATCTTGAAGGGATTTTGTGGATAAAAACCGCATGATAATCCCTTGATTCAAAAAATAAAACATGGCTGTATTTGCGATGCCATCCTGCCAAAATATTCCCACACTGGGGAAGGAAGGATCTTCGTTAAAATTGGGGAAAGGCAGTTTATGTGCTCGGGGTAAATGCTGCCAAAATTGGTCCAATCCGCCCAGATAATTAATACCGAGGAACAGGATCATAATTCCGGTACCTAACAGCATTAAACCCTGGAATAAGTCAGTCATAATTACACTGGTTTGTCCCCCAGCTGTAACATAAATCGCCGAAATAGATGCAACCAATATTGCAGCTGTAAAAATAGGCCATCCCAGCAAAATGTTCAATACCTTACCCATGGTAAACAGGTTGACACCAACATAACCAATGAGATAAATCAAAATAAAAACAGTCACCCATTTCCGAACGGTTCGATCGAATCGTCTTTCAAAATATTCCGGAATGGATGTAATACGTGAAAAGTATAAAATGGGCAACCAGCCAAAAAGTAAAAGGGGGAGCCAAATCCAATCATTCAAATAGGTTTGGCTGCTCCCAAATCCGTAGGTATATGCCACACGGCTATATTTGACAAAACTGTAGGAGCCTACCGTCGTTGCAATCAGACTAAAAGTAATCAGCCACCAGGAAAAACGCTGTCCCCCAAAGAAAAAATCTTTAACTGTTTTTTGACGTCTCCCAAAATAGGTTCCAATAATCAATATGAGTAGAAAATAGAACACCATAATTCCATAATCAATGGGCGCACCCAGAGTTGGACTTCTATCCAGATCACCATAGAAAGGAATGGGCGGGCCTGAAGATAAATCTCCAAATTGCAAATATCCCTGGAGTGCAAAATAAAATAAAAGTGGAACCATAACGAAGAGTAGATTCCGTAATCCATTTCCCGTTGCACTCAGGTATCCCTGGCGGTATGCGAAGATTAATCCAATAGCAAAAACGATGCCACCGAGTATGAATTGATATGAAAACATCATTTGGACAATCCTTGCGAAGGTTTTAGAACCTTTGCAAGGTTAAGACGCCGCCAAAGTCAAAAACAGGTAAATAGCAACAGTTACTCCAATAATGGCGATAGAAGCACTTTTTGCTGAAGCCCAAGGTGTCATATCCACCGGCGCTGGCACACGTTTATCGCTAATGGCAATTTCTTCTGAAGTTTTAGGGCGAAATATTCCAATAATAAGCATGGTTAAAACTGAGGCAACAAAACTGATAAAATAGCCATGGAGCCAATGGAGGTCCCCTTCACCATTGGCAATAAATTTCGGCACATCTTGAATATTGATGAATGTGAAGAATGCATAGGAAGCCATTCCAACAACCATCCCCACTTTTGCGGCGATGGCAGGCACATGTTTGGTTGTAATTCCCAATAGGAATATCCCAATAATGGGCACGCTGTAAAGTCCATTCACTTTTTGGAGATATTCAAATATTGACTGCATCTGGTCCAAAAGGGGTGCAATGAAAATGGATGCGATAGCTAACCCAATGCCGAACTTTTTTCCCGTTGATACAATTTGGTCACCACTGGCTTCTTTGTTTATATATCCTTTATAAAACTGGAGTGAAAAAAGTGTGGATGCACTATTCAGTGCCGAGTTGAATGAACTCAAAATCGATCCCATCAAAACAGCGGCGAACAATCCTAAAGACCAATTCGGGAGAACATGGCGAACGATTGCGCCATAAACCTGGTCCTGCTTATCGATGTTGAGATCGGTCATATGCAAAGCGATAATCCCCGGGAGGCAGAGCATCAACGGTCCAACCAGTTTCATGGCCGATGCAAAAAGAACACCTTTTTGTCCTTCTGATAAACTTTTGGCTGCCATGGCTCGCTGGACAATCACCTGGTTCGTGGACCAGTAGAATACCTGTATAAACATCATTCCTGTCAATAGGGTTGGCCAAGGGACAGATACCACATTTCCATCCACATTTGTATTGGTGAGTGGTGTTAAATACTGTGGGTTGTTACTTGTAAGTGTAGCCAATCCTGAAAAGAATGATCCTTCACCCAAAGCAATAAGCGCCAAGAATGGTATCGTTAAACCACCAATGAGCAATCCCACCCCATTTATCGTATCGCTCACTGCCACAGATTTCAATCCGCCAAAAATAGCATAAGCGCTTCCCAGCGTTCCAATGGTAGCCACAACGAACCAAAGTGGCAGGTTTAAGTCAAACATGCCAATCATTGCCAAGGATCCCGTATATAAAACAACCGGCAGTAGGACTGTTACATATCCGAATAAAAATAAGCCGGAAACCATGGATCGGGTGGTTTTATCAAACCGCTTTTCCAAAAACGCAGGCGTAGTGGTAAATCCACTGGCGAGATAGCGCGGCAGAAAAACCAGGGCTGTGGCGATCATAGCAAAAGCAGCCAGGGCTTCCCAGGCGATCCCCACCAAGGCCTTGTCTCCAAATACAGCTCCATTCAATCCGACCAATTGTTCCGTGGAAAGGTTTGTCAGCAGTAGTGATCCTGCAACAACAGGCCATGCCAGGGCACGGCCGCCGGTGAAATATTCTTCTGTGGCATTATCGGACTTTTTCATCCGGTGAACGATTTGGTAGGTGAAAAAACCCACAGCTCCGGTTGCCAGGATAAAGGAAATGATTGAAATTGTATTCATTTAATTCGTTTCTGTTTTTTAATTAAGATGGGATGAATTACTGAAATTTTAATTTGGATAGTTTGTCTAAGTCAACGCCTTTTTCAAAGGGAATTAGCATAAATGAATATTCATAGGATCGAGGATAAAGCGTGTATTTATCATGAGGTCTTGCACCCCAACTGTTATCGCCGCCAACGCCCATTTGTTTAAAATCAATGAGCCAGTCTGTATAGTTTTTTTCAACTAGATCAATCTTACCATGGCGTTGGCTCGCCGGGATATAATCCAAGTCTGAATAAGGATATTGGTGTACGCTCCCATCGAAGGTGGGCATTCCTTTAGCCATTATGCCTTGTTTCCCATTGGATAGGGCCATCCAGTGGACGTCAGTTTTATTCCCTGTCTCCTGTGGGCGGACATATGCAAAAGATTGTTCCCATACACTCCCGGAATAATGACCAACTGCAGCAGATGTTTTTCGATCCCAGTAGGATTCATGGGGACCCCGCCCAAACCACTCCACTTTATTAAAGGAACCGGGAAGGGAAAACCGCATTCCAATACGTGGAATTTCCGATTGGGTTGTATCGGTAATATTAATTTTTTGATCCACTTTTACGACGCCATTTCCATAGACATAATATTGGGATGTGATTGTGGTACTACTGAGTGAATCCTCGCTGATCATAAGTACTTCTGCTGTATTATTTTTAAGGGCACTATATACAACTTTGGTTTTTATCCGAGCGCCTGCACTCTTCCAAATTTGTGTCCGTGACGGCATACCATTTCCGAGATCGTTATCATTTGGTGCCCGCCAAAAGTTGGCTTCTCCCGGGACAGTTAACAAGGATTCACCATTGACTACATATTCGCTGATCTGTCCTGATTCCCGACTGAAAACGACTTTGAATCCTTTACCATATATTTCGGCACCCATATCATTTTGAAATAGGTTTAATGATGGCAAATCCGTTGGATCTTGAGCAAAGGTTTCACGGTAAATGGGTAACTCAAATTGATCCCATGCGACCAAATGGTTTCGGGGTACCAATGGCTTTTTATATTTAGTCTTTGCTTGGACGGTTAAATAATAACGCACACCAGACTTGGGGCGAATATTAGACAAATTAAATTGCAGTATTCTGGATTCGCCCGGATCCAAATCCAGCGTCCCAAACCTTCTTGAAGAAACAGTTTTATCATCTCCCTTAATAAACCATGAAAAAGTGAGGTCACTAAGATCCACGAAATCATAATCATTAGTAACACGGACTCTACCCCTTTTCAGGTTATCCGCTTTAAATCGAATGGGTTGATATACCTTTTTCACTTCAAAAATATGGGGATTCAAACTGCGGTCAGCGGCTACCAATCCATTGGCGCAAAAGTTGGAATCGTTTTCAGCGAATTCTGTACCAAAATCACCACCATAAGCCCAGTATTCGCTGCCGGTAGAATTGGTTTTTAAAATTGTTTGATCCACCCAATCCCAGATAAACCCTCCTTGGAGTGATTCGTATTTTTCAAAGGTATCCCAATAATCTATAAGATTCCCTACGCTATTTCCCATGGCATGGGCGAATTCACACAAGATCAATGGGCGATCAGGATTGGTTTTTGCATAAGCAGAAATTTCTTCAATGGTATTATACATGGGGAAGTATACATCGGTATGCATTTCCTGGCTGGCTGGTTCATAGACCACGGGGCGGGATGCATCTTTATGTTTTAACGATTTATATAATTCTACAAAGTTTTGCCCATCCCCGGCTTCATTCCCCATGGACCACATAATGATGGATGGCTGATTCTTATCACGTTCAAACATACGGTTACCGCGATCCAGCCATTGGGCCGTCCAGGTTGTATCATTGGCAATGAGACCAAAACCCTTCTCATGGAAGCGCATGCCATGCGCTTCAATATTTGCTTCGTCAATAACGTACAATCCATATTCATTGCACAGTTCGTACCAGCGTTCATGGTTGGGGTAATGAGAAGCGCGGACTGCATTTATATTATGCTGCTTC
>JAYEFG010000011.1:0-3639 GCA_034658595.1 Fidelibacterota bacterium | reverse complement strand
GTGGTTTGATTACGGCACGGGTCTTTCTGGCGACTTATTTTCCCACGACTTTGATGCAATCAACCAAATGATGGATATTGGTATTCCAAAATATGCTTCCTCCACGGGCGGTATCTATTTTTATAAGGATGGCCGCGATGTTCCCGATGTTTGGAATGCAACTTTTGAGTATCCGGATAAGGATTTAACCCTTTTGTACAGCGCGACTCTTTCCAGTAATTGTCCACGAGGAAATCGGATCATGGGGCATGACGCCACTATGCAGATGGGGGGGCAAAGTGGTGGTGGATCCGTTCATGGATTCATCGTGACCGCTGATTCAGAATCGACCCAATACAAGGATCGTTTAGAAAGTGGTGTCATTAATCCAAAGTATCCCATATATACATATTCACCCGGATCAAAACAGATAGATGGTGTCACCTCCGCCACCTCTCGGTATTTTGCGAATAAAGGTTTATTGTACACTTACAGAGAAGGGAAACGTGTGGATCCAACCCATTTGCATATCAAGGATTGGCTCGACTCGATCCGTAATGACGGCATACCCAAGTGTAATGTTGAAGTGGCTTTCCAGGAAGCAGTGACCTGCCATATGGCTACAGAGTCTTACCTCACAGGCCGTCGTATTGAATGGGATCCCGTGAACAGGAAATTGATTTGATACCCCTCAAGCGGATAATCAAATGACAAAAAACTCTCGATTGGGAACCATGATGTTCCTACAGTATGCCATATGGGGTGCATGGCTGCCCCTTACGGCAAGATATCTTTCCGCTAGTGTGGCAGAGGGCGGACTTGGTTTTTCCGGATCAGAAATTGGGATGATCCTGGGATTGGCAGGATCAATTGGCGCCGTTGCAGCGCCTTTTATTGCAGGCCAGTTTGCGGACCGCTATTTCAGTACGGAAAGGATCTTGGCTTTTTTGGTCTTTACCGGCGGACTTGTTAAATGGTACACATCGACCCAAACGGATTACCAGACATGGCTCTACCTCTCGATTCTATACAGTATTTTGTATATGCCAACACTGGCCCTATCAAATTCCGTTGCCTTCGCCCATATTGATGATGCGGAAAATACATTCCCAAAAATTCGAGTATGGGGTACCATTGGTTGGATTGCCGCCAGTTGGGTCTTCCCCATGATATGGCTCCAGCAGGACCTTTCATTTCAACTCATGCCGCCATTTCTTTCCGGAGCTGAAGTCCCCAATGTAACGGCTCGTTTGGCAGATGCACTTAAATTTTCGGGCTTGATTTCAATGACCTATGGGGTATTTTGTTTTATGCTTCCCAATACGCCACCTAAAGCTGATGCTGTAGAGAAACTGGCTTTCAAAAAAGCATTCTCTCTGTTTAACAATAAATCTTTTCTCATCCTGGTCTTGGCCAGTTTGGGTGTAAGTATCATTCACCAGATTTACTTTCTCCAAACGGGGCCTTTCCTGTCCTTCATCGGCATAAAGGATAGTTCTATCGGACCGGCCATGACCATCGGTCAATTTGCAGAAATTGCAACAATGGCTTACCTCGGATTTTTCTTAAAGCGCCTCGGTTTTAAGAAGGTGATCACCATTGGCATCATGGCTTACTTTGCCCGTTATGCCATTTTTGGCACTTCTCTTCTCCCGGCATGGGTGATGGTTGTCAGTCAAGCTTTTCATGGTTTTTGTTTTGCATTCTTTTTTGCCGCCGGATTTATTTACGTGGATAAACTTGCAGATGACGATGTACGCCATTCAGCCCAGACCGTTTTTGGTATTATCATTTTTGGCGGCGGTCCGGTTGTGGGCGGATGGCTCTCTGGTAAATTGCAGGAAATATATACGGTCGCCGGTATATTTGATTATTCCAGTTTTTGGTATACACTGGCTGTAATGGGATTGGTTACCGGATTATTATTTTTCTTCTTCTTTGAGGAACAATTAAAGGATGGTCCTGAAAAGACATGAGTAAACAAAGATTAGGCATTGGATTTATCGGTGGCGGGTTTATTTCCCGTTTTCATATTCAATCATTAATTGGGGTCCGTGATGTAGATGTGGTTGGTGTTATGTCCCGTACTAAAACATCCGCTGAAGAAACAGCTGCTTTGGCCCGGTCCGTTGGCGTGGGCAGTGATGCCAAGGCTTATGATACAATTACGGATATGATCGCAGACCCTGCCATAGATGCGCTTTGGGTTTGTTCGCCCAACTTTGCACGAATTGAAACATTCGAAGAAATTGCCGCTGCTATATCTTCCGGAAAAGGTGAACTGATCGGTGTAACGTGTGAGAAACCGCTGGGCCGCAATGTTGCTGAGGCGCAAAAAGTTTGCGAACTTACCCAAAATGTGGGGCTCCTGGATGGTTACCTGGAAAACCAGGTTTTTTCACCTTCAATCACGCGGGGTAAGGAAATAGTCTGGGCTCGCGGTGCCGCCACCACCGGCAGGCCTTATTTGGCTCGAGCTGCAGAAGAGCACAGCGGCCCGCACATGCCCTGGTTTTGGGAAGGCTCGCTCCAAGGCGGCGGTGTGCTGAATGATATGATGTGCCACTCTGTGGAAGAGGCGCGCTTCATGCTTACCGAACCTGGAAAACCACGTGAATCCATCACCGCAGTCAGCATTAGCGCCCACACAGATTGCCTGAAATGGCAGCGCCCGGAATATGCCAAAATCTTATCGGATAACAGCGGAGGTGAAACCGATTATACCAAGCGTCCTTCAGAAGATTTTGCCCGTTCATTGATTGAGTATCTGGATGAAGATGGCAATAAACTCATTGTAGAAACCACCACATCCTGGTGTTTTGTGGGGGAAGGGTTGCGCTTGAGCCTGGAATTGTTCGGCCCGGAATATTCCATGTTCGTTAATACACTTGATCCGGACTTGAAAGTATTCTTCAGCCGACGAGTAACCGGTTCTGAAGGTGAAGACCTTGTGGAAAAACAAAATGCGGAATCAGGCGGCATGCCGGTGGTGAGCAATGAAGCGGATGTCTATGGTTATACGGCCGAAAACCGCCACATGGTGGAATCATTCCTGGCTGGGAAACGGCCGGAAGAAAACTTTGATGACGGCTTAGATGTAACGCGCCTGCTAATGGCCGCCTATATGAGTGCTGAGCATGGCAAAACTATCCAACTACCCAATGATGATATTGAATCGTTCATTCCGGCTGTTGCCCGGGGTGAATGGAATCCGAAAGGTTAAAATGAAAAAACAAATCTTATTCTTCATGACCATTTTTATGATCGCCAGTTCCATGAACGCTGAATGGACTGACCTTTTTGATGGAAAAAAAGTCAACGGTCTGCGCGGCTATAAACAAGCAGGCTTACCTGACTCATGGGTGATCGTGGACGGTGCCTTGAAAACCATTCCCGGCCATGGGGTTGACTTGATTTCAGAAGATGCCTACACAAACTTCGAACTTGAACTTGAATGGAAAGTCCCGGTAGGCGGAAACAGCGGTATCTTTTATTTCGCCACGGAAGATGGTGATTATATCTGGCAGTCCGCCCCTGAAATGCAGGTCCTTGATGACGCAACCCATACCGATGGAAAAGCTACTTTAACTTCTGCCGGATCTCTATATGACTTAATTGCTGCATCCGCCAGTGTGGTTAAACCGGTGGGCGAATTCAACA
>JAYEFG010000010.1:0-64675 GCA_034658595.1 Fidelibacterota bacterium | reverse complement strand
ACCTGGGAATCCCCCTGGTAAATTAGGTATTTAATATCGGCCGCATTGCTGCTGCTGCTTAAAGAAGCTTTGACTGCTGTCCACGAAAGATAGGCACTATTGGTTTTTGTCGTACCCGTCAGGCCAGTCACCGGCAATGGTGAGGGGGAACTGCTGAGGGAATTTTCGTAAGCACCCATATCAGGGCTGGATCCTGATGGGTTGGGACGTATATTGCCTAAAATATCAACTGTGGGCGCCGAGTATCCTTCATAACTGCTGGTGCCTTGGCCGATTACCGGGCTTTTAATGCTGAGTGAATAATCCAAACTGGCCGTATCTACATAGACAGGGACAATGTCAAAAACATTATCATCCGCCCAGGATTGGTCTGAGCTACCTTCGATGGCTGAGTAATCTACATTGGCCTTATTACTACTTCCGTGTGAATAGAATATTTTGTCGCTCTCGTTAGTAGTAATATAATCTTCCCCATTGAGCTTACGGTAAGACCCGGTTATGATTGTGTTAAATAGATATAATTTTTTGATTTGATTATCATTCTGCCACCCATAAAAAACTTCTGTACCCATCAATTGGCCGTTTTTGGTGCGTACATCCAAATAATTCCGGTCAAAAGTGGAATTAGAGACTACAACAATAGTACCGGTTGTATTATATCCCCCCGAACTAACTATTGCCCCACCCTGAGCCTCTCCCCAGTCATTTGAACCAGCACCAAACCCGCTAATTGCGCCATTTTTAATAAACAGACAATTGCTAATATTCGTAAATTTTCCTGCCCCTATGGCACCCCCGCGAGCGTAACCGCTTACCTTCACAAAATTCCCAATGAACTTACACTGCTCAAAATTAATGGCAGCTTTCAAATCGTCCACAGAATTGGGCGACCAAATAAAAACAGCACCACCACTGGCACCACCATCTGTATCCGTCGCAAAGTTATTAATAAAGGTACAACCCGTAAAAGTTGGCACGGCCTGATTCGTAATAGCAACTGCGCCGCCATTATTATTATCCGTAACGCGGTTGCTGTCAAATACACAATCTTGGAATTTTATATTAGTAGACTCACTAATCACCATAGAGCCGCCGCCAGGCCATTTATCTTTTACCTCCCCATTGAAAAAGGTAAATCCAATAATATTGGTGGCATTGGTCTGACCCCTCCAAAAATTAAAATGTCGGCCATTTCCTTCTGCGTTTAAAATGGTGCTGTCAGCGCCCGCCGTACTTTTCAAAATAAAATCTTTGCTGTGGCCCAAATCGATATCACCTTTATTACCACCAAAATCATAATAACCCGTGTACTTAGTTTTGTTGGTACTGGTAATACTGGGCTTCACATAGATGGTATCACCTGAAACCAAACTGGAATTGGTTTTGACGGCCTGTTCAATGGTTTTAAATGATGAATCGGCACTTACACCATAACGAGTTTCATCCTTTCCATTTGTGACATCCACCCACCAAATTCTGGTAGCATAGCCAAATACATGTTTTGAGGTATCCCCCGCAGTACCGGCTGAATTCACCGCCGTGACATAGTAATAATATTTGGAACCCGCTGTTAATGCATCGATAAAAGTCGTGTCTGTAGGTTCTGTGGAAAGTTTTTCAAATGTTGCATTATCTCCGCTTCGATATACATAATATTTGGCGGCACTGGATTCTTTATACCATTTTAAGCCGATGCCACCATACCTGTTTTTTGCTACGAGGTTTGTAGGTGTCCCCGGTTTGGTCGTATTTATTTTTATGTTATTAAAATCGGACAGACTGCTATCAGCATGAATGGATAAAGAGCTCATTGAATTCCCAGCAGCATCTTTTAGTGTGGCACCGCTGGAAAGCTCGATAGATTTCACATCCAAGTCATCACTGGCATCTCCAGATTGTACGGTATAAGTCCCTTTAGCAGCGGTTGTACTGGAAATATCGGTAATGGTGACATCTCGATCCGGGTCCCCCGTTTCCAGGGTAACCGTTAAGGTACCGCTGCTTGAGATGCTCACCGCCTCTGAAAAATTCACCGTAATATTGATTTTGGAGTCGGCAGAATAAGTTGCGTTATCGCTGGTGCTTTTTACACTGGCAATTGTGGGCAGGACACCATCGATAACCAAGGCGGAAGAACCGGCCAAATTGGAACCAATGGTAAAACTATCCATGGCCTGGCTGGAGGCATCTGAAAGTGAACCAGATACGCTGACTGAATTTGCGGTCAGATCAGAACTTAAATCTCCAGATTGAACCGTGTAAGTACCGGAGGCGCTGGTGGCATTGCTGATGGAAGAAATGCTGACCGTGCGATCGGTTGTGCCTGTTTCCAGGGTCACCGTTAACGATCCGCCAATTGATAAGGATACCGCCTCCGAAAAATTGACGGTAATGTTGATTGCATCACCGATTTTATAGGTCCCATCAGATGTAGTCGAGGTAATACTGGTGATCGTGGGAGTTGGGTCCGAAAGCCTAATTGCCCATAATTCACTTCCTTTTGATCCATCATTGGCCGCAAAATAAAGGGCATCATTAGTCGCAAATAGATTTTGGGGGTACGCACCACTTTTACCATTATATATATCACCGGCACGACCAAAAGCAGTGCCATCATAATACCATAATTCACCGCTGCTTCCACCCCAGGAGCCTGAACCATCATTGGCCTGGAAATAGAGCTTATTATCAAAAGTTCTTAAAAAATTAGGGCTTGACCCATTGGACCCGGGGTAAATCGAATCACCCACCATCTGGGCCCCATTAGTTTCGTCATAAGACCATAATTCGGAACCATAACTGGGAGTATATGCCTGAAAATAGAGCTTGTCATTATAAACACTGGAATCGCCGTAAAGAGAAAAATAGGAAACAGAAGATCCCAAGTCAATCACGGTCAGATCTGTTCCATCATATTTTAATAATTTATTATCATGGCTCATCCCGGATTCAGAGCCGGCGGCTTCCATCCCATTATCAGGTGCAGCTGATCCTGCCGCCATATATGATGCTACTAAATATAATTTTTTGTCAAATACTGTTAACTTATTGGGATAAGAGCCCGAGCTCCCATTATAGATGTCTTTAACAAGCTGAGCACCGTTGGTTCGATCGTAGGAAAAGAGTTCTACCCCTTTATCGGAATCATAACCGGGAAAATATATTTTATCTTTATATACTTTAGCATTACCATAGATATAGACACCTTCAGAGGCACCTGCGCGGATATCAGTCCTACGTGTAACGCTTGAGCCATCGTAGGAATACCACTCATATCCGTATGTATTAGTCGTTGAGACAAAATACAGTGTATCGTTGAGCACGGAGAGATATTTTGCATAAGATGATCTCACACCAGAATTAATATCCGTGACTCGTGTGACACTGCTACCGTCGTAGGAATATAATTCCGCCCCGTAATTACTTTCGTATCCCGTAAAATAGAGTTTTCCTTTATATTCAATCAAAGCGGATTCATATAACAAGCCGGAATTGGATCCCGACGCAATATCCGTTATCCGCGTGGTTGTACTGTCCTTTGGGCTATAGACCCATAATTCATCGCCTTTAACACCATCGTTAGCAACAAAATAAAGTTTGCCGTTATATTCCCGAAGATTCCTGGGATAAGAACCACTATAACCACTGCGTATATCGGCGAGCAGTTCGGGCTTGGCGGACTGGGTAAAAGTGGACCAGGTAGCCCCTTGAAGAGATAGGTCGGGACTACTTCCTATATTATTGGTTGCAGTCGTACCGGTACCATCATTCATTGGCCAGTAAGATACAATATTGCCTGGCTTTGCGCTGATAGTATTGGGAACGCCGTTATTATACAATGTTTTTACGGAGTTAGAATCCAATACAGTATTCCATATGGCAAATTCATCCATAAAACCCCTGAAGTATTCACCATAATCAGGGTCCCGGCCCAAATACATAGTACCATCAAAAGTTGTTGTTGAAGATTGATCCCTTGCAAACATGAGACTCTGTTTGCCATCCACATATACATAGAGGGTATCATAGGCGTTAGTGTGGCTGCTACGGGTTACCGCAATATGGTGCCATTCATTGATCGAAGCTTCCCCCCAAGTTGTACTGTAACCGCCTGGGTAGATCCTAAACTGTCTATAATAAGACCCCTGATACTGGATTTCAAAAAGTTCGTTATGAAATACCTGCTGAGTCGCATCACCCTTGGGGAATACCCAGCCGGAAATGGTAAAATCACCTTCAAGCTTTGTACCGGTAGTTTCGGTTGTGGTTAAGTAGTCGTTGGAACCATCCAGACTGACAACGGACTGACTGAGCAAAGTGGAAAACCCGAAAATAGTGATGAAAAATAATATCTTTTTCATCATGGCTTAACCCTCCGGCAGGGTTGGTGGCTCAGGCAATGGAACCGGTTTAGCATCAAACAAGCCCGCAGCATAAGCGCCCCCAAGGCCGCCGCCTAAAATCAATACAGTCCACATGGTGCGCTTGGCCCCTTTGCTCATGGGTTTTCTTTCTTTCTTGGGCTTCACCTCTGCAACTTGAGGTGCCGCCTGACCTGCCCTGGCTAATAGGTCTGCCGGCGCCTGGAGCCCCACCAGTTCCCAAGCAACAACTTCAATGATGGGCAATAATCCATCCACCTCCCCCTTATAGGTCTTGCTTACACTGCGCGTGGTCTGACCCGTTTCCACGGAAAACATTTTGGCATCTACCGTATAGGTATTACCCAATTTACCGAAGGAACCGGAAATCATGCTCTGTACGCCCAGCAGGGCCCCCACTTCAGCGGCACATTCTGCAGAGGTACAGCCCGCTTGCTGCAGTCCCTGTTCCTCCAGGATTTCATTCATCTGGTTGCGCTCTACCATTATGACCGCATCGGTTGAAACCATTTCACTCATAAGACGGTCTGTGAGTGTGGCTGCTTCCATCTGGGATATACCCCGGCCCTCAAAGTCCAAGACAGCGACGGTTTGTTTGCCTTCCGCCAACTGGGCAGACGTTTCTGCATTTATCACGGATTGGGTTCCCGGTGTTTGCCCCCAAACAATACTCAACACCACAAACCAAATGGTGGATCTCTTTAATACCCTCATAATTGGCTCACTTCTAACTAAAGTTTAACAAATCCACAAGGTATTTCCCTGTGGGCTGGCTCACAACTTACTTTGTTTCATTTTTTGGCGGAGGTAAATCCGCTAAAAGTCGTTCAATTTCGACTGATAAATCTTTTTTAAATATTTCTTCTTCACCTTCATGGAATCCCCGCCGGGTTAAGGTGATTTTGCGGTTGCCGTCCATAATAAATAATCGAGGTAATGTTTGTGCATTATAGCGCTTCATAACTGTCCCCCTTGTATCATATAAAATCTGCATGGTTACCCCTTTCTCACGCAGGAAGGGACCTGCCTTTGGTAAATTCTCATTTCCGGGAATAGTGCGGGTGGCTTCCGTAATATCCACCAAAAAGAATTTGATGCGTTCATCTTTATATTGCTGGTATACTTCTTCAAGTAGGGGCAATTCCTTCATACAAGGTTGACACCAAGTTGCAAAGAAACTCATAAGTACGGCGTTTCTGTCCGGCTGGGTGGTGAACTTTCTGAGTCTTTTCCCATCTTCTTCAGACCAGTTTTTCAGGAATTCAAACTGACCGGGAGCATACATTAAGGCCCAGGATGGGGCAATATCCCCCGCCTTAAGGTCTCTATTGTCCTTTTCCATGGCCTTGTTTACGGCTTCTTCCTGCGCCATAAGCAATCCTGTAAATAATCCAATAATTATAAATGAGATTGATTTGAATCTCATGCTATTCCGCATCTTTACCCTTCTATTTAGTTGCTATAAATCTGTCTAATCCAGCAGGATCAATACACGGCAATCCTTCAGTACATTATAACTGCGATTGGCCGCATCAATTTTTGAAACATCTGCATTGCTGATGACAACATCGGTCCTGTTTTTACCGGAAGTTGAAACACCTTTAACCACCAAGGGATTCCCCAAAACCCGCGGATCCTTCTGGGCCGCTTCAATGGATTTTGAATAACCGGCAACACCATTGGTTACTGCGTATTCACGACTGTAGGTCCCGGGACCGTAAATCGCATTGCCGTTTTGGTCCAAAATTCTTGGTGCCATGGCTGGTCGGGCTTTCAGTCCGCGGGCATCAATGATCACACCGGTAATTCCCCCGGTTGTTGGTGTTGTGGCCGCCTCTGTCGGCGCACCGGGCTGGGCCGCAGCAATCGTTATTGGCGGAAGCATTATATCAGAAATACCACTCATGGGAACAGAATATTCCACTTCGACAGATGTGTCACTCAAATATTTTGGTGCTCCTACCTGACGGGCACCACGGATAAATCCCCTAACTTTGGTATTAATCACATCATCTACCATTGCACCACTCATGGTTGTTTCGCTGGTTAGGGTTACACCATTAACAATTTCAATCAGTTGCCGCAATGCGTCTTGTTTGGCAATCCTCAAAGCCATGCGCCGTGCTTGGCCTGCATTGATGGCATTTTGGGGGACAAATCCAATGCCGATGGCGGCAATGGTTTGTTCTGAATAGTTGATGCTGCCTTTATCCAGTTGTGTAACCACGCCTTGGGAAAAGGCCATACTGAATACGATTGCGGATAATCCGATTAATTTTTTCATAGGATGCCTCATCATTGTACAACTTCTGCTGTGATACGATTCCCGGTTAGACCGGTGACTCTAAAATTCAACCCATCGGGACTGGTTTGGGAAAGACCCATAGCCAGGGCTTGGGATTTCCCTTCAAATTCCACTTCATATTCTGCCACGCCGTCATTGAGACTTTTAGCGTAGGCATTCCGAATTCCGGAAACAGTCTGCGCTTTTAAGAAAGATTCAAATGTCATGTAGGACATAAAATCAGCGCCTTTCAGCACAATATAAACTTTTATAAAGTTTGCTTGTTGGGTGCTCCACTTGATCACCAATTGGGAAATAATATTTTTCCCCAAAACTTCTGCCGCCTGATTTACCGCATTAATACCGGCTGTCGTTGCAGAAATATGGGGTTTTTTCCCTCGAGCCTGGGGCACAACAGCAAGAATTTCACCCGTGTCAGCCCGGATGATCTTAGCATTTAAATCTGCTTGACCCGCGGTCATATTATAAATTTTACCGCCGGAAGATATTTTTGCCGTACCAATTACAATTACTTCTGCACCCAACTGGCTGGCGATTTTGGCGGCGGCGGATACATTCCCTGCCAAGGCCTGGCTATAATCTGCATTACCTTTCAATGCTTGGACCATCTGGCGGTCCACCACGTCAAAGCCTTTTTCGTAGAACATGGCTAACAGCTTTGTTTCAGCGAAATCCGTGGGAGTGTTATCAATCAAATTTTCTTCACGCACCATAAAAATGATCCTGGGGCGATTCATGGCATTGAGCAGGGTTTGCAGGGCTGCTTCATCCGCCATAACCTGGTCAATCATATCCGTGACTTGGGCTTCAATGGTGATTTCCCAGTTCCCATCAGGTCCCTGGCTTTCTCTGGTAACCTTGAAAGATTTCACAAACCCTTGTGCTTTGGAATAAATATTATCTTCAATCGAGGTGGCGGTTACGGTTGTTGTTGAGGTCATGTAGGCCCCCAGACCCTGTTCAACGGCATCCCGTTTTGCCTGCTCTGTGGCGGCATCCTTGGTAAGGCCATAACCGGTTCCGGTGGCTGTGAGGGCTTGTCCCTGTAGGGCAGTTAAACCCACCAGGCATAAGATTCCAATAATTTTATATAAGATTTTTAACATATCCATACGATTTTATTTGTGCACAGTTACGGGGTAAATTATCCAATTCAACGCCGTGAAGCAATAATTATTGAGTAATAGTGTGGTCTGAATCAAATCAGCCAATTCATGTTATTTCCATTTATGTTCGAAAAAAGGTATATTCATGGCGAATAATCTTTTCGAGGAGTTCATTATGCTTAAAAAACATCGATCATTACTAACTGTTTTTACCCTATTATTGCTTGCTTCCTGCGCAGCGCCGCCCGAAAGTGATATGGATACACCTGAATACCATTATAAAGCCGGTATGCGCGCCATCAATAACGGCGATTATCAGCAGGCGATCAAGTCCTTCCAGCGATCGGTTGACCTGGATAAAAAGTTTGCCCTGGGATACGGTGGACTTGGCCTGGCCAATGCCCATCTTGGGAACAACAAACAGGCAAAAGATTTTGCTTCCAAATGTGCCAGCCGCGGATCCAAGGATCCGGAAGCACTTTCCCTAAGCGCCCAGGTTTGGATCACTCTGCGAGATTCGGAGAAAAAGTGGTTCAAGCGGGCCGAGTCTCATCTTGAAAAAGCACTGAAACGGGATAAAGAACATGAAGGTGCCCAATATTGGTTCGGTGTCGCCCACCTCTATAATTATCAATTTGACGAAGCAGAAAGCTATTTCCGTAAAGTGGTAAATAAACGGGGCGATTATGCGGGTAAAGCGGATTCGAAGTGGAAATTGGCTCAAAAAATTGTCCGTGCCATGCCCGGAACTCCCGTCGGTAAAAAGGTGGCATTGAAAGAAAGGATCAATCGCTCGGATCTGGCGGTCTTGTTCGCTGAAGAATTAAAAATTGGTATCTTGTTTGACCGGATGCCGGCACAAAATGCCGGATTTCAAACACCGGGGCAGGCAGCACAAACAGCAACAATAACTACCCCCAATGATGCCAATGGCCACTGGGCCGAAACATGGATCAAAGATATGATCCGCTATGGCATCATGGATGTTGAACCTGACGGCAATTTTTATCCCGATGATAATATCAACCGTGCCACCTACGCAATGGCCGTCCAGCGGCTTTTGGTTGTTGCAACCCGGGATGAAAGCCTTGAAACACGTTATTTCGGCGAAGCCCAAAGTCGTTTCAGTGATGTGCCCAGTAGCCATTTTGCTTACAACGCCATGGCCCTTTGTGCTGAGCGAGGCATTATGCAGGCCGATATGATCACAGGCCGGTTTGAGCCAACTGGTGATGTGACCGGTGCCGATGCGCTACTTATCATCCGCACATTGCAGACATCCTTACGGATGACGTTTTAACCTGAATTTATATTAATGAAAAAAGGGTCACTTTGGTGGCCCTTTTTGTTTTTAACCCTTCCTGATTCACGTAAATTATACCCATGCGGAAGCTCAAAATCATTCTCTTATTTTTCACTGCTTTCTTTTCGATGCAGTGTGTTGAAACATTAATTACCGTCCGTGTATTCCCTGATGGGAAATACCATATGAAATTTCATACTGAAGGCGATAAAAAGGATGTTTTCGACGATGATTTTCCGCTTCCCATGAAAAACCCATGGGCTTCAGAAATTATTGAAAAGGGAAAAGAAGACAGCAATGAAACCGTTCACATAATCAATTCCGAAGCTGTTTTAAAAGGACCAACTGTTTTTCATCCGGAAACTGATGGCCCTGCACCCCAACGACATCCGGTTACTATTATAAAAAACGATGGGCTGTTTTCCACAACCTATTCCCTCAACCAAATATTTAAAGGAAGGCGCGTAAGTCAAAAATACCCATTATTGGCCAAATCCATGCGGGATGCTGGCAACGACTCCACCGACAAAATTGTTGAAACAGAAATCATTATGTACTGTTTACGCATGGGGATGGATGATCTAAAGGAAGAAATGTCCATTGATGATTTATTAAAAGAGCGCATCCTGAATCATTTCCGTGGTGTATTTCATAAAGCGGAAGAAGAAGGCAATTTATTCGGCGTAATGGACAAAGATGATGACAGGGAAGATATATTTTTCCTTCCCCGGGATTTGATTGAAATCAACTTTAAACCTTTTTCAGATGACCTTCCTAAAAATTTCTCAGTGGCTTGTATGAATGCCATGCACCCTT
Source organism: Fidelibacterota bacterium (assembly GCA_034658595.1). Classification (GTDB taxonomy): domain Bacteria; phylum Fidelibacterota; class Marinisomatia; order Marinisomatales; family TCS55; genus TCS55. The sequence continues at coordinate 54,763 of JAYEFG010000010.1, read as the reverse complement.
ACATCGATGAAGCCAATGTGACGGTGGGACTTAATGATGATACATTTAAATTTGCCGGAATTCTCCCCGGTGCTATCACCCGCTCCAACGCTGATTCTATATTGAGTGATACCTTATGGTGGTCTTTCAATTATGAAGATTTTCTCAATGATGATTATGTTATAGAAGCAGCCTCCATCATATATCATCCAAAAAGAGTTCAAATGGCAATCCTCATCAGTGCTTTGGTCATACTGATTGGTTTAATTTTCATCTCCAAAAAAAGGAAAATAACATGAAACTGTTTATAACATTACTTTTGGCCATATCATCCATCGTGTCCGCCAAGCCAAAGTTTTCAGATAGGCAAATCGCCGCCATGACGCCTCAATATTTTGCGCGGAATCATACGGCGCCCAAATTAACTGGACTCAAAATCTACATGGATGGCGGTCAACGGGTTTATCATGTTGAAATTTTAGCGGATCGAAATCGTTCCAGCGAAGATTTAAGCTTTGCCGTTTCCGCCCTGGCCAATATGGGCCAATATGCCAAAAAGCCCTTTAAAAAATATGTGGTGGTGATGCACTATGACATCCGCGGAAAGGGCGCCGATGTTTGTGAAGCCAATGCCCGTTGTACAGCAGATTATATGATCCGCAAACAGATCACCTACGACCATTGGTATAAAAAGTGTATCACCTTTACTTCAACTTGAGGTCTTAACGATCAATCACTTTCTTCTCTTGCTCTGTGTGAGCGCCCTCACCTCACAGAAACCGGACAGCTTGGATTTTGAAATGCCAAAATTTTCTTTTACGCCGAAAGTATTTCATCATCCTGACAGGGTTTTATTTAATTCCCGGGCCTTTGAACTGGAAGTGTTCACCGACTTTCCCAGGGAAAAAATTCAATCGGTGAGCCTATTTTATAAAACGGATACGATGCCGCGAATTGTGGAAATCCCCTTTCATCCCCAGGATAAACGGTTTGTGTTTCGCTATGACCCGAAAGAAAAACCTGCGAATAAAATTACTTACTTTTTTACTGTTGGTTTAAAAGACGACGCTATGTTCGCTACACCGGTGGATAGCTTAGGCCAACTACAACCCATCACAAAGTTCCTTTTAAACCCAGCCGATTATTTTAAAAAACGGGCTTCCCTGCGTAATTAGATTTGCCTGATATCCAGAAAAAGATCCAATCCCTCAGGGGTCAACTAAACGACCATAATTATCATTATTACGTATTAGATGATCCTCTCATTTCGGACAGCGAATATGATCAACTATTTCGTGAATTGCAAAACCTCGAATCTGAACGACCTGATTTAATTACTGAAGATTCCCCGTCCCAGCGTATTGGCGCGGAACCCTTGTCATCCTTTGGGTCAATTACCCACCGCATACCCATGATGTCTTTGGCAAACGCCATGGATGAGGATGAATTGCGGGCATTTGATGGCCGAACAAAAAAAGGGCTTGATACAATAGATGATATTGAATATATGGCCGAACCAAAATTGGACGGTCTGGCGGTAGAATTAGTTTATGAAAATGGATTATTCATCAATGGCTCGACTCGCGGGGATGGCGTAACCGGTGAAGATATCACTCAAAATTTAAAAACCATATCAGCCATTCCCCTTGCACTGCGAACAGATGAATTAAACGTACCTACTTTGCTGGAAGTCCGGGGAGAAGTGTTTATCACCAAATCCGGATTCAAAGCACTGAACAAAAACAGAGATCAAGATGGCCTCGCCCCCTTTGCCAATCCGAGGAATGCGGCAGCGGGAAGCCTGCGTCAATTAGATTCAAGAATTACGGCCACACGCCCCCTATCCATTTTTTGTTACGAAGTAGGCACCATTGATGGTGTTTCTTTTGATACGCATGAAGCATTGCTTACCGATCTAAAAAAATGGGGACTCCCGGTCAATCCGGAAATCAGGAAAGTAAAAACCGCCAATGAAATGGTGAATTTTCACACGACTTTGGAGACCCGGCGAAATGAACTTCCCTATGAAATTGACGGCACTGTTTTTAAAGTGAATTCCACCACTGAAAGGAATGCCCTGGGTATACGCAGTCGCTCTCCACGCTGGGCCATCGCAGGCAAGTTCAAAGCTCAGCAGGTTACGACTACTGTGATTGACATTATTCCGTCGGTAGGCCGAACGGGTGCTGTCACGCCGGTGGCAAAACTTGAACCTGTGAATGTGGGCGGTGTTGTGGTTACAAACGCAACGCTTCATAACCAGGATGAAATTGACCGCAAGGATGTCCGCGTCAGTGATACAGTTTTGATCCAGCGGGCCGGGGATGTTATCCCGGAAGTGGTCAAAGTAATTATTGACAAACGGCCTAAAAAAACTGAAGCTTACCAATTGCCAAAAGAATGCCCCGCCTGCAGTCACGAAGTATTCCGCCCGGAAGGTGAAGTTGTAGCACGCTGCCAAAACCTTTCATGCTCCGCCCAGGTGAAAGCCCGGATTGAACATTTTATATCCAAAACCGCGCTTGATATTGATGGCTTCGGCGAAAAATTAGTAGACCAACTGGTGGATAAAAAACTGATTCGAACCGTAGATGACATTTTTAAACTTACCTATGACGATTTGGTGAACTTGAAACGCATGGCCGATAAATCAGTCCAGAATATTCTTACCGCCATACAGAAAGCAAAACAAACCACCTTCGCCCGTTTTATCTATGCCTTAGGGATTCGCAATGTGGGCGCCCATATTTCTAAAGTCCTGGAACAAGCATATACCGGAGATATTAAAAAATTCACCCATGCATCAGCAGAAGAGCTGGAAGCGATCGATGAGGTGGGCCCGATTGTTTCTGAAACAATTACCAAATTCTGGTCCGACAGCACCAACGTAGATGTGGTTGAATCGTGCCTAAGCCTAGGGGTTCAATTGGAAAAAGTTGCGGGACCGAAAAGCCTGGTCCTGGAAGGAAAAACATTTGTCTTTACAGGGACATTAACCCAATTCAGCCGCAACGACGCGAAAGCAATAACAGAATCTCACGGAGGGCGGGCCAGCGGGTCCGTAAGTAAAAAAACCGATTTTGTTGTGGCCGGTCCCGGAGCGGGATCAAAACTGAAAAAAGCAAAATCGTTGGGAATTACAGTATTATCTGAAGCAGAATTTCTGGAAATGATATCATGAAACAAATTTTCATATTTCTGACAATTATATCACTTGTTTCATCAGAAAATAAATTGATAAAAACGGATAAATATCTTACCAAAAGACTAGAAGGAAAAAACAATGTGCCACTTATGGATCTTACCATGGAAGGATTGGCGTTGGCGACACCATTTATTGAATTTGGGTTTGCAGGATTCGATCAATTTGGCAAAGATAAACTTCAGCCTTCACTTGCAGCGATCTTGGGCGTTCAACTGCCTGTAGCTATTGGTAAATATGGGCTCAAACGGGATCGCCCTGTCAGAAAATATAATCCGCGGCTTTGGAATTCACGTTTTACACCCTCTTTCCCTTCTGGCCATGCCACCACCACTGCAGCTTGGGCAACATCCATTGCACTAGCTTCCCCCCGCAATACTTCTCTCATGATCGGTTACACACTCATCAGCGGATACAGCCAGGTTTATGTGGGGAATCATTATGTCTCAGACGTTATAGCCGGTTGGTTTTTAGGCTGGGTGACAGGAAGATATTTTTATACCTTATATAATACTAATCAAAATCACCCAATGGGAACTCCTCTTCTTAAAATTTCGATTCCCCTATAACAAATCAATGAGATTTGATGAATTCAGATTTATTAACAAAAAATATAATTAAAGGATATCTTGGGGTTTTCTGACCCCGAATCAAAGTCAGAAGACTTTGATAATCTTTTGTTAATTTCCCATATGTTAAAACTAATCCTATTCATTTTTCCTATTCTATTAATCGGCCAAATGCCATTGCTTTCATCAGTTCAGATTGCCGATGGATTTAAAAAACCACTTTATGTCACATCCTACCCTACCGATGCCAATCTACTTTATGTGGTGGAACAGGCGGGCAGGATTATGATTATCCAGAATGGGAAAAAACTTAAAAGTCCTTTCCTTGACATAAAAAAACAGGTGGTAGACCCAAGCCGCCCTGGGGATGAGCGGGGATTGTTGGGCTTTGCCTTTCATCCAGACCATACGGAAAACGGTAAATTTTATATCAATTATATGAATAATGAAGGCTACACGGTGGTGTCAGAATTCACAACACAAAATAAGAAAAAAGCTGACCATACATCCGAACGAATTCTATTTGACTTAAAACAACCCTACGGCAACCATAATGGCGGTCACATGGCTTTTGGCCCCGAAGGCTTTCTGTATATCACTATTGGGGATGGCGGAAAGGCTGGGGATCCAAATAATGCGGGGCAGGATTTAAATACCATTTTCGGGAAAGTGATTCGCATAGATGTTAACCAAGCTCCCTATGGTATACCGGAAACAAATCCGTTCTATGGACAAGAAAACAAACGAGGAGAAATCTGGGCCTGGGGGCTGCGTAATGTATGGCGGTTTTCATTCGATCGTGAAAATGGGGATATTTATTATGGCGATGTGGGCCAGAATAAATGGGAGGAAGTCAACTATGAACCAGGCAGCAGCAGGGGTGGTGTAAATTATGGTTGGCGCATCATGGAAGCCAATCATTGCTACGATCCCGAAGAAAATTGCCCCAAAACCGGTTTGACGATCCCCATCCTTGAATATCCCAATGATGCTAATTATATGCGCACTTTAACAGGGATGGATCAGCCCGATGTGGATGGATGTTCTGTCACCGGGGGATATGTTTACCGCGGAAAACAAATTGAAGGGCTTCAAGGCACTTACTTTTTCGGTGATTACTGTTCCGGGAATATTTGGTCCTTTAAAGTGGAGCATGGAAAAGCGGTTGAATTCCAAAACCGTACGGAAGAAATCAATCTCGCTGGTGGTGAATTCACCAACTATATTTCATCCTTCGGAGAAGATGCAGATGGTGAACTATATATTATTGATTATAATGGCGGTGTGTATAAAATCATAATTCAAAACTAAAGGAATCTGCTATGGAAAACTCTCCCATGAAAATTGATGATATAATGGACGATGTGGTTTTGCTCGTCTTAGATGGCCATGATCCGCTAAAAGAATTGGGCATCGAGAAAAATAAAATTTATGTTAAGGTGGTTGGGTATGATGAATATGGTATGTGGGTTGAACATCCATCTTTTCAAGTGCCCATAATTAAAAATGGTAAGCCCGCCGGCGAAAAAGAAGTGACTGCTTCTATGTTAATCCCATGGGGGTTTATAGCCTCCGTGGTTCACTTCCCCGGTATTAAGGGATTTGATTTTCCCAACCCATTTGTCGCTCATATCGGCTTTGATATCGAAGATAAATGACAGCTGCTATTTCCATACGGAATCTTAAAAAAAGTTACGAGGATACTGTCGCTCTGAAAGGGGTTGATATTACGATTGGTGACGGAGAATTTTTTGGACTATTGGGGCCAAACGGCGCCGGAAAAACAACCACGATTAATATTCTCACAGGCCTCGTACGGAAAAATGAGGGTGACACAAAAATCTTTGGGAAAGATACGGTTAAAGATTATCGTTTTACCCGCTCCCAAGTGGGAATCTCGGCCCAAGAGTTTACCCAGGACTGGTTTTTCCCTTTAGATAAGCTGCTTTATTTCCAAGCGGGTTATTATGGAATCACCCAAGGTAAAGCGAAAGACCGCGTTGACGAATTGCTATCAAAATTAGGGTTAGAAGAAAAACGGGAATCACGCCTTAGGCAACTTTCCGGTGGAATGAAACGGCGGTTCCAGATCGCCAAGGCACTCGTTCACGATCCTAAAATCCTGATTTTAGATGAACCTACCGCCGGTGTGGATGTTGAACTGCGCCACGAACTCTGGCAGTATTTTCGCGAACTCCATGAAGCAGGCAAAACGATCCTCCTCACAACCCATTACATTGAAGAAGCGGAAATGCTCTGTGATAATGTAGCAATTATTGACAAAGGCCGCCTCATCACTGAAGGCTCACCTAAGGAACTTACCCGTCAACTTGGGAAGGCAGGCATTACAATTAATGTTACGGATACGGATTCAGAGCTTGATTCATGTCTGAAAAATTTCACCTATACACGGGAAGATGGACGGCTTCATTTCACCACCCTAGACCCGGAGGAAGCATTGCCAAATATTATTAATACGCTCACGAGAGCCGGATGTCATATCCAGCGGGTTGAAACGACGAAATCCTCGCTGGAAGATGTGTTCTTAAGTCTTACAGGGAAAGGCATAAACGAATGAATTGGGTGGGGCTATGGACACTCACTTCTCGTGAAGTTGGGCGATTCTTTTCGGTATATCGCCAGACAATTATTCCGGGACTCACTTCTTCTGTCTTGTATATCCTAATTTTCGGATTTACGCTGGAAAGGCGCATATCTGAAATTGACGGTGTACCTTACACCCTGTTCATCATCCCAGGATTAATCATGATGAATACACTCACCAATGCCACATCCAACTCTGCCTCATCCATGCTTCAAATGAAATTGCTGGGCCAATTGCCGGACTTACTTCAAGCGCCTTTATCCAGTTTTGAAATATCCCTGGCATACATTATCGGTGGAATGGTTCGGGGGACGGTGAATGGCATATTGATCTTACTGGTAGGTGTGGGCTTAAGCGGAATGCCGGTCTTGGACCCGGTGGCTACCATTGGATTTATTATGCTCGTTTCCTGGGCATTTTCAAGTGTTGGACTTTTGCTGGGGCAAATGGCTGAAACATGGGACCAGTTGGCTACCATGCAAAATTTTTTCCTCACACCACTCAGTTTCCTTGGGGGAATTTTTTATTCAATCAAAATGCTCCCGGACTGGGCACAGGAAGCCAGTTTCTTTAATCCTATCTATTACATGATCAATGGACTTCGGTACACCATTTTAGGGATATCAGACTCGGCACCCAACACCAGTCTGGTGGTGGCTGTTTTTATGACAATCGGCTTTACGTTAACAGCCATTATGCTCATGGAAAACGGCAAAAAGATCAAGCAATGAGGTATGGCCTCATTGCATTTTTATTGGGCCCCGCTTGGATATCCGCCCAGCAGGATTCAATCCGCTGGAAGCACTATGGGCGGGGCGGTATTGTTAGTGCCGACACTTCTAATGGGGGATTTGGTTATTACCGAATAAACCGCCAATCCGAAAATACATTCCGTGATCTTCGACTCTTTGCATATGGACTGAAAGAGGATTCTTTTATTTACATCCGTTACAAATCCAGTGATAAATACGCCACTCGGCCTCGCTTTTATCGCTACACCATTACATCTTATCGGAAAAATACACGGGCCAATGTGGCCCTTCAATACCATTTTAATCAGGGATTCGGAATGTTTCTCAGTCAATATAATAATGGATTGATCAACGCGGAACTGGGCCATGCATTCGATATGTCAGATTATTTAAATGAGACCCGAAAGACGTCCTATATAAAAACGGGGTTATTCTGGGATCATGATTCTGATCGATTTTCTACCAAATTAGAATTGGAATATTTTAAACAGATCAGTGAGGTAATTGAAAATGATCTTTCCCGCATTCAGTATCTGCTGGAATTGATCATCCCCATCAAGAACGGATTATCAATAAATGTGAATTATGAAATGGAGGATTACTCGAATAAATCATTAACGGATGCATCCTCCCTCATCTTCGCCCTTGGTTGGCAAGGCAATCTGAAATGGGCATTTTGAAAAATTGATTTTTCCACTAAGAATATTTATAACACATTTTTTGTTATACTCCGTTTTTGTAATGGCTCAGGAAATCAAACCTGATGTTACAGACAAAAAACAAAGTCTAATTATTCTACCTTCAGAAAAAGGTAAAGATGCATCATCCATTCAATATCAACTGGTAGAAATTGTATCTGCTGAGGCGACACAATTGGGTCGCTACGAAGTCTTCAATCGGCAAGACCTAAAAAAGATTTTTGAGGAACAAGCCCTTTTCCAGGCTGGGATAATCAATGATTCCTCCATTATTTCATTCGGTCAAATTGCCGGGGCAAAAGAAGCTATGTTGGTTAAACTTATCCAGTTCGACCAACGAGGGATAGTGCCTGTTAAGAAAAAGGAAACCAATTTTTTTGATGTAGTTGTAGCCATCTTAAAGGCTTCATCAAAAAAGGAAGATGGCCAACCTCATGCCAATAATATTCAGACTGTTTTATCTTTTTCGGTAAAAACAATTGACGTAGAAACTGGCCAAACTCTGGATTCCCATTATATCTCTGCAGAGTATACGGGTGGGGGCAGGGGAAAATCATTAAAAATGGTTCTTCTTCAGGCGCAGCGTAAACTTTCTATTAAACTACGCCAGATGTATAAACTCACCAGCCAGGTTTTGGAGGTGAACCGGAAAGATGTGATGCTAGTTTTGGGAAATGAAATTGGTGTTAGAAAAGGTACTATTTTCGAAATATCTTCTTTGGATGAAATGAAGAAATTCGGTAATCATGAAATTGCTGTCCCCGGCAGATCTGTAGCTCTCGTCCGTGTGCAGGAAATAAGTGGTGATGCCAACCGCAGCCAAATCGTACGTCGCTGGGGCAAAATAAATGAAGGTTATCGCGCCACAGAAAAAACCCATTTTATTCCTGCTTTTTATATGACTGGTTCCTATGGATTAGATCAGAAAGATTTTAATTTTAGCGGCGGTGTCAATTTCGATCCATTTAATAAAACAAATTTCAAACTCGGGTTTCACTTAGGATCAGCGTTGGACAACCGTAACAATTATGATTTTTTTATCGGCGTTCCATTTGGCGTTACGGTCAATTTAATCCACACCCCCGCTTTTTCTTTGGGTGGTACACTAAATTTAAATGCCAGTGCCGTTTTTCGGCAGGATGATGATAATCATTCAGTCTCTGCTTTTTATGGTGGCGCAAAAGTAGGCGCTGAGACGAATTTCATGACTGGCTCTCATAAGGATTGGATTCTCGGTATGGAATATACTTTTACTTCTATAACGGGCGGCTGGGGTTATAGGGAAGGTGGGGGAAATAAAGTTGAATATAAATCAGCAATTTGGAAAAATAAATTCGGCCCTTCTCCGACACTTCGACCTTCAGGATTATACATTACGCTTGGTATACGTTACTTGACTTTTTAGGGAAACGACTATGCTAATAAAACCGACAATTTCAAATATCTGCCGATTATCTTTTATATGATGCTCTTTCTCAAATTTTATTTATTTGGCACAAATGCCAGGATCGTCCGGGGATGTTCATCCACAATCATGAGGAATCCTTTTTTATCCAGCCGGGCTAAGCCCTCCCAGTTACGGGATTTTTCTTCCATCACCAGTTGAATCGGAGCTGTGTCTGTTCGGACAATTTCTTTTGATTTAATTTTATATTCCACCAGCCGTTCCACATGCTCATATTGCTCATGAGTCGACCCTTTTACAAAACCCTTTAAAATCATATCTTCTGCAGGAAGAAGCCTTTTCTTTTCTCCCGGCCAAAAATAATTCAAGGCCCAGAATCTACCCCGGCCATCCACTTCGGTTACATCTGTGACACGGTATTCTATGTTGGGGAATGGCAACGATGCTTTATGTTTCAATGAAGTTGTGTAAAATTCCGCAGTCGCGTCAGGATAAACATTGGCACCGTTTGCTTCAAATAAAATCATCAGTCTATATTTATATTTCAGAATACTCTCAAAACCCATATTTTTAATATTCACCGGCAATGTCATCGTCACCAATTTTTCCGGATCAATGGTCAATGTCTTCTTCTTTAAATCCATTTTACCAGAAACAAGAAAACTATGCATCACACCATCGTGTTTTGACTCCATCACCAGATATGCGTTATTCCCACTGAAGCAAACTGCTTCAAACCCTTGATAGCCCCCAATCCTATCATCATATTTGGGAAGAATTAAGTCTATCTTTTTTGGAGTCAGCGCATCAGACCTATCACCAGCAAGCCAAGTGTTGATTTGTTCTTTTTCAAGAAAATAAAATCCCGGTGCTTCCTTATTAACATATTGAGGCATAAGAATAAGGTGGTCCCCATACCATGCCAAGCCGGACATTTCCAGGCTCCGTTCCGCCGCTTCTCCTTTTAATGGTATTTCGATAGGTTGAACCTCCCCCGCTACTACGAATTGAAGTGAAAAAATAATGGTAATAAAAAATTTCATTTTCATCCTGTTCCTATTTCACGTATTTTTTATACCAGCCAACAAGCCGTTCCATATAATCCAGCTTATGGACGCGTTCGATCAACCCATGGGGCTCCCGTGGATATAAAACCAATTCCGTATCCACACCTTTGATCTTAAGGCCCTGCCACAATTCCAAACTCTGTTCAGGATGGACGCGGTCATCTTTCAGTCCGTGGATAATTAAGGTTGGCGTTTTAGCCGTATTAATATGGGAAAGAGGCGATCGTTCCCAATGGAACTCGGGATTATCAAACCACCACTGATTCCAATGCACAATGGACATTTCATAGGGAATATCGGTGGTTCCTGTAAAACTGATCATATTGGTAAGTCCTGCCCCAACCATAGAGGCCTTAAATCGATCTGTATATTTGGTGGCCCCCCAAGCAGAAAAATAGCCGCCGTAAGACCAACCTCCGGTGCCCACTTTATCATTATCTACAATGCCCACCGCAACAAGATGGTCAATGCCTGCCAAAACATCTTCATATTCCAGCCCGCCTAAATCGTCATGATCTGCTTTAGAAAAAGCGACACCCTTGCCGCCACTGCCGCGGTAGTTCGGTTCAAGAACCACAAACCCTTCCGCCGCCAAAAGCTGAACCGGGTAAGTGGCACGCGTATTCCAACCATCCAAACTGGTGCCTTCCGGACCGCCATGAATCTGCAAAATAAGTGGGTATTTTTTCCCCTTCCTATACTTCAGTGGATAGGTTAAGACACCTTCAATTCCCAATCCACCAGGGCCAATCCATGAAATGGTTTCCTGTTTGGCTAAATCTATTTGATTGATTTTGGGGTTAGTCTTCGTCAACCGCTTGATTTCACTCGATCCTAACGACCCCACATACAGTTCATTTGGATGAGAATGAGAACTGGCCGTAATGACCAGTTTCCCCGATGGTTTGTGGTAAGAAACAGATGACAGAATTTCATCCGGAGCCAGTACATCAGTTTGGTTGGCCACACCTTCTTGAGATTTGCCTTTTGTATCAATGGTGGAAAGAACTGTTTTAGTTCCGCGATAGGATTTTCCCAATACCGTATTATCGTCCACCCAATCTATGGCAACAAAGGATTCCTTGAAATCCGGTGTTAATAAATTGGCTTTGCCCCCTTTTATGGGTACAATGTAAATACTTTGGGACAGGGGATCATTATAACTGGTGGCACCTAAGAAAGCCAGATTTTCACTGTTTGGCGATAGGGCCATATTGCCCAGTTTCCCCGGTGTTTCCAGAACTTTTTTGGGGTTCCCGCTGGGCGCCTTCACGCGGTAAATAGAGCGCTCCAGTAAATCCCTGTCGGCCCCTGTTTTATCTGTCGCCTGGAAGATGATTGATTTACTGTCCGGTGCCCAAACAAAACTGGCCATATTCAAATCTTTCTTGAATACCTTCTGGTAAGTTCCAGTTTTTATATTATAGATCCACAAACGATTATAAATATGATCTTGATCCATGACAATCATGTCGTAACCGTCTTTTTCCGCTTTTTTCTTTTCTGCTGATTTTTCATCACGGGAGGTAAAGGCAATCCATTTCCCATCCGGGGACCACCGGTACGACCCAACCCCTGTTTTATGATTTGTTAATAATTTTGCTTCACCGCCCTTGAAGGGCAGAATATAAATTTGGGTGGAAGCATTGTGGTCTTTGCGACGGGATAAAAAAGAAAGATTCCCTTCGGGTGTCCATTGGGGAGACCAGCTATTCACTGGTGAAAAAGTATATTGCCGTTGGTCTGATCCTTTGGCGCTGGTGACCCAAATTTCGCGGTAACTGCCGCCCCGCTTTTCGTCTGCACCGCGGGGAATAATTTTTACATAAGCGATATATTTTCCACTGGGATCAATTGCAGCTTGGGTGACATAGCGAAGGTTGACAATATCTTCTGCCGTGATTGGGCGGGCGGCCCAAATCAAGGACGTTAATATAATAATTGTTATGAATATGCGTTTCATGATGCTCTCCTAAATCAAGTTATTCTTCGCCGGGACGGTAGACCTTTTCAAGGTTCAATTTAATATCGTCCAGGTTCATCCATACGGGTTTCATTTTGTGGGTTGCAAAGAGCTTTGCCTGGTCATCATAGTGTACAGAACTAGAATCCTGGGTGGCTGAACCAAACTGGTGAATACTCTGGGCCGACACATTTCCATCCGGGTCCCATTCCACAATTTCAAAATAACAATCGCCGGCCCTGCCTTCACGCACACCATTTTTCTCCCTGGAATAAATGGCCCGCAAAATGTCCGGTCCGCCGCTTAAGGGAAGGTCTGTTTTTCCCCGTTTCATTCGCTGGATATCTCCCCATTTTATTTCAATTTTGCCATAAAGATCCTTTGATCGGTTTATGGCACTTTTTAATCGTTTCATAATTTTTGCATAATCATAGGTGTAATCCGCCGGATTAAAATGTGGACGAATGGCACTTATGGCTAAATAGGTGGCCGTACTGGTACTGTCTGTATCCAAGTCCCAGGATTTAAGCATATCCAGCGCTTTTATTACATCCGGATCTTTCGTTGAGGCTTCACTCAAAAACTTTTTCAGATTCACAGCCATGACGGATTTTTTAGAATATTTCGTATCAAACTTATACGCATAAAACTCTTCCCGTGTGATTGATTTATCCGTGCCAAAGGTCTCGTGGGCCCGTAACGCCCTGTTCGTCTGGAACATTTCAATCCCTAAATTACGTGGATAGAATGAGCCATCAGGATTATCCATTCCGATGGAAGCTAAGAAAGGGGTACTGTTACAGTTTTGGATAAATCCCGATTGGGGATTCACCACATGGGGCAGGTCATCAAATCCAAAATATCCCCGCCATAAAGAATAGGCCGTATTCCCGGGAACGATCCCTTCCCAATCATAATTATCACTCCCACGGATAGGCATTAATGCATTATAAACATAATACAAATTACCATTTTTATCAGCATAACCTGTGTTGAACATAGGTAACGCCTGCATGCTCATGGCTTTGCCGAATTCCTCTAAATTGCGTGATTTGTTCATGCGGAACCATTGTTCCACGTGGCGAACTTCCCCGAAACCCACAAAGCGAACGGCATAGGTGCCATGGGGGTTCCGAATAACGGGGCCATGTACAGACCAAAGTGTCTGGCGCCTGAATGTCCATTTAAAGGGGCCCCACAATTTTACAGTGATAGGTGCTTCCCGGACTTCCAATTCTTCCCACTTTCCATGAATAAAATATTGATTTTCATCTTCCGGGTGAATTTCCAATTCATATACATCAATCAAATCCGGTTTATTCACAGTATGGCTCCAGCCAATGTTCTCATTATGACCAACAAAAATCACCGGGGATCCGGGGAAGAGTCCCCCGTTAATATTCCACCCTTCTTCACTGTGGAGGTGTGCTTCGTACCAAGCTACGGGGCCCGTCCATGGCTGGTGGGAGTTTATGGCAATGCGGGTGTGTTTGTCCGCCGAGCGGCTCGGTGCCACGGCAACCACATTGGATCCCAGCAGTGTTTGATCGAAAGGGCTCCATTCATGCATCTCGGGATTAAAAGAAAAATCCGGTTTTTCCTCAGATGCCAGTTTTCCCAAAACATTGTCTAAACCAAACATGAGTGGTGTGCGGTGGACGAAGCCCGCCACTATATCCTTGCCGGAAACAGGGAATAATCCCCGGGCGACTTCATCGGGATGGCGGGCGGCATAGTGATTCACACCATCCGCATAACTTTCACAAACTGCTTTTACATCATCAGATAATTGGTAATCATAATTGTTTTCAACCACATCCCAAATTCGCAGGAGCTGTACCATATAATCATTGGCAGCGGCGTCTTTACCGTGAACGGTAGCCATTTTACCGCGAAGGGCCAGGAGAATATCCTGGATCGTTTTGAAGTCATCCTCAGAATGGGCGTAACCCAAACCGTAAGCCGTATCCTTATCCTTTTCACCAAAGATGTGGGGGACGCCCCAGGTATCGCGGTAAATGGTTACATCATAATCTGAGAATGAATCCAATGCAATCGGTTCATTAAATAAGGGTATATAATTTTTTCCTCCAGTAATCATGGCAATTAACAACAGGCCAATTAACCAATAATATTTTTTTCTCATACTAATGCTGCCATCTTGTCAATTTCAATTCCCAAGTTGTTCAAATCCTCTAACAATTGATCCTCTCCCACGTAATGAATCCCGAGGAATCCCTGTTTTTGGGCTGCTTTAATATTATCTATTAGATCATCAATAAAGACAGACTCATTCGCTTTTGCTCCAGATTTTTCCAGGGCATATTCATAAATAGCGGAATCTGGTTTTCTTATGCCCGCGTCAAAAGAATAAATACCGCCATCGATATAGTTTAAAAATGAGAACCGTAAATCAAGTTCATCTTTTATATGCCGAGGATTGGTATTGGACAGGAGCCAAATATTGTAATTTGCTGAAAGTGTTTTGAGCAATGGCACTACTGGCGTTTCTTTTCTCAACAATGTTGTCCACCCCCGCCAGAAATCCGATTCTTTTAAACAACATGGCTGGGGCAGTCCATCGCGAAAAGATAAAAAGAACTCATGTCCGGAAATTTCTCCCCTTTCATAGGCATAATGCACTTCAAGGGGAAAGGCATCTTTGATGACGTCTATTGGTAAATCGGTGCTATCGGCCCAGTACTGGACACATCGGTCGGGATGAATGTGGATGAGTACATTACCAATATCGAAGAAAATATTTTTAATCATTAAAGTAGTATCGTTGTGTTGAGAGGGGGCGGGAAATTAATAAATGGGCCTGAATTCTCTGAGTGATTTGGTTCCAATAAATTTAACATGTAAGTTTATGTAGATTTTTTCAGACATATGAAATGAAAATTTACAAAAACCCATTTTATACACTGATTATTTTGTCGATTGCGTACGGGTGCATTTCTCAAAGTATGATTCTTCCCTTAGACCTGACTATTAAAAAAACCAAATGATGTATAGAGAAAATCCCATGGAAATTTGGGCTCAGGACTTGAATGGAAATTATCACCATTTCACCTCAAATGATTCTGTACAGTACTTGAGTTTAACTCAACAGTTCGGTTCACAATTGGAAAATGCTTTTATGGGACATTGCAATAGTCA
The DNA here is from genome assembly GCA_034658595.1 of Fidelibacterota bacterium. Lineage (GTDB taxonomy): Bacteria > Fidelibacterota > Marinisomatia > Marinisomatales > TCS55 > TCS55. Next base: position 39,364 of record JAYEFG010000010.1, on the reverse strand, counting down.
TAATAAAGTGGAAATTGTAAATATATCCCCCGTTCTTATAATGGTGATCAATGCGCCCAATCAAAATGATCTTGAAAAGTCAATCAAATCAGATTCGAGTAAACATTTAGAATTAATCAATCCGGAAGAGATAATGAACCCGATAGGTGTAAAATATCAAACGGATCCTTCAATAAAGGCTGAACAAAAAGGGGATAAGAAACACTAGCGGTTACCACACAAAAGGCCCATCTACGATTTTCCATAGATACCAAGCGGCGATGGTGCGGTATGGTCGCCACATGTCAGCCTCCATCTCCATTTCTTTGGGTGTAGGCAAACGATCCATTTTGTTGAGTCCCATAAATCCTTTTTGAATACCTAAGTCTCCAAAAGGAAATACATCTGGGCGGACGAGGGTGAACATGAGAAACATATCAGCTGTCCACTGACCGATGCCCTTCACTTTGATCAATTCGGTGCTAATCTCTTCGTCCGACATCGAATCTATATTAGCCAGATTCACCTCTCCTCTGTACCATTTTTCAGATAAATCCCGGATATATGTGGCTTTCCGGTTAGAGAGTCCTGCAGACCGCAGCACCTCATGCGGGCTTTCTAAAACATCTTTTGGTTGGGGATAGGATTCAGTTTTGAACAAATCTTTGAACCGGCCGTAAATGATGGCGGCGGCCTTACCGCTGAGTTGCTGATACACAATAGAGCGCACTAAAGATTCGTAATAACTATCGATTGGGTTGAAATTTGGTGGACCGAATTCATCGATCAACCGCCCCATTCTGAGGTCAACTTTTCGAAGGTGGTTTAATGCTTTATTAATGTTCATTGTTTTATCCGATTTAGCTCTTATGGTTTTAGTGTGGATTTCGATAATAATAACCCACTTACCCAATGCTTCAGCGTTGGGATAAAAACAACAAAATAACGACGGGCTTTAGCCCAACTACTCACTAAATCCATATTTCTCCATAAACACATCATATTCTTCTGAAAAAGGTTTTACTTTATGATGCTCTTCTTAATTCCTAATATATTTTCGTACTGTTGGTAAAACGGATTTACTAACAGAAACTGCAAAATATTTTTCCTGCCATTCAAATTTACCTTTTACCAACTTTTCATTATTTGTCCAAAACGACGCTTCTCCCTTTAATAGCTGAGCGATCTCAGAGACACATTGCTTTGCACCTAAAAAAATTAAAGCGTGCAAATGTTTCTTTTCACCATCGATTGAATCAATGTAAATATCTTTTTTCAAGGCATTCTCTTTAATATTAGCAATGACTTTACTTTTTACATTTTTTGTAAGAAGTGCTTGTCTTTTTTAAATCTTTGATTAGATAAATCAATTATACCCCACCTTTAATTCCTCCTCATATATGGAGGATCAACTAACTATTGTAAAGTTGTCTTCTCCCCTGCTTGTCCGCAGTAATGAAATGTATGCAGGTCATCGGGGAAAATTATAATAGGGGTCCAAAAACTACAACTCAGCCTTGATAGCTTTCCGTTCGTCGGCGATCCGTTTTTTATCTCCACCTTTCTCCGCAAGGATATTTAATACATCCAGAGCTTGATGATAAAGGCCCTGTCCCTTCAACACATTCACCAGTGTAAACGTGGCCAGGCGCGGACTGATGGACACGCCTTCTAAACTAATATCCATTGGCATGGCTTTTTTAGATTTATCCTTTTCCAGGGTATCAGGGATAACGGAGATACCTTTTTTATTCTTTACTTTTTTGGTTGGTTGGGCTTCTAAGTAATCTTTCGCAAACTGGTTTTTGGGATCCACACTTTGGGCTCGCTTAAAACTGGCCTTTAAGGTCGCCGGAGATCGATCCAATTGTTCTTGAACCATAGGCAATGATGTGGCGGCTGATATATGATCGGGAATCTGCGTGAGCACTTTTTTCATCCACTTTTCAGCGCCGGTTAAATTCCCCATTCCAAGTTCAGCTTGAGATAAAATGAATTGACCGTCCATGGAATTGGGATGATGTTCCAAGCCAATTTCACAGACGCGTTTGGCCCTATCGTATTCTCCCTTGGTTTGGTAAATCTCCGCCAATACCGGAAACAACACCGTATCAAAATGATTGGCGAAATAAAGCTCAAGCTCAGTAAGGTTTTTTAAATCCATTTAACGGCGGTTCTCACTGACCCAATTGGTAATATAATCCACCGTATCTTGTACCGGTGTGCCGGGGCCAAACAATTTGCCCATACCCATCCCTTCCAGTTCGGCTACATCCTTTTTCGGAATAATGCCGCCCCCAACGAGAAGAACATCATCGAGCCCTTTATCTTTCATGAGGTTCAGGACATTGGGGTAAATCGTCATGTGAGCGTTATTTAAACTTGACAGTGCGATCACATCCGCATCTTCTTGGAGGGCCGCAGAAACAATCATTTCTGGTGTTTGGCGCAAGCCTAAATAAATGACTTCCATCCCCGCGTCGCGGTAAGCGGCGGCGAGGACTTTAATCCCCCGGTCGTGACCGTCCAATCCGGGCTTGGCCATGAGTATTCTTATTTTTCTTTCCATAATCTCGAATTATTTAACGGGGGAAATTACAATGAAATGGCGTGTGTGTCGAGGAGTTCAAAAACAGGTTAATTTGATATTGGTTAAAAACCGTAGTAGGGTACGCAGATCTGCGTACCCTACAAATTATTATTGATTACTATTCAAAACAAATGTAACGGGCCCGTCATTCACTAAAGCCACATCCATCATTGCGCCGAATTCTCCCGATTCAACGGGCAGGCCTTTTTCTTTTAGTTTCCCCATAAAAAATTCATAAAGGGCATTGCCCTTTTTCGGTGGTGCGGCGTGGATGAAACTGGGGCGGCGGCCTTTTCGCGTATCACCGCAAAGTGTGAATTGGCTGATGACCAATGCTGAACCATTCACATCTTGAATGGACAAATTCATTTTTTCATCTTCATCATTGAAAACGCGGAGGTTAGATATTTTTTCGGCTAAATAATCGGCATCGGATTCTTTATCCGTATCTGTCACTCCCAACAGAATGACAAAGCCATGATCAATTTTTCCGATTATTTCTTCGTCAACGGTAACGGAGCCGGATCTGACCCGCTGAATCACAGCGATCAATCAGACACCCAGACATTTTGTTTCCCGTAGGTAACCCGTAGCTTTTTCAGGAAAGATGAATGGGCCGATACCTTCACATTGTGGGCATAGATGCGCTGCTGCTTCCCCCGATCAGAGGTCATGTGAAACATGAGTCCGCAACCACCCTGGTGGCCTTTGGCCATCTCCAGCAGACTGTCCACATCAGCGGGTGACATTTCACCAGGATCGATACGTATATTTACATTTTTGGAATAGATGTCTCGTGCTTTGTCCACCGTTACAATTTCATCTGAAATCATTTTCAGATCGGAAAAGTCTGTTTCGTCGGTTGGCTTCCCAGTAATAAAGACCACATTATCATTTTTGATCAACTCTTTATACTTGGCAAAGGTGTCGCTGAATGCCAATATTTCTGCCTGACCACCGAGGCAATCCAATTTGAAAAATGCCATTTGATTATTCTTGCGGTCGAAGTGCATTTTAACTTCGGCAATGGCCCCCCCAACGCGAACCTTCTGGCCTTTATGCCCACCGACTTTTTCAGTGAAATCAAAATTGGAAAATTCTTCAAGATCTTCTGCATATTTCAGCAATGGATGGCCGGAGAGATACATGCCCAATACTTCTTTTTCTTTTTCCAGCAATTGACTTTCGGGCCATTCTTCTGCCGTTGGCAGGGAGGGAATCATGGACATATCCTTACCGTTGGCGCTGGCTGCACCAAAAAGGTCCACTTGGTTTCGCGCTTGATTCTCCTGGATGGTTTGACCATATTTCAGGGCCGTATCAATGGCCGCATATTTCTCGGCGCGGTTGCCCTCCAACCCATCCAATGCGCCGGCCATATTGAGGCTTTCAAGCACTTTCCGATTTACAGATTTCAAACTCACATTGGCTGTAAAATCAAATAGAGATTCAAATTTGCCGTGTTTTTCCCGCGCTTCAACAATTTTTTCTAGGGCTTTCGTTCCCACATTCTTAATGGCGTTGAGTCCGAAGGAGACGGTTTTTTTATCCACAGGACGAAAATTAATATCCGATATATTCACATCGGGGGGATCCACCTCGATCTTCAGCTTGCGGCATTCATTGATGAGGATCACTACCCGGTCTATGTTTGACATTTCACTGGTAAGGTTGGCACTCATGAATTCCGCCGGGTAATGAGTCTTGAGCCAAGCAGTCTGGTAGGCCACATAGGCATAGGCAGTGGAATGACTTTTATTAAATCCATACTGGGCAAATTTTTCGATCAATTCATAAATTTCTTCACCCTTTTTTTTTGGAATATTATTTTTTTCAAGTGCACCATCAATGAATTTCACTTTCAGCTCATCCATAAGCTTTTTGATTTTCTTTCCAATGGCACGGCGCATTATATCCGCTTCCGCCAATGTGAAGCCCGCTACCTCATGGGCGATCTGCATCACTTGTTCCTGGTAGACAATAATCCCATACGTTTCTTCCAGGATCGGCTCCATGACTGGATGGAAATATTCAATTTTCTTTTTCCCGTGTTTGCGGGTGATGAAGTCATCAATATTTTCCATAGGACCTGGGCGATACAAGGCATTCATGGCAATAAGATCTTCAATAACGGTAGGTTTTAACTTTTTCAAAAATTCCCGCATGCCGGAAGATTCAAACTGGAAGACGCCGATGGTTAATCCCTTAGCAAAAAGTTTATACACAGCAGGGTCATGCAATGGAATTTTTTCAATATTGATTTTTTCACCCCGTGCCTTTAGCAATTTCAGGGCATTATCAATCACGGTCAAATTTCGGAGACCAAGGAAATCAAGTTTCAAAAGGCCAAGTTCCTCAAGGCCTTTCATGTCATATTGAGAAGTTATATCTCCCTGTGGCGAGCGGTAAAGAGGCACGTAATCTGTGAGATCACCGGGGGCGATTACCACACCGGCAGCATGTGTAGAGGCGTGGCGGTTCATGCCCTCAAGCACTTTAGAATATTCGATGACTTCTTGATATTGTCCTTCAGCCGCTTCCCTGAGATCCGGACTTTGTTTAAGTGCTTCATCCAAGGTAATGTTCAATGTGGTGGGAATCATTTTTGCCAGTCGGTCAATTTCTCCGAATGAATATCCGAGGACGCGGCCCACATCACGAATCACTTGGCGGGCTTTCATTTTTCCAAACGTAATGATCTGGGTGACGGAATTTTCACCATACTGATCTTTGATATAATCAATGACCTCACCCCGTCGTTCGATACAGAAATCAATATCAATATCCGGCAAGCTGATACGATCAGGATTCAGGAAGCGTTCAAACAGGAGCTGATGGCGAATGGGATCAATGGTTGTGATCCCCAATGAATAGGATACAAGACTACCAGCGGCTGAACCGCGGCCCGGGCCAACAGGGATTTCATTATCTTTAGCATACTTTACAAAATCAGCGGTAATGAGAAAGTATCCGGCGAAGCCCATTTTTTGAATAACTTTCAATTCATGATCAAGTCTGGACCGTAATTCAGGCGTGATGTCACCATACCGCGCCTGGACGCCAATTTCACATAGATTTTGGAGATACGTATCGGGGTTTTGACTTGATGCATCTTCCGGAATAGGAAAACTAGGTAGATGATAATCTCCCATGGGCAGTTCAATTTCAATACTATCAGCAATCCTGCGTGTATTCTCAATAGCCTGTGGTACATCCTTGAACATATCATACATCTGGTCCTGGGTTTTGAAGTAAAACTCGGGTGTGGCATAGCGCAGGCGGTTGGGATCATCCCGATCCTTCCCTGTTCCTAAACAAATATGTACATCGTGGGCTTCCCAGTGTTCGTACTTTGCATAATGGGCATCGTTGGTACATACTAGTGGAAGGTCCAATTCTCCGGCGAGCTTCTTCATATTCTGAATATTTTGAATCTCATCGGGAATACCGTGATTCTGCACTTCTAAATAAAACCGGCCGTCAAAAATCTCTGCAAAACGCAAGGCCGCTTTTTTCGCCCCGTCCCAATCGTCTTTGAGCATTTTTTCAGGAATTTCCCCTTTGAGACAACCGGAAAGACAAATCAAACCTTTGTTATATTCTTTTAATAAATCAATATCAACCCGGGGTCGGTAATAAAATCCATCCAAATATCCGTAGGTTACCAATTTCATTAAATTTCGATATCCTGTATAATTTTGCGCGAGTAAAACAAGATGGTTATTCCCCCAACCGCCATCGGCTCTGGGTTTCTTATCAAAACGGCTGCCCATGGCTACATATGTTTCACAGCCAATAATAGGTTTAACGCCGGCTTTTTTGGCGGATTTATAGTAAGGGATAACACTGAACATATTCCCATGCTCAGTCAAGGCAACCGAATCCATGCCCAGGTCATCTATGGTATTAACCAATGTTTGAACCGTTTGTGCCCCATCCAAAAGACTATAATCGGAATGATTATGTAAGTGTACGAATTCTGAAGTCATTTAAAGTGAAATTGATTACCTCGTTTAAGCAGTCAAAAATACAGTGTGTGGAATTGTTTGGGAATAATTGAATCAAAAAATATTATTGTTAAAGACATCCGCCAGCTGGCGGATGTCTCTACTTTCAGTCATACACGAACCTTTAACGCTCGTTCATCACTGTTAAAATCCGGGATTAGTTCTAAATCGTTAAATCCGGCCGACTTAAATATGTCTAAAGCTTTGGCCGGGTGTTCCCCCAGGCCCACCTCCATAACAAGCCATCCCCCCGGTTTGACCAATTCCTTTGCAATTTTAGAAAACCGATGATAAAAAGTGAGTCCGTCTTTTTGGTCCGTAAGGGCTATTCCCGGTTCATGTTGTTGAACTTCCGGCATCGTTTCATGGATTTCATTTTCTGGTATATAGGGCGGATTTGATACCAATAAATCGAATGGACCCTTTGGCAATTCTTTCAAGAAATCCATTAGAATAAATTCCACATTATTGATCTTGTTCAATTCTGCATTTTTTTGTGCCAACTGAATGGCTTCCTTGGAAACATCCAAAGAAAGAATGGTGGCATCCGGTTTTTCTACTCCGATGGAAACAGCAATACATCCTGATCCGGATCCCACTTCCAGCACCTTTGGACTGGTCATATTCCCAATGGTATGGAGGGCCACATCCACCACCCGCTCTGTTTCGGGGCGGGGTATAAGAACGTCCGGTGTCACCTTAAATGGATGCCCGTAAAATTCTGTTTGGCCGGTAATATATTGGAGCGGTTCCCGGGTGACGCGGCGCTTGATCCAGCCTTTAAGCTGATCCAAATCAAGACGTGCAATAGGTTCTTCAAATTGAACGTAAAGGTCAATCCGTTTATAATTTAATAAATCACAAAGGAGCCATTCGATCTCCTGTTTGGGGCTTTTAAATCCCTTGGATTGAAAGTAATTCTCACCCCATTTAATCATATCAATCACCCGCCAGACTTGATTTCTATTTTTAGCGGGTTGGCCCATTTTATTCTCCCACAGACGCCAATTGGGCCTGCTGATCCGCCAATTTCAAATTTTCGATAATTTCACCAATATCACCGTCCATGACGTTTTCAAGGTTATAAGCGGTAAAACTGATCCGATGGTCCGTGATCCTCCCCTGGGGAAAATTATAGGTGCGGATCTTTGCTGAGCGGTCCCCGGTAGAAACCATGTCTTTCCGGGCGGCGGCCCGTTCCCTGGCGAGCTTATCTTGTTCTTCAGCCAACAACCGTGACCGAAGCACCTTTAAAGCGGCGGCCTTATTTTTATGCTGGGATGTTTCATCTTGGCAGGTGACCACCAGTCCCGTGGGAATATGGGTGATACGAATGGCGGACTCCGTTTTATTCACATGCTGGCCCCCGGCACCACTGGCACGATATGTATCAATTTTTAGGTCTGCATCAACCACTTCAATATCCGCTTCTTCCGCTTCGGGCAGAACAGCCACGGTAGCAGCAGATGTATGGACGCGTCCGCTGGTTTCTGTTTTAGGAACACGTTGAACACGGTGGACGCCGCTTTCAAATTTCATTTTACCGTAAACACCTTCCCCGGTGACGGAAAAAATGATTTCCTTAAAACCACCAATACCAATGGCATTGGATTCCATGACTTCATACTTCCAGCCATTACGTTCGGCAAAACGGGAATACATGCGGTACACATCAGCGGCAAATAAGGCGGCTTCATCGCCTCCGGTTCCGGCGCGAACTTCAATAATAGTATTTTTGTCGTCTGTTGGATCATGGGGGAGAAGAAGCACTTTAAGCTCTTTGTCCAACCCCGATAATGCTTCCTCTAATTCTTCAATCTCTGCCTGAGCGATTTCTTTTAATTCTTCATCATCGCCTGCCAATATTTCATTATCATCATCGATCTGTTCCTGGATGGTCACAAATTCTTTTGCTTTTTCTACGATGGAGCCAAGCCGACGGTGTTCCTTTGCTACTTCTATATAGCGGCTTTGATAATCAATAAGTTCAGGATCAGCCATTCGTGATTCAAGGGATTCAAAATGAGCGATAATTTCTTTAAGTTTATCAATCATCCGATTGCTTCAGCTACATATTCCTTACCGGCCATTTTTTCAAATTGATCGCCAAAAGCCTCTTTCAATGCAGTAATACCCACTTCCACCATATCATCCTCGGGCTTCCGGGTGGTGATATTCTGCAACCATAATCCCGGCGCTCTCAACATTCTGAAAATGACCTTATCACCCCTTCGTGCTGTAATTTTGATTACTTCATAGGATACCCCTGCCACCAGTGGAATCATGGGCAGGTGAACCATCAATCGGATTGGCAAACTAATGAATCCTGTTACCGCCATGACAATAGTGTCAATCAATGAAAAAACAATAATCGCTGATAACAAAACGATAAACATAAAACTGGTCCCGCAGCGAGGATGCTGTGTGGGAAAACTCTGGGCATTTTGAATATTCACATTTTTTCCTGATTCAAAATTATAGACCACACGATGCTCTGCGCCATGGTATTGAAACAAGCGTCCCACATCTTTCATAAGTGAAATGAGAAAGAGGTACACCACAAAAAATGTGATGCGAAACATGCCGGATATCAAATTAAAAGCCACTGCTTCTCTTTCTACATCCAACAGTTTCGTCGTTATCCACATGGGTGCAATCATGAAAAGCGTTAAAGCAAAGAGTATCGCAAATGCAGTGGATAAAAAATCTATCAGTTTGCTCGGTTTTTTATCCTTTTCTTGCGGAATGGCTATATCAGCTGACCATTGCAAAGTGGCCATACCCATTTTCATTGCTTCAAATAAACCTGCCATACCCCTGAAAATAGGTTTTTTCCAAAAGTTTGATCGTTCCACAATTGATTTGAAATCATGTCGATCGACATGGACTTTCCCTTGCGGATCCCGTACTGCCGTAGCATAAGCACCGGGAACTCGCATCATGACACCTTCGATGACGGCTTGTCCGCCCACCAAAATTGTAGGTTTCATTATGGATAATAAAATGGTTTTAATCATAAAAAAATGGCCCCACGGTGGACATGCCTATCGTAAAGCCATTCCTATTTTTACTTGGGTTACTGGTTTGGCTTGCCGTATTTCTTTCTAAATTTCTCAATACGACCGGCTGTGTCAACCAGTTTCTGTTTTCCTGTATAAAACGGATGACATTCAGAGCAGATTTCTATTCGTTGATCACCCATGGTGCTATACACCTGAAATGTATAGCCACAGGAACAAACAACATTACCCAATTTATATTTGGGATGTGTATTTGCTTTCATTTGTTACTCCCTATCCTAATCAATTTAATTGTTTTAAAACTTTTTGTACGCGATTAATTCCTTCGCGAATCACTTCTTCCCCTAATGGATAAGAGAAGCGTACGTGCCCCGGCGCACCAAATCCATCGCCGGGAACCGTAACCACTTTTGCTTCATTTAAAATGACATCGCACAGATCAAAAGAATCTTTGATTTTTTCTCCACGAAACGATTTGCCTACATAGTTGGAAAAATCCGGAAATGCATAAAAGGCGCCGCCAGGTACGTCACAACTCACTTTGGGAATATCATTGAGAAGCGACACCATTAAATCACGCCGTTCCTTAAATTTTACCCGCATCATTTCAACCGCAGATTGATCGCCTACCAACGCTTCTACTGAGGCAGCCTGACCAATTGAATTTGCACATGATGTTGCCTGCCCCTGGATTTTACTCATAGCTTGAATGATAGATTTTTCACCGAAAGCATACCCGATTCGCCAGCCCGTCATGGCATATGTTTTAGATAAACTCATGCAGGTCAAAATATTGGCACCGATATGGTGGTCATTGTTCAATTTTTGTAAACTAGTAAATTCGCCGTCAAAGACGAGTCTTTCATAGCATTCATCTGAAATAATAGCCCAACCATACTTTTTGGCGATCCCCAGTATAGTGATGATTGCTTCATTGGACCAGACACTGCCGGTGGGATTGGAGGGTGAATTAAGAATAATTCCCTTTACTCGATCCGTAATTTTAGATTTCAAATCGTCCAAGTCCGGTTCGAAATTCTGTTTTGAATTTGTATCCACCAATACCGGTGCAGCGTCGGCAAGGGTCACAAATTCAGGGAAAGACACCCAATAAGGTCTAAAAATTAAAACTTCATCGCCTTCCTGGAAAAGCACCTGACAAGCCAAGTAGAGACTTTGTTTTTCACCATTGGAAATAAGTACTTGATTCGGGGATACTTCCAATTGATTCTCCCGTTTCAGTTTGGTGCATACCGCTTCTCTCAGTTCAAGTGTTCCGGAACCGGCAGTATACTTTGTTTGGCCTTTGTCCATTGCCATTTTAGCCGCATTGCGGATATTTTCCGGTGTATTAAAATCCGGTTGGCCAGCACTAAAGTTGATTACATCCACACCTTGAGCAAGTAATTCAGCTGCTCTGGAGGTCATCTCGAGCGTGAAGGATGGTTTAACGCGTTGGACGCGATCGGCTAAAACAGTCATGAATAGTACTTATTTAAAGGCTATGCTGTTTTTTATGGTATTTTTCCGAATTATAGTTTACTTCAGAAGTGTCTTTCTTCGGTTTTCTACCACGTTTTTTCTTTGGCTTGGAAAGTTCAGATTTATTCTCCGGTTCAGAATTCGGCTTAACCACATGTGTTTCGTAAACTGCATCATCTTCCTCAATATGGAATTCTTCCGATAAAACCTTTTTGCTTCTTTTGGTTGGCATTAAATCTTTACCGGGGATTTTTTTAGGACGGGGCACCTTATTAACATCAATTTCCTGCAAATCCGATTCGGCAATTTTTGATTCTTCATCAAAATCATCTTTGACTGCCTGAGCTTCCAAGTCCTGTAAATCTCCTTCGTTAAAGGAGAACATTTCAGGATTGAATAACCCGAACAAGGTACCATAGCCGCGTGTAATACCATTCCCAATTCCCAAGTAATTTGGTAATACAAAGTTGGCCCGAAATTCACCATCAAACGCGCCCCAATTATTTTCATCCACCGGGCGGGGAAAAAGCGATGATAGTGTTACTTTGGTGAAGATGTTTTCATCCAGTTCCATTCCCATTTCCCGCGCCATAAAAACAATATTCTGGCCTAAGAGACGGTTCAAAAAATTTACGCGATCAACATTATTCAAAAACCGATAACGATATCCTGTAGTTTGATTCAATGCCACCCAAGGTGTCACAAACCGGTAACGAATCAATTTTGAAACCGGCTGAAACCTATCATCGTGTTCTTCTACTTCATTATCCAGAACTTGAAACGTAATATTGCCAAAATCCATAAAATCCATCTTTTTAGCAATTGATTTAATTGGATCAACGCCTTCACCGATACCGATAATGTAGATTTGTTCATTTAAAATCTTTACCTGCACACGCGGATAAAGAAACTGCTGACGATACGATCCATCAAGCATGGGTACAATTTCCTCTTCAGGGAATTGATTCATCAGGACGCCTTTTACCTGGTAAGGCGTCTTACGGACAGGCTTATCCGTGAAGACACGGACAGCAATTGTCTTAACTTCTGGGTATTTAGAACTCATTTACATCCTCCTTAGTTACTACACCTAGAGTAATTAAGATACTAGAATTTAGGCTTATTGGCTCATTGTTTCCATAAATTCTTCATTGGTCTTTGTTCGCCGCATTCTGTCCTGTATAAACTCCATTGCTTCCATAACATTCATTTCATTGAGCAGTTTTCTGAGGATCCACATGCGAGCTAATACTTTCTTATCCAAGAGAAGTTCTTCTTTCCTTGTGCCGGATCGAATTAAGTCAAATGATGGATAAATTCGACGATCGCTGAGTTTTCGGTCCAAAACAAGTTCCATATTACCGGTTCCTTTAAATTCTTCAAAAATAACTTCATCCATGCGGCTGCCAGTTTCAACCAGTGCAGTGGCGATAATAGTTAAGCTGCCGCTTTCTTCCGTATTCCGGGCGGCCCCGAAAAATTGTTTCGGTTTTTTCAGGGCATTGGAGTCCACACCACCAGAAAGAATTTTTCCACTGTGAGGAATTACAGCATTATGGGCCCGTCCCAAACGGGTAATACTGTCTAACAGGATAACAACATCATCGCCAAACTCTACCATCCGGCGGGCTTTATGGATAACCATCTCAGCTACAGCAACATGTCGTTCCGGCGGTTCATCAAAGGTGGAACTAATAACCTCGGCCTTTACATTACGCTTCATATCTGTCACTTCTTCCGGGCGTTCATCAATCAGGAGAATAATCAGTCTTACCTTAGGGTGGTTTTTAGAAATAGCATTGGCCACTTTTTGCAGCAAAACGGTCTTTCCCGTTTTTGGCTGGGCAACGATGAGGCCCCGCTGGCCTTTCCCAACCGGAGAGATAAGATCCATAATGCGGGTAGATAAGTCTTTAGGGTTCACCTCAAGGTTAAATTTTTCTTCTGGATAAAGGGGTGTAAGATTATCAAATAAGATCGCCCGTTTCATCTCCGCCGGATCGTGGCCATTTACTTTATCCACTTTAAGGAGGGCATAAAAACGTTCCTTAGACTTCGGCTGACGAATCTGGCCAAAAACCTCATGGCCGGTCCTCAAACCGAAGCGTTTAATTTGTGAAGGGCTCACATAAATATCATCGGGCCCGGGAAGGTAGTTAAAATCCGGACTGCGTAAAAATCCATATCCTTCCTTGAGAACCTCCAGGACACCTTCAGCGGTTACACCACCTTCTTTTTCATTCTGGGCTTCGAGGATTTTGACGATAAGCTCCTGCTTATTCAACCCTGAATAACTTTCGATATTCAGTGTCGCAGCAAGATCTGCCAATTCTTTGATTTTTAGTTTTTGTAATTCATTAACATTCATATAGAAGTAACCTCAATTAAATTCTTTTAAAAAATCTTTGTAGTTGAAAATTTTCGGGGAATTGCCTTGTGGGGCGATAAAAAGCGCTAAGCGCAAAGCAACTGGCGGGATATTACACTAGTTTAAAATAAAAAACCAAATTTATTGAAAACTTCCTTGGCAATATAATGACTCCCCAAAATCAGGGTTGGCCGGCCAGTTTTTTTGGTTAATCCGATAATTCGATCCAGGGCTTCCTGAAATGCATCAATGATAATAAAATTACTTAATCCATACTTTGATAATTGCTGTGAAAGATCTGCTCCGGATAGTAGACCCAATTCCTGTGATCCGCTTAAAATTAATTGTTCGAATTGATTATCCAAAGTTTGAACCACCAAATCTGTTTCTTTATCCCCTTTCATAACAAATAAACCGATAGGCTTTTGATAAAATACATTGCGAATGGTTTCCAAGATTGATTTCAATCCATGTGCATTGTGAGCAACATCATAATAGATGGGATACTCCTGACTCATTCGTTGAAGCCGCCCCGGCCAATTGGCCTTTTTCAAACCGGAATCAATCACGGATTCCTTTAGCTCGGGGATGAAGGATTGAACCGTTTCTATTCCCACCGCTGCGTTGAGTGCCTGGTGTTTACCGAGCAATGAAATTTCATAGGATTGGTTTTTGTAATCAAATTCCGTAATTAATTCTGTCAATCGAATATTATTCGGTGGACTTATGTTGAGAACAGGTACGTTTAATTTCCCTGCAATTTGTAAGAGGCGCTCTCGCACGGCAGTTTCCTGGGGTCCTAGAATCAAGGGTGTATATTCTTTAAGAATACCTCCTTTTTCACTGGCAATAGTTAAAATATCATTCCCTAAAATTTCACGATGATCCAATGCGATTGGTGTAATTACTGTGATATCCGGTTTTAAAACATTGGTAGCATCCAAACGACCGCCCAACCCCGTTTCAACAACCGCCACGTCTACGTTATAATTCGCAAAGTGGTGGAAGGCCATAGCGGTGGTTGTTTCGAAAAATGTTGATTCGATTTCATCAATATCTGGGTGATATAATTCTACAAAGCTAACGATTTCCTTATCTTTAATTGGCTGACCATTCACCTGAACCCGTTCATTAAAACAGATCAAATGGGGTGACGTGTAAAGGCCGACATTTAATCCCGATTCCCTGAGAATGGATGCAACTATAGCACATGTTGATCCTTTCCCGTTTGTTCCGGCAATATGAATGGATTTGAATTGGTTCTGAGGATTATCACACCGATCCAATAATGTGTGGGTATGCTCCAATCCAACTTTGATGCCTAACCGCTGGAGGTTGTATAAATAATCTAAAAGTGATCCAAAATCAGCTGAGGTGGACGGTAGAGACATGGTCTATTTTTCTCCCCAGAAAGCGGCGAGCCACGCGTTTAAAGCATACCGGCAGATCCGTAACATAATTTTCCAGCGATCCCTGTGATGAATCTTCGGTCAGGAGGCCTAAGCCGGAGTTAAAGGCGGCAATAGGCCGATGAGACATACTTAACTTTCTGTGAGGTATTGTTCGCGGGAATAACGAAATTTGACAATCGCCTTATAAATTGAATTGGCGATATTTTGACGATACTTAGAATTACGAAGATTTTTTTCCTCATTCGTATTGGTTAAGAACCCTGCCTCAATCAATACATTGGGCATACTGGCGCCGATCAATACGTGGAAACCGGCCTGTTTTACACCGCGGTTTTTGGATTTTATCTTTTTTCCCATTTCTATTTGGATCATGGCTGCCAATTCTTCACTCTCTTTCATAAATACACTCTGGGCCATAGTGGCCATAATCAAACTTTCACCGGAAAGATCCTGATATTTTTCTTTTGAGCGATCTTCCAGCTTAATGGCCTCATTCTCCCGGGATGCCACTTCAATGGCATCTTCTGTCTTCCCCGGCCGCAATAAATAAGTTTCAAAGCCATAAGCTGTTTTATTAGGGTTTGAATTCAAATGAACGCTGACAAACATTTTCCCATTGGATTCATTGGCAATTTTGGTGCGCTTCCAAAGGGGGATAAAAACATCTTCTTCACGGGTATAAATCACCTTCAATTTAGTATTCTTTTCAAGCAGCAGACCCACACGTTTGACAATATCCAACGCAATGTCTTTTTCCTTCGTTCCCTTTCTTCCCATGGTCCCTGGGTCTTTCCCACCGTGGCCCGCATCCAGTACAACTGTATCCAGCTTCCAGCGGTCCTTTACTTCTTTAATACGCGCCACACTGTTATCCATGGAAGTACGCAAGCTGACCACAATTTCACTGGGATCGCTACCCTGGTAAATCTCATGACTCTCTACTTTCGTACGCATCTGAAACGCCAGCTGAGCAGTCTGGCCAAGTTGATCAGCGGCTACACTACGGACAACACCACGGGTATCGCTGCGGCGAATTTCCGTTGTATCCGCAAGGCCGCCTGCAATGGTTAAATAAAACCAGCCATTCTCGTGAAAAAAAGAGCTTATATTACCTTCCGGAAATGAATTGCGCGTGCGAATCCGTAAAATTGTGCCGTTGGCTTTTTGGGATATCTGTACACCAATGATCGTAAATTCCTTCATATCAATATCCAAAACCTTCCGGCGAGGGTCATAGCTGATGCCCGGCAGGGTGGTCCGTTTTACAATATCAAAAAAAGATTCGGCAGGCAGGAAAATATCGTTCTGCGTCCAAATCGCGTACATGGGCATTTGATATACCTGTTCATCCACCAGGATATAACTGCTGTTCCCCGATATCTTGATACGATGATCGCCAAGATATATGACCATTTTCCCCCTTTCTTCATTCACAAAAGGATCCCGTTTAGCGAGAATACGAGACACATCCTTGGTGGAAACATAGGTTCCCTTCAGGCGATCTAAGGTGGCAATATCATCCATGGAGTTATCCATGCGGTTTACTACCCGGACAGAGCCGGGAAATCCAAAGGATAAAATGGCGCTTAAGATGAACAGATTGTAAAATGTGCGGCGAATCATAGGCTGGAAATTATCTTAGGTAGAGGCGGGAATCAACAATCGGTCAAAGGGCTGCT
The DNA here is from genome assembly GCA_034658595.1 of Fidelibacterota bacterium. Taxonomy (GTDB): domain Bacteria; phylum Fidelibacterota; class Marinisomatia; order Marinisomatales; family TCS55; genus TCS55. The sequence continues at coordinate 22,827 of JAYEFG010000010.1, read as the reverse complement.
TGAATAAATATTCCACCTGAAATTCCAAATTCTGAGCGCAAGGATAAATGAGCAAAATCCGCCCTAATTTTGAATCCTAAGCGGGAACCATTTGATAAATTAAAAAGTATCTTTGCCCCCGGGCTGTGGTGAGTCCGGGCCATCATGCGTGTCAACATTTCTCCGGGCAGGTTCACATCCCAGAAATACAGCCTTGAATCATACGACCCCACCCGGGCTGCCATCCAGTCCAGTTCGATTTTATATGTGTTCCGAAATAAATGAAGGCGAAGATCCAACCCATGGCTATGATCTGTTTTAATCTCACCGGCGCGGACAAATTGATATTTTACATCAGTACGCCAGAGTCTTGCATCATAGCGATGTTCCAATTTGATGCCATTTTTATTCGTAAAAGCGGGAGAAACCAAGGGCGCATAAACACTTTCATTCTCCGAATCCTTTTTTTCAGTTTTGATTTGAAACACAATGCGGTGCCGATTCATTTTAGTTTCACTTCGAATCCCAAATTCATATCCATCAATTTTTCTTAGATGATGATGGAAAGCATCAGCGTAAATCATAATCCTGGATTTTCCTACTCGAATTAATGCTCCCTGGAACAGCCCCCTTTCCGAAATTTCCGAACCGTGCCACTCTACCATTGGATTTCCCATGGATCCCATGGATTGGGCATATATATTTCTGTATTGAACCAAATATTTAAATGGCCGGATTCCATAATGAAATCCCAATACCATTGATGGGGTTCCGCTGCCAAATGATATCTCTCCCCCCGTCCGGACTTGCCCTCGATTATAGGATGCAAAGACAGATTGAATACCATGGGTAAAGACAGTTCCCACCGACATGAATTTATTCCCATACTGCCACGCTCCCTGTGTGGTACTGTTATTTCTGTAAATATCTGAATTTGTCTGGCCATGGGATAAGGAAATTGTACCGATTGTTGTAGATTGTTCCACAGCAAATCCCCGCGTTCGACTTATCCCTGTTGAGGACTTATAACTTTTTAAACCATTTTTATAAATTGAAGCGCCTTTATTTACAGTGCTCCATCCCTTCCTTGGGGGAAAAGGCTTTCCCGAACCAAGACCAAACCCAAATGCCATCTGATGGTCTCCCACAATCCAATGGCCATTATTTGTATTTCGAACAATATAAAAACTATGCTGATCTAAAATATCCATTGAGCCTCGGTTTCGCACCGATAAAGCGCCAATCTCCTGGATGGGTGTATTCATCCTGGCTCTCCAACGGTAGCGGTTTCCATCGGTTCTTGATGTATGCTGCTGCAGAAAAACTTTGTGAGGAATTCCTTTATTATTTCGCAGTGAATGAAGGATGAATCTCAACAGGGAAGAAATCTCATCTGAAGCAATTAGTCCTGTGAAATCGGCCTGTCGTAATGATGTTTGAATATGACCATAATCTTCTTCGTTTAAGAAGGTAAGCGCCAGCATATCCTGAAGCGCCTCCTTGTTTACCCCGGATGTCCTGGAAAGAATATCATCCAAGAGAACTAATTCGTCCTCATGGATGGCATCCTCCTCGTCCTGTTGAAGTAACCCCAGGATATCTTCAGAAGTTTGAGCCGATATGAATGGGTTATTTACCCAGAGGAATATTAAACCCCATCCAATGGGACGGCCCCAGGTTTGGATGATTCGCCATAGCATAATTCAAATTGAACTGATAAATATTGAGACCAATTGCGCCGGTCACCTGCCCTGTACCTGAAACAAATCCAGTGTGGACCATTAACCATTTTCTCGGTTTAAAGCTGAAACCTGCTTTTAAGTGGCCTTGGTAAATTGTATCCTGTTCCCACTCAAGTTGAGTAGATATGTTTTTAGTTGGATGAAATGACAAGGCAGTGATAATAATTTGGGGTAGAAAATCTTTGGTAACACCTATTGCAGGTTTATTGATATTATGTAAAATTGTCCCCCATTGAATCCAGCCATTTAAATCTATATGCCATGCCAAAGAAATCCCAACAGAGGTAGCCGATCCATAGTCAGGAATTGAAAGGGAATACATATTAACTGCAAATCCACCTTGAACACGTTGTTTTAACCGTTTACCAAAAGCAATGGAAATAGTGGATTCGGTATATTGTTTCATTCCAAATGTTTGGATTCCAAATCCAAAATGCCCCCATCGGGTTGGCAAACCACCCACAAAATTTTGATGGGTTAGTGGTTTTAAGTTAAACCTGCGGCCCGTTTGTCCAGCGAATTGAATACGGTTTCCTTGAGCTAGAGATGCGGGATCCATAATCGTTCCTAAAATATTTCGATTAAAATTAACGTAGCTCAGGCCAAGGCCTGCATTCATAGGGGAAAGAAAAGTATGTTCAAATGCGGCCGGCAGAACACTTGTCGCACATAAAAGGACGGCTAAATATTTTTTCCTATACATCAAAACACTATAAAACAAAAGCGTCCCGCATTTAAATGCGGGACGCTTTTTCACTTACTTTTTGGCGCTTACTTCTTGTACCAAAATACGATTAGCATCAAAGCAAGCAAGCCTGCAAATCCGGCATCGCCAAATTTACTCATTAGGCTGCCTATGCCCGCAATGACGCCAAAGTAGTCGTCAAAGAGAATGCCGACCACGATACCGAGGACCACCAAGCCTTTTAACAGGCTGGTCATATCACCAATAAACGAGGTTACGGCTTCAAAGGCCTTATTCATTTGTTATCTCCTAGGATTATTATAGCAGATCGGTGGCCATAAAGGCCCCGATATTCTACTGGTTAACCTGCGAAAGAAACAAAAATTAACAAGGCCAACAGACCAGCAAATCCTCCGTCTAGGAATGATTCGACTAAGTCTACAATGCCTCCGATGGGATCAAACCCCGTTGAGTATAGGATGTTTACAAATACAAACATCACGATAAGAGCTTTGATCAAGCCAACTACGGAATTGGCAATACCTTGTACGGTTGAAGTGAAATCAGCCATTAGGTTCCTCCTTGGTTAGGATTAATTGAACAGAAAAAAGGGGGCAGGTATCCCCTGTCCCCTTTTTGTCCAATTCTTTCGCGTTTAAAGCATGTGGTTATGTGTTCCACAGTCATTTTTATCGCCGAGAATTTAACCACAAAATAGAATTAATCAACATTTTTTGAATAAAACACTTCTTTATCCTTTTCGCTTCGTGAATCTGCTTAGAAGTGCCTAAAATCCTTCTTTACATTCTTAAATAAAATTTTGGAGAATTCATGTCAGACACAAAAATTTCACACATTTTTGGACGCCAGGTGCTCGATTCAAGGGGGAATCCAACCGTTGAGGTAGATATCCAATTACAGGATGGAACCCTGGGCAGGGCCATTGTTCCTTCCGGTGCATCTACCGGGGAACACGAAGCAGTTGAACTTCGGGACGGAAATCCAAACCAATATATAGGTAAGGGTGTTCAAAATGCAGTGAACAATATAAATAAAGCGATTGCTGAAAAGCTCAACGGCATGGACGCTCAAAATCAGGCAGACCTGGACCAAGCCATGATTGAACTGGATGGCACACCAAATAAAAGCAACTTGGGCGCCAATGCAATCTTAGGGGTTTCCATGGCTGTAGCCAAGGCTGCGGCACAGGCCAAAGGCCTTCCCCTTTACGCTTCTCTGGGTAGAGATACTTCTACGACTTTACCAATCCCCATGATGAATATTTTAAACGGCGGCAGCCATGCGGATAATAATGTGGAAATCCAGGAATTCATGGTCTTCCCTATCGGGGCTGAATCTTTTTCGTCAGCTCTCCAGATGGGTGTTGAAACATTTCATCACCTGAAATCTGTTTTAAAGAAAAAAGGCCTCAACACAGCTGTGGGCGATGAGGGCGGCTTTGCCCCCAACCTGCGTTCCAACGCCGAGGCCGTGGAAGTCATCCTGGAAGCCATAGAAAAAACGCCCTTTGCTTTGGGTAAAGAAATATTCTTAGCATTGGATGTGGCTTCCAGTGAAATTTACCAGGATGGATTGTATCACCTTGCTTCCGAAAATAAACAATATTCATCGGAAGAAATGGTGGCATATCTTAAATCACTGGCGGATCAATTTCCTATTGTTTCCATCGAGGATGGGTTGGATGAAAATGACTGGCAGGGATGGCAATTGTTAACGCAAGAGATTGGGGATAGGATACAAATCGTGGGAGATGATCTTACCGTCACAAATATCACGCGTCTCCAGCGGGCCATTAATGAAAATGCCATGAACGCAATTCTCATTAAATTGAACCAGATTGGAACAGTCACCGAAACCATCCAGGCGATTGAGCTCGCCAAATCAAATAATTATGGTGTTGTTATTTCCCATCGTTCCGGTGAAACGGAAGATGTAACCATCGCTGATTTTTCGGTGGCTATGGGTATGGGACAGATTAAAACAGGCTCTGCTTCCCGGTCCGACAGGATTGCCAAATATAACCAATTGCTCCGTATCGAAGAAGCACTCGGTTCTAATGCCACATATCCCGGTATGGAGGTTCTTGGTCGTTCGTGAGATTTAAGGGAAAATCCAGACGAATTAAACGCAACCGATTGCCAGGGATATCTAGCGTTGATGTGCAAAAGCGGGTCATCCGCGCTATCCTGGTTATGGGTGCATTAGCTTTGCTGATCATCTTTTTCTTTGGGGACCATGGCCTATACCAACTCTACAGTCTGAAAAAAGAACGAGCTGAGATCCAGGATAAAATCAATGCGCTTAGAGAAGAAAAGATCGCCTTAGAAGGGGAAAAAACCAAACTCCAGACCGATTATAAATATATTGAAGAACTGGCCCGAGAAAAGTACCGCATGGCGAAAAAGGGCGAAAAAGTTTTTAAGGTGATTGAGAAAAAGAAAGATAACTAATCCCGCTCAAAAACAATCTTTCGTTTATTTTCACCATAAAAAGGGGTTAGACTATTAAAATATAATTTATATGAATTAACCTTTTTTTTAAAGCAGAAAAATATTCATGGCTATGACTTCCCTTAGGAATCCCTACGTAAGTTGTGCCTATATTGTACATGCGTATTGATTTTTTTCTCCAACAGTATATTCACCGCCTATCCAATTTGTGGTGACAGTACCAACAAACCGATTGCTATAATAATATATTTATGCTACATGGTAATAATCCCCTTTATTGTATAACTTCAGCAGTATTACCCATTATTAATAAAAAATACAATAGGTTCTAGACCCTATTCATTTGAATGTAGTTATAAACTTTTTTAGTTATTAACACCATCCTTTAATTCCATACCAAGTGAGAATATCACGGGTAATCTCCATCAACAACATCCCCAAGCCAACACTGAATATTCTTCCTACCAATGGTGGCAAAATACATCCCCGGATTACTATAATCTCAATGGGGCAATCGGGCGGATTCAATTCTATATCTATTTTTGAATTTTTTTAATTTTAAACATATTAGTCTTTTTCCAGATCTTTACCCAAATGCCGACTATGGATATATAATTCATCTTTTTCATCTTCTGAAAGGCCATCATAACCAACCTTATTGATTTTATCCAACAAGCGGTCCACTGTTTGTTGCATATTCATTTTACGGGCTTCTTTCCGCTCAACTTTTTTGTGTCTCATTTCAACAAATTTTGAATTGATCAATAGCCGCAGTTTGGGCCAGTTCCCGGGTGATTTAAGATATATATAACCGATTATCATCCCTGATAAGTGGGTTAAATGACTGATATTTGATCCTGAAGTTCCCATGGATGACACAAAGGCAATGGTGCCTAAAAATATCACAAAATATTTTACTTTAACCGGAAACAGAAAATAAATCAGAATCTTTCGGTTGGGGAACATGAGGCCATAAGCCAAAAGCAATCCGTAAATGGCCCCGCTGGCGCCAATTAACACCGTATATGGATTCCCCATATTAAACAAAAGCCAAACCAGTCCTGACCCTACACCGGTGATAAAATAAAATTTTAAAAATCCCTGGCGGCCCCAGATGGATTCCAGCTCCGACCCAAACATCCACAAGACAAACATATTCATGAAAATGTGAAAGAAATCTCCATGGATAAACATGTATGTAACAGGCTGCCAAATCATCGGCCATACTGATCCGGAAGAAAGGCCGAATACCTGGGCCAGGTCCAATTGGTTTTGGGCAATATAGCGAAAAAAGAATACAACAACATTCACCGCAATCAATACTTTGATTACTTCGGTGAAATACTGGGGGCGAAACGCTACATTCCCCTGTTCGGACTGGAACTGATATTTCATGATAATCGCATTATTTTCGGCAATTTATACATTCTCCGGGTTTATTCCGTTCCCAAATTTATTGATTTAGAATCTCCACTGCACGGAATAAACCATCAGCAGCCTGAAGTATTTTCAGCTTAAGTCTGGGGGAATAATTTGGATGATCCTCTAGAAATTGGTTAACGATATTTGCTGCCGATACTGATTGGTGTCCTGATAAGGTTGCACTGACCCAGCGCGCCGGAAAGAATATATCCCCTGTCCGCTGTATCTCCTCTAACAATTCCAGACTTACCCTAATATATTTTTCCGATGACAATGCCCGCAGGGGGTGGTGCAAATGGCGCACGGCTTCCCCAGCCCAAGGCTCCCGAGCACGATTTTCTTCTTTTTTAAGACTTTCAAAAAATTGATCCCTCACTAATATATCATTGGAAAGTGACGGAATAACAAATTTAAACCGTGCTTTCCGGTCAGGATTGTTTATTCGGTTAAGCTGGGCTGTTAAAATTTCCGGTGAATCCCTTTTTCCCCGCAAGGCCAACTCGGTGGCCATCGCTATGAAATCCCGCTCCGAAAATTTCAGTCCGGGGATAGAATCGGTTTCGGTCCAAATACCTTTCAGCCATTTATACCCATTATCAGAAAGGATAATTGAACGAAGGGTTCTGAAGTAGGAAGACCTTAATGAAACTGTTTCAGCTTCATCCAGATGACCTTTCATTATTGATTCCAAATCAGGTGCCATTCTAATCCGTTGATCATGAGTTATATAATTCCAATAAGTGCTGCGGATTCTTCCCAAGGTACGTTGAATGTTTAGAATATCCGTTTCTGTTTTTAACGATCTGACAGCAAGATAAATCATATCCGCCGGTGACGTATGGCCATAGAGCATATCATCCCAGAGATTCAGCCACGCAATTCCTCTGATAAAGGGATCATCAATTTCTGGCAGATGCTTGCTTAAATATTCTCTGCTGTCTGCATTCATCCGGAAGAATCCATAGCCAATCCCTTCACCGTTGGGTAAGATATAATCAGGGCGGGGAAGTCCTTTGGCTTCAGCTAGATTTACAGATCGATTTTTCAGATAAACAGAAATTACTTTATCTTCATCGGCATACCCCAAACGAACTTTCAGTCTCTGGCCCCAAACCCGATTTTTTCTTCCGGGGTCTTTTTGTTTCAGTTTCAATCGCCGGATTGAACCGTCAGGCGCAAGTTTCAAATCCATTTCAATGATGGGCCGATCCGGTTCATCCACCCAAACCTTACTCCATGAAGCCAGGTCTTCCTCCGATAATTCATCCATAATCTCGATTAATTCCGGCCATGTGGCATTCCCGTAGCTGAATTCACCAAGGTATTTTTGCATTCCTTTTTGGAATGTTTCTTCCCCCACCAATAATTCCAGATGTTTCATAACCACCGGTGCTTTGGCGTAAATAATTGAGCCATAAAGTGTCCCCGCCATATTCAAGTTTTCAAGCGGCTGGCGGATTTGGTTAGGGCCTAAGCTGCGGTCGACCCCATATGCAGAAGAATAATTGCTTAAAAACCGCAGATCGTGGTTTATCTCGGGAAAGGCAGGATTGACAATTTTTCCGCCCATAAAACCGGCAAAGACTTCTTTGGTCCACACATCATCAAACCAACTCATTGTTACCAAATCTCCAAACCACATGTGAGCCGTTTCGTGAGCAATTAGACCTGCACGTCCAAGGTATTGACTTTTTGTGGCTGATTCATCCAAAAACAGGCCGCTATCCTTATAAAAAATCGCTCCGGGATGTTCCATGCCGCCGTATTGAAAAACGGGAATCAAGGCAAAATCGAACTTCTGAAATGGATAATCAATGCCTGTATATTCCTCCAGCCAGGCAATGGCATCAGCGTGGAGGTCAAAGATTGCTTCTGTGTTCCTGGCCACTTTTGCACTATCGGTCTCGCGATGGAGCATGGTCATTAAGCGTCCATTTCGACTTGCTGAAATTTTCTGAAATTTCCCGGCCACAAAAGCCAGTATGTATGTACTCACGGGCCGTGTTTCGCCAAAATGAAATGTGCGTTGTCCGTCCTTTTCAATTTCATCCAGAAGGGGTCCGTTGGCAATGGCCGCCCAGTCGCTCGGCGTATGAAGGGTTAAAGTATAACGGCCTTTTAAATTCGGCTGATCAAAACAAGGGATCGCCGTAGCCGCTCGGTCTGGTACAAACAGTGTGTAGAGAAATTCATCATTTCGGTTAAGTGACATATCGCCTGCTCTGAAAACAATATCAATTTGGTTTTCGCCGATTGAAAATTGATTATCCTCCATTATAATATGCTGATCCCGGAAAATGTAATCCATGGGCTTCCCATTCATTTTAACCGAATGGATGTATTCAGCAGGCTGGCGGAAATCCAAGACCACCTCCTGCCCCGTTTCCGATAATAAAAATTGGATTGTTTCTGAGCCCATAATCGGTTCATTCACTTTCTCAGGGATGGACAAAGTGATTTTGTAACGTACGTCAGAAATTGTTGCAGACCGATGTTCAGCTAATTGCCACGAGACACCGGGTGATGTATCTAAAGATCGTTTTTCACAACTAGAAAAGATGATAGATAAAATGATGATTATACAGGTTCGTTTCATTCTTTATTCCATACTTCGCAGATTTTTCAGACGAATCCAATTCATCGGATTCAAAGGAGTTGTTGTTTGACTAAAAGGAGCTTCCGGTACTTTAAGCTGCGGGCGTTTATAGAGCCGGGTGTTTAATTCATTAACCTGTCCCAATACCATGGCCGCACTAATGAAAAAATCCCGAGGTAAAACGCCTCTAATTTTTTGGAATCCATATTTTCTGAGACCATCCCTGATTATGGTAGTACAGCTACGGTTAAAGAAATTGAAATCCCGGTATTTCTCCGGGTTTCTCGGATGGACCGGTGTTGTATGAATAGATTTTAGCATGTCGTGAAATATATCCGATAAATGAATTGTATCAATCCTTTCGATGCGTAAAACATGGATCGAACGCATAAAATTCCGTCCAAACTTATCATAATAAGCGGTGGCGTCTTCCAGTATCTCAAATTTTCCATTGTGGGGAGAAGGGGCAAATTCTCCAAGAGCAGGGCGGTACATATATTCCGCCTCATCCATAGCTTCATTTTCATTTATAAGATGGGAAAAATTGAAAAATTCTCCATTCACATTTATGGCGTTATGTCCAAAGGTTGATGCAGGATATTTCACCAGCCGTTCATTATAATATATTTCTACAAATGGCTTTCCAGATGGCGGTGTGTCCGGCCACATGATTATGATTGGTTCATTGTTTTCATAATCTTTCTGGGCGAGCTCCCGGGCACAAACAGGTTGATTTCGCCAATGGAGGATATATCCATTCCAGATCTTGTGATTTTCCAGTAAACGATTACCATTTTCATTTTCTAAGAATGATTTTTCTCCTTCCCATCTCAATGTGCCGCGATAGACCATCAGGTTACCATCTCACGTAGAATTTGGAAGGACTTTAAATTTTGAACGCCCTCAAAATGAATCCCCATACATGTATTCAAATAACTGCTGATAACTTTTCGATCCTGAGCGGTGATAGTGATACCTTTGTTCATACCGGACTGCTCCATTTGAAAATATTCAAAAACGGCTTTTGAATTAGGCCCTGCAAATGGATTGGGAAGAGGAACATAATCCACTTCCGCCTGAGAAAAATCGGGTTTAAAGCCCAGTATTTTCAAAACCTGATATTGGTAAAACCAATAGGCCAGGTTAAGTTGATTCTTTTCATTTTCAACCGTCTTTAGCGCAATTACCAATTCATCAAATAAATTTGCATGGGGATCATAGTCCGTTAAACATTTATCCGTGAGTTCGATCATGGCCATAGCATAAGATATTTTCTTAAGGTCCGCTGGAATGGTAGACCAGGATTGGGAAAAGGCCGCCTTGGAAACGGTTTGGAGATTCCGGGATTCCTTAAAATAATAAACCAGGTCCAAATAATTGATGGGCTGAAAATAGGCCCCCATGGGTGATTTCTTCCGGTGAGCACCATGGATGATAAAACTAACCTTACCCATATCCCTCACAAAGCAGCGAGCGATGATACTGGTCTCGCTATAGGGAAACCGCTTGAGGACAATTGCGGTTGAATTGGTGATCATTTCTATATAAGTTTACTATTCCTATGTGTACAAGTTTACTAATCCTTCAAGGTTTAGTAAACTTTCCCTATATCTAATAAGCCTTAGCGAAAATGACTTCGTTTTTGGCGGGTTTCCCGGAATAAATACAGGTCAAATCTTTCGGATTTTCATCAAAGGGAATCAAGCGAACCGTTGCTTTGGTATCTTCTTTAATAACCATTTCTGTTTTCTCTGTTCCATCCCAACCACAGCGAATAAAACCACCCTGATTGCCAATCACTTCCTTGAATTCATCATAGGATGAAACTGTATGTGTATTCTCTTCACGGAAGGCCTTGGCTTGTTCGAAAAGGTTAATTTGAATTTCATCCAACAATTTGGGAACACACATTGCAATCCCGTCTTTTTCAACGAATTGTTTTTCACCATTATCACGACGAACCAATACAACTTTCCCTTTTTCAATATCTTTTGGTCCCACTTCAAGCCGCAGAGGTACACCCTTCATTTCCCATTCATTGAATTTGAATCCGGGGCTGTCTCTTCGCCAATCCTCATGGACCCTGGCGCCAACATTTCGAAGATCAGACAAAATAGGATCAAGGTAGGCCTTGACGGTTTGTTTGCTCTCTTCATCCCCAAAAATAGGAACAACCACAACCTGGTAAGGGGCAATCTTCGGTGGTAGGCGGAGACCCTTATCATCCCCATGGGTCATGATAACACCGCCAACCAAACGCGTGCTGACACCCCAACTGGTAGCATAGACCAATTCTTCCTTGTTATCCCGGGTTTGAAAGGTGACATCAAAAGCTTTGGCAAAATTTTGACCAAGATTATGGGATGTTCCAGCCTGCAGGGCCCGTTTATCCCCCATCATTGATTCAATACAATATGTCCGTTCAGCACCGGCAAATTTTTCTGCTTCCGACTTCAACCCTGTAAGAACAGGCATGGCCAGGTAATCTTCAGCTAATTTGCGGTATAATTCCAGGATAAGACGTGCTTCTGCTTCTGCTTCTGTTGCTGTGGCGTGAGCGGTGTGGCCCTCCTGCCAAAGAAATTCTGTAGTGCGCAAAAAAAGCCGGGTACGCATTTCCCAGCGGACTACATTGGCCCACTGGTTGATAAGCAGGGGCAGATCTCTATAGGACTGAATCCATTTTTTATACATAGACCAGATAACAGTTTCTGATGTGGGGCGGACAATTACTTCTTCTTCCAGCTTTGATTCCGGATCCACCACAAGACCGTGCTTATCATCGGCCTTTAGACGGGTATGGGTTACAACCGCACATTCCTTGGCAAAGCCTTCCACGTGTTCCGCTTCCCGGGCCAAAAATGATTTTGGAATAAATAAGGGGAAATAGGCATTTACATGGCCTGTTTCTTTAATCATGCGGTCAAATGTTTCCTTAATATTATCCCACAGGGAAAACCCGTAGGGCATCACCACCATAGTTCCTTTCACGGGACCGTAATCGGCTAAGCCGGCCTTGGTAACTACATCGGTGTACCAGGCTGCATAATCTTTACTTTGGGGAGTTACGCCTTTTGACATTTTTCATACGCAAAAATTTGAACGGGAAATTACCGGGTTCAGGATGCGCTTCCAATGGAATTTGTTATAGGTATTTATTGAGAAAGATGGTTTATGCGCATTATTTTCATCTTCACGATTTCATTGAAGGAGGCACACTTGAATCCAAGATTAATTCACACACTCTCACTTATGTTTTTATTCCTGATTGCTTGTGAAAGCAAAAAGGCTGACCTCATTATTCAAAATGGTATCATTTATACGGTAAATGAATTTAATCCAATTGCTGAAGCTATAGCCGTGAAAAATGGTAAAATCATTGCTGTCAGTAAAAAAAAGGAGGTCGGTTCACTGATTAATGCAAACACCAAGATCCTTGACTTGAAAGGTGCTACTCTGGTTCCCGGATTGATCGAAGGTCATGGTCATTTCATAGGCTTGGGTTATGCAAAAATGCGTTTGGACCTGACAAAGGCGGCCAATTATGATGACTTGGTGGATTTGGTTGCCAATGCTGTTGAAAAAACTGAAGCGGGTGAATGGATTTTGGGCAGAGGATGGCATCAAAGCAAGTGGGAGCCCAATCCGGAAACAACAGTCAAGGGATTTCAAACCCATGATAAACTCAGTGCCGTTTCACCTAATAATCCTGTGTGGCTCACCCATGCCAGCGGTCACGCTGGATTTGGGAATGCCAAAGCGATGGAAATTGCCGGTGTCACAGCAGAGACTGAATTTGGTTTTGGTGGCGAAATCATTAAGGATCTCCGGGGGAATCCAACGGGCGTTTTTAATGAGCGGGCTCAGGGGCTTATCAGCCGCCATGTACCTTCTGCATCAGAGGGAAGCGGTCAGAAAGCGTTGGATCTAGCAGTTCAGGCCTGCCTGGAAAATGGAATCACGTCATTTCAGGATGCAGGCTCCGGTCACAGTGCAATTGCAACCTATCGGGAAGGCCTTGATCGTGAAGCATTACGGATTCGACTTTATGTGATGCTCACCAGCAGGGACCCTGACCTGCTAAAGGAGTGGTATAAAAAAGGGCCTGAGGTTGGTACCGGGAATGATCATCTTACAATCCGTTCAATCAAACTTAATGCAGACGGAGCCTTGGGCTCCCGCGGTGCCTGGCTATTGGACGAGTATAGTGACCGTCCGGGCCATCTCGGCATGGCCACCCAATCCATGGAATATGTGTACGAGGTGGCAACGGATGGTTTGGCCAATGGTTTTCAGGTCAATGCCCATGCTATCGGGGACCGCGCCAACCGGGAGGTGCTGGATCAATTTGAAAAAGCATTTAAGAAAAATCCAAAAAAAGCCAGCAATCACCGCTGGCGCATTGAACATGCCCAGCATATCGATCCTGAAGATATCCCTAGATTTGGAAATTTGGGTGTTATTGCTTCCATGCAGGGAATTCACCTTTCATCGGACCGCCCATGGGCCATTGACCGTCTTGGTAAAAAACGCATTGTTGAAGGAGCTTACGTCTGGCGGGAGCTTATGGATCGGGGAGCAATAATTGTGAATGGTACCGATGCTCCTGTAGAGCCGATTGACCCCATTGCGTCATTTTATGCCAGCGTATCCCGTCAAACATTAAAAGGAAAACCAAAGGGCGGTTTTGAGCCCCAACAAAAAATGACACGGTTTGAGGCCTTAAAATCATATACGATCAATGCCGCTTACGGCGCTTTTGAAGAAGATATCAAGGGATCCATCGAAGTGGGAAAATATGCTGATTTTACCGTCCTTTCTCAGAATATTATCACTATTCCCGAGGATAAGATACTGGATACAAAAATACTCTATACAATTGTAAATGGTAAAATAGAATACCAGGCTAATTGACAAGCCAAAGCAAAAATAAACGAATTCGCTCACTGCATCAGAAAAAGTTTAGGGATAAACATGGGCTTTTTATTATTGAAGGTCTCCGCACCGTTAAGGAAGCATTACCAGCAAAGGCACCCATAGACTTTGTCTTAACAACGGAATCCTTTGCAATTAAAAATTCGGGTCTCTTTAATTCCATTAAAATTGAAACTGTTTCAGAATCAGAAATGAGACAGCTATCCCCTTCCTCAACACCTCCGGGAATCCTGGCTATTTGTAAAATCCCAGTATTTAATTCACCCGATATGAATAATAACTTCATTTTCCTGGACGGTGTATCCGACCCCGGTAATATGGGAACCATCCTTCGAACAGCATCCTGGTTCGGCCTTCATCAAGTCGCACTTTCTGACGGGTGTATTGATCCATACAATCCCAAAGTGGTCCGCAGTGCAATGGGTGCTCATTTTCATTTATCATGGATCGGACAAATAAAATTGGAGAAATTAAATGACCACTTTTTCATCGGTGCAGACCAAAGGGGTGTTTCCATCAATACGATGGGTAAGAAACCAAAAAAATGGGTTTTGGTGATGGGCAGTGAAGCCCATGGATTGAGTGACGGCGTCAAATCCCGGTTAGATCAAGCAGTTGCAATCTCGAAGATCGGGGAAGGCGAATCCCTCAATGTTGGTGTCGCCATGGGCATTTTACTCCAAAAATTAACTCGGTAAAGGGATGTTTTCCCGTGTACCAAGAAAGCCGTAACTTCTTGGATTGTGATTAGAATGGATTCAGACCCCCATGAACCGGACCCTCTCAGTACGGTTCGCATTCGGGATCGTATTATTATCGGTCCTTTCAGCGCTGATTATCGGCTCAATATTCAGCGCCTTGGATTCGTCCATCCTGTCCGGCGCTAAGCCGGGTCTTCCTACCTACTTTGCCATGTTTATCGGCCAAGCATTTCTGGTTGTACCGGTGATTATCTATTTATTACGAAAAAATTTTACCCTTTCTGAAACTTTACGAATCAATCCTGTTTCAAGAAATACTGTATTTGCAACTATATTGCTATCCTTGGGGGCCATGATTCTTTCTGACGAAATTAATTTGCTGGTAGATATGGTTATACCCATGCCTGATTCTTTTCTGCAGGTTGAAGCTATGCTGACCCCGGATAACCCCCTATCGCTTGTTTTACTCATTTTTACCGTAGTTATTCTTGCGCCCGTTGGAGAAGAAATTCTCTTCCGAGGATTCTTGCAAAAATACCTGGAAAATGCCTGGGGGGATATCACACGGGCAATCCTTCTCTCAAGCCTGTTCTTTGCTGCAATTCATTTTAACCCCTACTGGATGATTCAAATTTATTTTCTCGGCGTCCTCTTGGGGTTCCTGGCCTGGCAAACCAATTCAATCATTCCTTCCATTATTTTTCACATCATTATTAATGCCACATCATTACTTTTTTCTTCTATGGGTGAATTCTTTGAATCGCTAATACTTTGGCATGGCCATATCAATCCCATATGGCTGATCATTGGTGGAAGTTTTTTCTGGTTTGGATTTAAACAACTGAAAACGGGGCAGGGAGCTTAAGATGAAAAAAGAAATGTTTGGTACTGAAATTACTGTCTTGCGTAACACTTTTAGACGTCTTCTTCGTCGTCATGCAAAAACCAATATCATAAAGCTGATCAATAAAACTCACCCAGCAGATATGGCCCTAATCTTCCGTTATTTCAACGAAAGTGAACAGGAAAAAATTTTTGCACTAATGGATCCTGCAGAAGAAACAGTAGAATTCTTAAGTGAACTTGATGAATCAATCACCATTCGCCTGTTAGAGCAGGAAGCACCTCAGCGCATGGCGTCTATCCTGGAAGAAGCCAGCTCTAATGAACAGGCTTACCTCATGGGATTGGTGAATGAAGAATATGCAACTTCTGTAATTAATCTGCTCCAAGCCGAAGAGCAGGAAGAACTGGAAGAAATGATGGCCTACCCGGAGGACAGTGCCGGGAGCCTTATGTATACCGATGTTTTTACGCTCCACGAAGAAACCAAGGCAAGGGATGCGATCACAGCCTTGCAGGATCAGGAAGAAGCGGAAATGGTATTTTATCTCTATGCCGTGGATGATGATGGGTGTCTGACTGGAGTAGTTTCCTTGCGGGATTTGGTAACAACGCCCGGTGATACGATGCTGAAAGATACCATGTCCCGTAAGGTGCACGCCGTACGGCTTGAAACGGACCAGGAAGAAGTCGCCAAAATTGTGTCTCAATATAATTTTCTCGCTGTACCGGTGGTGGATTCAGATGAACAATTATTGGGAATTGTTACCGTGGATGATGTGGTGGACGTGATTCGTGAAGAAGCCACCGAAGACTTCTTGCAGATGGTTGGGGCCGGTAAGGATCGTGAAATCCTGTTAAAATCTTCCTGGGAAAATGCCCGCATGCGCCTTCCCTGGCTTTTCGCCAGTTGGATTGGCGGTATTTTAGCTGCTTTTATAATCGGCATTTTTAATAATGTGCTTCAAAGTACGATTGCTCTCGCTGCTTTTATCCCGGTGATCATGGGAATGGGGGGAAATATTGGCACTCAGTCATCCACAATTATTGTCCGCGGATTAGCCACAGGCCGCGTTGGGTTCGAAAATTCTGCGAAAGTTTTATTCAAGGAGATTCGCGTTGGACTCATCTTGGGCATTTTATACGGCATCCTTTTAGGCCTGTTTGCCATTTTCCGGTTTATAGATGTATCGCCTATACTCGGTGTCGTGGTTGGATTAAGTATCTGTTTATCCATGATTATAGCTACTACGATTGGTTCTATGGTTCCTTTAATCCTGAATCAATTTGATATTGATCCGGCAGTTGCCACGGGCCCTTTTGTAACCACCGCCATTGATATCCTTGGTGTTGCCTTTTATTTCTTGATTGCCGGTTCTTTCCTCGTTACTTCTTAAGCATTACCTGTCATGGGCAGGATTTTTTCATTTCTCATCTTTATATCGGCCCTGGGGGGTCAAAATTACTCGGCTAATGTATATGGGTTTCCGGTAGCTAAAGCAAAATACAATTTAAAGGCTGATTCCGTTAAATTGAAATACGAGACAGTTGGTATCATTGATATGATCTGGCCGGCTGTCAATACTTATACCACACATTTTGATTCTGTGCACTTTGGCTTAAAATCCTTCAAAAAGAAAATCAAACAAGAGGATTTCAAGCAAAGGGTATTCATTGAACTGAAAAATGGTATTCTCAAATTTAAAGATGAAACTAGGAATTTTCCCGATTCCACCCAGACCCTGTTTACCTCGTTTGTCCGCTTAATCCGCCAGCCTTACAAAATACTGGATACTAAATGGTTTGAAATGGAGCATGAAGGCCGGCCCATGCGCGGCCGTTTTTTGTGGGCTGGTACTGAAACAATAAAAGTCGGCAATACAAATATATTATGCGATTATTTCCGGATGGATATGGAATATATTAATGATTCTGCCGGCTTTCTGCAGAAAACAGATCGTTTAATGCATTATGCCCCCAACCCGGATGCCGTTCGTCAAATCTGGGTGGAACGAAATGGAAATCGTCGTATAATTAGGGTTAAGATAACAGCATACGGATTCCCTTACGAGATTATAATTGCAGATAAGTAAACAGACCTTTTTTAAAACCTACGGCAGGCAGATTCTTATATGGATGGGTATCGTCCTGGCCATTTCAGTCGCCTTAAAATTTGGTATTGATAAAAAAGTCGTTGTTTTCGGAACGGTAATCATCGGTGTATTCACCCAGGCCTTCGCCGGACTGGCGGCCTTAATCGCAATGGTTCCCTTGATTGGCCCCTTCATCATTAAAATATTTGCCATCCCATTTTTCTGGATATTAAACGCCCTGGGCTATTTTGTCGGTGCTGTTGCCATTAAAAAGGGATATCGTAGTGAATTCACCAAATCTCGCGTACTTACATTAGCATTATTGATCGGAACTATTATTGGCTATATTATCGGGCATTTGGTTCCCATGCGCTAAATTCTTGTTTACAGAATTATGAATATACTCGTTTTACACGGACCAAACCTGAATTTGATTGGATCAATTTCAGCACAATTGGGCCAGCGCATCACATTGGATAAAATTAATACGGGCCTAGGGCGTCACGTTAGAAATGGGGATATTACCTTAAAAATTACCCAAACCCATAAAGTGTTTCAGGCCCTCAATTTTATCCAGCGGAACCGCAACTGGGCCCAGGGACTACTCTTTGCGCCAATGGCGTGGGCTAACTATGAATATTCGATCCGCGATGCTATAAAAATAGCTGATATTCCCGCTGTCCAATTATTATTCTCGGATGGATTTCAAGATATTGAAAAAGATGATTCAATATTCTCAGATGTGTGTGAAACCACAATTATTGGGCCCCCAGAAAGCATTTATATTGACGGGCTTAAAACCCTCCAAGAAAACACCTGATTCCTTGAAGCGCTTTTTATTTTTACTCTTGGCTGTACTCAATGCCTGTACGGCACCCATGCTTGATTCTCCTGGGCCTGAAAAAGAATCCACAGCAGTCATCCCTGCGCTTCACTTTTCAATCGACAGCCTTACCGCCAGTATCATTACCAATTATGAATTGGCCAACTTGGATTCTTTAACAATTTTAGCAAACCAACCTGTATCATTAGGGACGTTAATTGATCGGGTCCAACCGGGATTACATGATTCTTCCAAGGTTATGTATGCAGAGGTAATATCAGCAAAAATTTCAAATCATAAATTAATGCGCACATTATCTAACCTAGATAAGAGCGGTAATCAAATCATCCTTACCTATGCAGTGGATACAAGTTATATAATGCCCGAAATTCGCCATATTTTAGCGAAAACGGTACAGACCCTCCCCCTTGAGCCTTTGTTCGACAGAGGGGGTTTAATTCCCGATTTTTCAATCATTGTACCCGCAACAGCATTAATTCTGCCCTGCCAGGGCCTGAATATCCCTAAAAAGGCTACCAGGCTTCCTAACGCACCCAGGACATACCGATCCGGAATTCACCGGGGGATCGATTTTTTTTCAGACTGGGGGACTTCCATCCAGGCCGTAGCAAAGGGGCTTATAATACGATCCGATTTAAATTATAAAGAAATCCCCGCCGATTTCAGGGTTAACATTCTAAGTCGTGCCGCAAAGCTTGATCGAACACCTTCGGATATTTTCAACAGTATTTTGCTCGGGAAGGCCGTTTTCATTGATCATGGCTTTGATCTTTTCCCCGGATACCGCACCATCACCATATACGCCCATCTTTCCCATATAAATCCAAATGTTAAAGCGGGTTATCGAATAAAAGCCGGTGAAGTATTTGCTAAATCAGGAAATACAGGAACACGGCCAAGTACTTTAGGCACCCGTGATGAATCCCACCTTCACTGGGAACTTATCCTGCAGGATGAAAAGGGTGAATATTATTTTGGTCAGAATCTGCCCTATGAAAAACTCTACCCTGCCCTGAATTCCCTTTTCAGAAATTAAGTTTTCGCCCGGGCTAAGTTTTCCCGGATATTTTTATCATCCGGCAAAACCTGTTTTGCCAGTTCATAACATTCGATTGCCCGCGGGCGGTCACCAACTAAATAAAATACAGTACCGAAATAATCTAAAATCATACCCCATCGAAGACGGACGGATTGTTCCATTTTCTCCATACTTTCCAATTGCCCAGCGATAAATAATTGAACTTGTGGATTGTTATACTGGCTGTAATGTAATCCGGCAATAGCCAGCGCTTTTAAATCAATATCATCTTGTTGAGCATAAGCCATCAATTTCTTTATTATATTTTGATCCAATACGGACATCCCCGGGGATAGATAGCGCTTAATAAAATAGCTCATATTGGAAAATTGCCCCATGCTATGACTCAATTCCGGGCGCAGCAACAATTCCGCAGCTTCTGCCGGACTTGTTTTAGCGGTTATTTTTAAGCGGTTAGCGATAACAGGATTAAGTGGTTTTAAAACACCCCACCATTCATTTACATAATCCTGTAACGCCGCTTCAGTTTGATTAGAATGACATTGAATACAGGCAGATTCAAACCCTTGTGACTGATCGTAAACAGGGCGTGGAATTGAAACAGTATGATCGGATCGTGTAAACCTGATTTCATTTCCAATCCCTACATGCTGGCGGAAGGGCATATGGCAGGAGATACACTTACTCCCTTCTGAGCCTGAAACATGAAAAGTGTGGGCTGGAATATTTTCTGCTTTTGCGGCGTGACAGGCTGTGCATTGCCGGTCATCAAACCGATTGGCTAATTTTTCCCGATTAATATCCTGGTAATCCTGGCTGTGTGGATTATGACAACTGGTACAGGTCATTGCGCCATTAATGAAACAATCGCTGAACAGGTGATTTTGCTGGTATCCAAATGATTTAATCCTGCCGTCAATTGAATATGGATTTTCATTTCCCAGCAAGGCCATACGAAGGGAATAAAATTCTTCCATATTCTCTCCCGGAAGAAACCCGTTTTTCAGTGGTGTTTTAACCGCGTGACATTGAAAACAGATATTTAAACTTTTCTTTGGCGTAATGCCTGCCAATGTTTCTATTCCGATATTTGTTGCGCTTGCAGTAATACCCCGGACAATATCAGACATGGAAGACACATGTGTTTTTGCGGGGCCGTGGCAGGACTCGCAGTTAATGGCTAAAGTGGTAAATTGTGTTTTATACCTGTTCCCTGCCTTGCGGCTTATTACCTGGCTACCATGGCAATTTTGGCAGTTGGAAATATCCTCTATTTCCCCCAATGCCCGGTGAGGCGGCCAATTAACCAATTGATCCAATTCTATATCTTTATCGGCCTTTTTCCATTTTTCAGAACCTTTGACCTGCACAAACCAGTCATTCTCATCCTTACTGAAATCAAAGGGTAAAAATCTGTAGGTCCCATCCTCATGTTTCCCGAAAAATGTTTGTGTCCCGCCGCCAACCATAAAGCCGCCGCCAACCACTGCTTCAACGATGAATGTTTGTTCATGCTTTGTTTCATTGTCAATGATTCTGAATTGATAACCCTGATTTTTCTGTTCAGGATAAACCGTAACATCTGCTAAGGGGATTGGCTTGCCGTCAAAGGGCGCTATAATTTTTATTTCCTCCGGTTTGCCTCCCGCATTTGCATGAGTTGAATTTTTCCATTGGGCAAAAATATCCTCGTGGCAAGTCTGGCACTGCTCAGAACCAATGAAATCTGAAAATGAAACCTGGGGGGGGTTATCCTTGAAGGCGGGTTTGGGTATCTGGAACATGTTGTTAGTCTGCTTATCCTTCGCGCATCCGCTGATGAAAACAAGGAAAAACAGGAACCATTTTGGATTCAGCCGATAATTCATACGGGCAAATATATTACAAATAGATAAAAAAAAGCCCTGTCAAAAATCGACAGGGCTTTTTCATCATTTTATTTTTTCAGCTTTTTAGAAGCCAACGTTCAATGTGAACACTGTATTACCATCAAAGTGCTTTACAGGAATATAGGCATAATCAATCGAAGCATTGATACCTAAGGTGCGTTGGAGACTTAGTGAACCACCAAAAGAAAGACCACCAAAGATATTTTCTAAGGAAGATTCGCTTTCATCTACATTTTCAGTTGTAACATTATCCTGTATATCAACAGATTGAACATTCAATAAATATCCTGTGCGTACCGCTAATAATCCCGGTATGTTAAATGTGCCTGTTAGTTTTATTTTATCCTGATCAAAGTTGTTCACTTCATAAGTACCGGCTAAAGAAATATTAGTACTCATATTATATTTGGTCCCTATTTCCATTACAAGGGGCATGTCAAACTTTGCCGCTTCAACTTTGTATTTTGTCGTTTGTCTATCCGTGCCCAGTGCAATAGCATCGCGCAATAGGCCTGAACCATCATATCGCATTGGTTGACCAAAATTTCTTACTACAACTCCGACGTCCAAGCCAGAGACATTGAGAAAGTCAGAGTATTGAACACCGGCATCAATTGTAATGCCTCTGCCCTGAACACGTCTAAATCCTTCACTGGTAAGGTTTAGTGACATTCCCATACTTGTACGGCTAGACATCATCCGTGCATATGTAAATCCAGCTGTGAAGTTCGAAGGAGTAAATTTTTCTCCTGTACCATCCGGTGAAAACACCGTTGTTACATCAATTTCACCAATATCAACTGTACGAACATTCACACCAAAGGCATTACTCCCAGCTTTTAATACGGCGCCAAAAAAAGATACAGACATATCCGCGAAGTAAGATCGATTGGAAAATGAAGTTTCAACTGCACTTTTCGTTCGCGCTATACCGGCCGGATTCCAATAAGTTGCACCTACACCAGTTGCCGTGGCAACTGCGCCGCCTCCAGTAAGGTATTTTGCTCCTTGCGGTATTAATAACTGTGAAGCACCAGCTGTACCATTACGGGCACCCGATTCTGCGCGATAAAGCAATGACTCCCTTGCGCCAGCATCTGTATTCTGTGCCACAGATAAACTGGCGAACATGGCCAAGACAGAGGTAATTGTTAATATTCTTTTCATAATCATTTTTTTCTCCTTTTGACCATTAATAGGTATCAATGAATTCTTCTTCAGTCACAATGGCAAGTTTCATAATTTTCTCGCCAACTCCGTCCACCTTAATATGAACAATATAAACACCACTAGCTATAGGATAGCCATTGGCATTCATCATATTCCAAGTTTGATACTGAGAAACTGTATTTTTGAAGAAACTAGCCACCATAACGCCACCTATATTAAAGATTCGAAATTGAACCTTTTTATCGGCAGGCAGGTGGTTAAAGGTAACATATTTACCTTGGCGACTTGGTTCGAGGTCATGCATTCCCATATACGGATTTGGAAATACATTTATCATTTTTAGATCGGATGCCGTTACGGCAGTTTGACCCGGGCTTGGTGTAGAGAATGAAAATAAATCTCCACCCATTTGTAATGG
>JAYEFG010000009.1:0-3666 GCA_034658595.1 Fidelibacterota bacterium | reverse complement strand
TGGAAACGGAAGGCAACGAGATTGCAATACTAAAATCCAAAGCCGTTGGCGAGCCACCTTTGATGTATGGCATCGGCGCGTACTTTGCTCTTGAAAATGCAGTCCGGGCATTTAATCCAAATTTTAATTCAACATTCGATGCACCTTTCACCCATGAAAAGATCCTAATGGGATTATACGAGATTTCTGAATCTGAACGAGTGGATTCATGAATCCATCGATTTTGGATTCAAATTCAAGAACCAAATATTGGGAAACAGTTTCATCCTTGTTGAACAACGGACAAAATGTATTTCTGGCCATGGTGGCGGAACATACACCCCACTCTCCCGGCACAACCGGCGCCAAATTACTTGTGGCTAAAGAGCGTGATCCTGTTGGGACTATTGGCGGTGGCATCATGGAATATAATTTGGTGAAACGGGCAAAAGATATTTTAGAGAATGGAAGTTTCACTCCAGAAATCCAATCCTTAAACCATCAGAAATCCGGAGCAGGAGAAAAATCGGGCATGATCTGCGCCGGACAGCAAACCAATTTGTACTACCTTTGCCATCCTGAAAAAGATGGTAAAACTGCGGAGCGAATCATCCATTATTTACATCAAAACCAATCTGCTTTACTTTCAATTGGTCCAAGTGGAATGGATGTTCGGGCACAAAAACATGATAGCAATAAAGCTCAAATTGAATTGTCAAAAGATGAAAATGATTGGATTTATGAAGAACAACTCCAGAATTTTAAACGAATTGCACTTATCGGCGGCGGGCATTGCGCCTTGGCCTTGTCTCGAGTAATGAACCAACTTGGCTATGATGTTTTTGTGTTTGATACACGGTCCCAAGTTTCCACAATGGCCGAAAATAAATATGCAAATTCTGTTCAAATTGTGGATGATTACAAAGATGTAGCAGAAAAAATTAACCATCCTGAATTGACCGAAGTGGTAGTGATGACCACGGATGTTGCTTCTGATGTTCGCGGGTTATTGGGTGTCCTTAAGCAACCCTTTCCTTTTATTGGTGTTATGGGTAGTGAAGCGAAAATATTTGAAATAAAAAAGCGCCTGAAAAATGAAAGAATTTCCGAAGACCAATTATCCAAACTTACAGCGCCGATAGGAATTCCCATGGTCAGCAACACGCCGGAAGAAATTGCCATCAGCGTGGCAGCCCAAATTCTGCAAATAAGAGATCAGGACAAAATATAAATGTGCCCCATGCCAGATTTTGCAATCACCAGTCAACGGACCCTAACTCCCGAAGGAGAAAAACCTGCTACAATTCTGATAAAGGGCGAGAAAATTCTCGATGTGGTTTCTGTAACAGAAATCCCGAGTGATTGTCCTGTAGAAGATATAGGGAATGATGTGGTCATGCCGGGGCTTGTAGATGCACATGTCCATATAAATGAGCCGGGAAGAACAGATTGGGAAGGGTTTGAAACGGCGACAAAAGCGGCAGCAGCGGGCGGTATCACCACCCTTGTGGATATGCCCTTAAATTGTATTCCGGTCACCACAACTGTAGATGCGCTCAATCAGAAAATTACTGCCACAGAAAATCAACTTTGGATTGATTGTGGATTCTATGGCGGACTTATTCCGGATAATATTCAGGACCTTGAATCGTTGGCCGATGCGGGCGTTTTGGGATTTAAAGCATTTTTAAGCCCGTCCGGCATTGATGAATTCCCAAATGTTTCAGAAAAGCATCTACGAGAAGCGCTACCCATTTTGGCCAAAAAAGAAATTCCTGTTTTGGTTCATGCGGAACTGGAGAATGGGGCAACATCATCGGAAGATAATAAATCTTATAAGCATTTTCAGGAATCAAGGCCAAAATCATGGGAAAATAATGCCATAAAATTATTGATTAATTTATGTCGGGAATTTGCTGTTCATATTCATATTGTCCATTTGTCGTCTGCTGACATTTTACCCGGAATTGCCCAAACTCGTAAGGATGGTTTCCCCCTTACGGTTGAAACATGTCCCCATTATCTCCATTTTTCTTCTGAACGAATTTCAGATGGCGATACACGTTTCAAATGCGCCCCACCCATTTGGGATGCTGAAAACCGTGAGAATCTTTGGGCGGGTTTGGAAGAAGGAATTATCAATTTTATAACGTCAGATCATTCACCCTGCACACCGGATTTAAAAAATTTAGAAGCGGGAGATTTTGAAAAAGCATGGGGCGGAATTTCATCCATTCAGTTTGCACTCCCCGTTATTTGGACAGAATGCAAACGGCGTGGCTATTCGCTGGATCAGCTTATAAATTGGATGAGTAAACAACCGGCAAAGTTTGTTGGAATGGATTATTTGAAAGGACAGATTTCTCCCGGATTTGATGCTGATCTTGTTTGCTGGAATCCGGATGAAAAATACATCATTAAAAAAGAAGCCATTCATCATAAAAATAAATTAACGCCCTACGAAGGTGAAACGCTGTTTGGGGTAGTGAATAGCACTTTTCTTCGTGGGAAAAAAGTTTATGAAAAGGGGCAATTTTTAGAAAATCCTAAAGGGAAAATGATTTTAAAGAATAATGGATAATACATTGATAGATCTTGCTTCAGAAGCTAATGGCGGGCGAACCTTACTGGCCAGCGATGACTTTTTTGCACCCAAAGAAAATCTGCTCAAACCGGGTCGCGGGATATTTATCGAAGACAAATATACGGATCATGGTAAATGGATGGATGGATGGGAATCCCGAAGAAAGCGAACGGAAGGACATGATTGGTGCATTCTACGATTGGGAAGACCAGGCGTGATCCAAGAAGTGGATATTGATACACATCACTTTGTGGGCAACTTCCCTTCTCATGCATCTGTGGACGCCTGTTCCATGTCCGAATTTTCCGGATTAGATGAAATTATTGAAAATGGCGAATGGAAAGAAATTCTGCCCAAAACTGAACTCAACGGAGATTCACAAAATATATTTCAGACTTCAAGTGAACAATCATTTACCCATCTTCGACTCCATATTTATCCCGATGGTGGTGTGGCAAGATTCCGAGCATTCGGCAATCCTGATAATGCTGCAACTATCGATTATGAATTGAAAGATTTTGCTCTATCCGAAAATGGGGGCGAAATGATTTCCTGCAGCGATATGCATTTTAGCCATATGGAAAATTTAATTAAGCCCACCACGGGCATTGATATGAGCGATGGCTGGGAAACGAAACGTCGGCGTGGATCAGGATATGATTGGGCGATTCTAAAACTTGGTTCCCCCTGTATTATTGAACGCGTTTTGGTGGATACACTCCATTTTAAAGGAAATTTCCCAGATTCATGTTCGATTGAAGGGTGCAATGCACTGGTTATAAAAAAGGAAGAAATTCTCTCAAGTTTTGTAGAATGGAAGGAAATTCTATCCCAATCAAAACTGACTGGAAATCAGGAAAACCTTTTTATACTAAACCATAATTCACCACTCACCCACCTTCGGTTTAACATTTTTCCAGATGGCGGTGTAAGCCGCTTGAGAATTTTAGGTCGACCTGTCTTATGACGATTGAATCATTAAATTCACTAACAAATTCTGAAGCGAAGGAACAATTTGAATTATGCTGCGGTGCTAATAATTGGATCCGACAGATGAATCAATCTCGTCCATTCCAGACTGAAAATGAAGTTTATCAAAAGGC
>JAYEFG010000008.1:0-13371 GCA_034658595.1 Fidelibacterota bacterium | reverse complement strand
CATATTGCTGAAAATATTCAGTTTCCTGTGCTGATATAATTGAAATCAAAAAAATGGATATGAATATCCGTCGCATAAAAATTCCCGGTTAATTGGCTAAGAAATTACTTTTCATAATTGACAATGAAACAGGAAAAAAGTTGTCAGTCCTTGACAGCTTTTATCCTGGGCTTCACCTGGCTGAGTAGCGCTGGAAGAAAAGTAAGGTCTCCCACCAGGGCCGATAAAATGGTAATGGCAGAAAGGGTCCCGAACTGAATTGTAGGTGTGAATTCTGAAAGGGTCAAAACCAGGAATCCTGACACCAGGATTGTAGTCGTGGACATCATAGCTACGCCCGTACTCATCAATGTGGCATCATTTGCCTGGCGATAATGGCGATCCGTTTCGGTTAATTCCATTCGGTATCTCGTTAAATAATGTACTGTATCATCCACGGCAATGCCGAATGCAATGGCAAAAGTCATGGCTGTGCTGGGGCGCAAGGGAATTTGAAAAAAGCCCAGCACCGCAGCCATAATCATCATGGGGATAATATTGGGCAATACTGAGATCAGGGCCATTTTTACAGACCGGAATAGGAAAACCATTAACAGTGTAATGACGCCAAAGGCTATTAAAAAACTCCCCGCAAGGTTGTAAACGAGATAATTATTTGTTCGCAAAGCAAGAAAGGCTGTTCCTGTTACTTCCACCGTTAAACCATTCGGAACGATAGAAGCAATATAATCGTTTATTTCTTTTTCCATTTCGTTGCTGTGCCGGGAATCAATATCCTTGATTTGGGCAGCGATTCGCAATTTTGTATAATCAATGTTCATGAGGGACTCAAATTCGCTCTCATACAACAGCATATACTGTGAAATCATTTCACGGGATTCAGGTATTTTATAAAAATCAGGATTGCCGTCATTCATGGCGCGGTGAATCTCTTTCATATAATCGGAGACAGAAATAACTTTTCCTACTTCCGGGATTGTGCCGATATATTGGGACAGTTGATCCAAAAATGTCAGGACTTCAACATCCTGGATATCTTCATAGGGACCATCTTCATCTATTTCGATAATGACCTCTACAGGTAGAACGGCGCCCATCCGTTCTTCAGAGAAATGCATATCATCCAAAAGCGGATTGCCCGGGCGTAGATCTTCCATAAGTTTGGAATGAGGGTTCATCTGGAAAGCGCCGAAGATCCCGATGATTGAAATTAAAAGCCCCATAGTAATAATACGTTTTGGGTAAGCGCGAACAAAAATAATGATGCGGTTAATGATCCGCATTCGGTATCCTTTGGAATAGGCATCCAGTTTTGATTCCGGGGTGCGTTTGATGAGCATCAGCATAGAGGGAAGAAAAAGAACCGTTATAATAAAAGCGAAAAAGACACCGACTGCAGTAAAGATGCCGAATTGCTTTACGATTTCTATATTAACAAAAGACAATGCACCAAACCCGATTGCCGTGGTTAAACTGGTAAGCGATATGGCTGTACCGATTTTTTTCACTGTTTGAAATAATGCTTCCCGTCGATGGCCTATTTCTTTCAGCGTATGAAAATATTTCACCAGGAAATGCACGGAATCGCTGATTCCGATAATCATCAACAGGGTGGGAATCACATAAGAAATAATATTGATGGAAACACCGAATGCTACCATAAATCCGAGGGTCCATATGATGGTAACCATCACCACTGTCATAGGAAGCAGAAGCCCCACAAAAGACCGAAAAAGGACAAGGAGCAAAATTATCAGCATGACCATAACGGGTCCTAAGAATTTCATATTATCAGCGATCATATATTGAACATAGCGCGTACGAATAACCGGCAGCCCGGCCTGGTGCCATTCCCAATCAACCATTTCCTGGAGTTGATCTATCTCTGCCAGGATACGCTCCCGGCCGTCATGCTCATTATAGTCGCGATCTATTTTAACCAGGATGGCTGCCACTTCTCCATCATTAGAAATGAGATAATTCCGCACCAGTTCCGATGACATGAACCGATCCTTCGCATGGAGGAGTGAATCATTGGAAATGGGAATTTCTTCGTAGACTTGCTGCAGCAGGTAATCGCCCCCTTCAGTAAACAATTCAATATTGGTGAGGCTGGTGACGGATTTAATGCCTTCGACCTCATCCAGCGCTTCCACCATATTTCTATTTTTCACCAAATTTTCATGGGAAAAAGGATCCTCTGATTCGTAGAGCAGAAATACAACATTATCAACGCCGGAAAATTCTTCGCGAAAGCGCATGAATCGGTCTATGACAGGGTCATTCTGGCTGAATAATTGTTCAATGGTAAAATCTATTTTCACGCCGGGCAGAAAACTTCCCAGGATGACGGTAACCGCTCCCAGGAAGGTTAAGGTGTATTTGGGGTGATCCAATAATTTATGGATCAGTTTTTGGGGGGGCTTCAGCATTTTAAGATAAAAGGAGAGGACTGAATTTATATGAAAGTCGGAAGTTCAGGAAGACAGTAAATCTTCTGATCAGGATTGATGCATTTCACCATTAATTGTTTCTGAATATTGATAATTATTCAGAATTTTTAGATAAAGAAACTTTAGTCTAATTCCATCATCAGCTTCGATCAAGTTAGATCAAAAAGATCAAGATTCATTACCTTGTTCCAAGCGTTTACAAAATCACTCACAAATTTTTGTTGGGAATCTTCAGTTGCATAAACCTCTGCTAAAGCCCTCAGTTGTGAATTAGAGCCAAAAACAAGGTCAGCACGTGTAGCCGTTCTGGCTTTTTCACCAGTGGCGCGATCCGTTGCTTCATAGGAATTTCTCCCCGTCGGTTTCCATTGAACACTCATATCAAGCAAATTCACAAAAAAGTCATTAGTCAACTTTCCTGGTGTGTCTGTAAATATACCGTGGTCATCGGTACTGATGCCCAATGCGCGCATACCACCTACCAGCACGGTCATTTCCGGTGCAGTAAGTCCAAGTAATTGCGCTTTATCAAGCAGCATATGTTCGGGGCTGACGGTAAACTCTTTATTCTGATAATTTCGAAAACCATCAGCAAAAGGTTCAAGAACTGCAAAAGATTCAACATCAGTTTGTTCTTGAGATGCATCTCCACGACCTGGTGTAAATGGAACACTTACACCGGATGCTTGCTCTATGCCAACGTTGCCTGCAAGGACAATCACATCGGCAACAGACGCACCTGTTTCTGCAGCAATACCTTCAAGCATACCCAATACGCGGGACAGTTGTTCTGGTTTGTTTGCTTCCCAATCCTTCTGTGGCGCAAGGCGAATGCGTGCACCATTGGCACCGCCACGCAAATCTGAACCACGGAATGTTGAAGCGCTGGCCCAAGCAGTTTCTACCATCTCTTGAACAGTCAATCCACTTTCTGCGATACGTGCTTTAACAGCATCTACATCATAGTCAGTGTTGCCTGCCGGAATAGGATCTTGCCAAATAAGGTCTTCTTCAGGAACTTCCGGACCCATATACCGAGAACGAGGGCCCATATCACGATGCAGCAGTTTAAACCATGCACGTGCAAAAGCATCTGCGAACTCATCCGGGTTCTCATGAAAACGCTTTGCGATCTCTCTATAGCTTGGATCTTCACGTATCGCCATATCTGCTGTTGTCATCATAGTTGGCACATGAATTGAAGCATCTTCTGCGTCTGGTGCGAGATCTTCTTCTTTAGGATTTACAGCATGCCATTGGTGTGCTCCTGCTGGGCTCTTAACCAGTTCCCATTCGTATCCAAAAAGCAGATCAAAATAGCCATTATCCCATTGAGTGGGATTTGCAGTCCAGGCACCTTCAATTCCGCTTGTAATACTGTCACGTCCCTGACCTGAACCATGTGCGTTTTTCCAACCCAATCCCATTTGTTCAATTGGAGCACCTTCTGGTTCAATGCCAACAAGATCCTCACTGCCTGCGCCATGTGCTTTGCCAAAGGTGTGTCCGCCGGCAGTAAGGGCAACAGTTTCTTCATCATTCATGGCCATTCGACTAAATGTTTCACGAATGTCTTTCGCGCTTGCAAGCGGGTCTGGATTACCATCTGGACCCTGGGGATTCACATAGATCAAACCCATCTGCACAGCCCCAAGTGGCTGATCAAGATCCCGTTCGCCTGTATAGCGAGTGTTGCCGAGCCATTCGTTTTCTTTGCCCCAAAAGATATCTTCTTCTGGCGCCCAAATGTCAGGACGTCCGCCACCGAAGCCAAAAGTCTTGCCACCCATTGACTCAATAGCAACATTACCTGCCAGAATCAATAAGTCGGCCCAGCTGATCTGCTTACCATATTTCTGTTTAATTGGCCAAAGCAGTCGTCGTGCTTTATCCAAGTTGCCATTGTCCGGCCAACTGTTAAGGGGCGCAAAACGCTGATTTCCGGTACCACCACCGCCACGACCATCGGCAGTTCTATATGTGCCTGCGGCATGCCAAGTCATGCGGATAAAGAACGGGCCATAATGTCCATAGTCAGCCGGCCACCAATCCTGCGAGTCTGTCATTAGATCGTTTAAATCCTTTTTTAGAGCATCATAGTCCAGTTTTTTGAATTCTTCTCGATAATCAAAGTCTTCTTCCATGGGGTTGGACTTTACATCATGTTGGTGAAGAATACTTAAATCTAACTGGTTTGGCCACCATTGCTCGTTTGCTGTTGACCCGAGTGTATGTTGACTATTCGACCCGTGTGAAACGGGGCATTTTCCATTTTCTTCCATAATAAATCCTATATTAAGTGTGTTTATGACATGTGCCTATGATGGTCATTTCGACATCATCAACGGCAAATTTAAATTTCTTTTTTACATCGGAGCGAATCCCCTCATCCAGCAAATGGACATCAATAAGGTCGCCGCACTCCTTACATTTTAAATGATCGTGTGGTTTTGTGTTCCAGTCATAGCGGGCGATGGTGCCATCATAGATCGTGCGCAGGTCCCCCGCTTCTTCCAATTGTTTCAGGTTTCGATATATTGTTCCTAAACTAATATTGGGAATCGACTTTTTAGCTTCCTTAAAAACCCAATCGGCAATGGGATGCCCATTGGTGCCATTTACAATATCTCTGATCACTTCTCTTTGATGACTAAATCGCATAGATAATATTATCTATAAGTAGTAATTATTCCTATTATTATTTAATTCTCATTCAAGTTATTTTCAGTCGTAAATTGGCTGCAATATTTTTTTAACATAACGAAGGAGAATAATGATGGCTGAATTTACATGTGAACATTGCGGGATGGGCGTCACCGGTTTAAGATGCGCTAAATGCGGCAAAGATCTGGTTCATGATCATATTACCAAAGATGATGGTACTAAAGTTGGTGTAGCCAAATGCCCGGATGGCTGTGGGATGATTAAATCTCCCATGTGTTGCGGTCACGATATGAACTGCAGCGTTTAAGAATAATGCATCCTTGCGTCCCGATCGGAACTTAAGGAAATCTACTTTAGAATATTGATTAAAATATAAATTTGTAAAACCAACACCAGTACAGCAATTAGTGTGCGCAGCATTTCCATGGTATGGTTATGCTTATCGAGCCAAAGTTCTAATTTATTTCGTTTTTTTTTGTTCACTCATAACTCTTAAAGTAAAAAAGCCCTGTGCCACCACAGGGCTTTTTCAACATAACCTAAATTATAATTAGAAGCCCTTTATTTTTGCTGACTTTTTATAGATTTGGAATACAATGTGCCAACCGAGGGCTACAACGATCATCAATACCAGCCAGTTCGTGGATGAAGTTACACCAAAGTTCCCACCAGCGAGAGTAATTGTGTGCTCGTTAATCATGGTCCAGATCAAGGGAACACTCATGTAAGTATTGTGTTTGGAACGCAGACCCGCCATGGCAACCAGTGCACCGTCAGGAGCTTCACCATTCTTGATGGCAGTAATAATCTGCTGCTGGGCCGGCCATATCCGGAACCAGACATTGAATGCCATATTGGTCCCAAACAATACCCCAAGGTGAATGTTGAAAGAACGGTAACTGAAGCCAGCCCATTCTTTCATGAGATACACCACGACACCCACCAATACAAAACTGACTATGGTCACCACACGCACATTGGATGCAAGTCCGCTTTTGTAGAGAAAATCATAGAGGAATACACCCAAAAAGGTCACAGCAATCATAATAAAAGCAGAGGTGCCCCAGTCTCCCCCTTCATCAAAGGTGAGTCCACCATGGTAGAAAACAACCAATAGTAGAATAAAACCGGTGATCCATGTCCATGCCGCACCCCAGCGGAAAAAGTAGAGTGTACGGGGCATGAGTTCGGGAACGACCTTTTTCTTGGTGTCGCCATCCATTGTTGCGGCAAAGTGGCCATTGATCCAGTTAAAGAAATAAAGCAGGCCGATCCAAAGGACACCTGCGATAATGTGCAACCATTTAAAAATGGGATGAATTAAATCCATATTGTTCTCCTGATTCTTATGAGCTGATGATTGAAATTAATTATGCTTGAAATTACTATAATTTCCGGTTTGAAAGGTAAGGAATTAGATGCCCCGTAATTCAAATGACTGGGCCACACGGTCAATGGCGACGGTAAAAGCCGCCATGCGCATGGATGTTTTCTTTTCGTCGCAAACAGAACTAACTTCCTTAAATGCCCGCACCATGCGTTTTTCCAGTTTTTCATTCACCTCATCTTCGTCCCATTGGAATTGCTGCAAGTTCTGTACCCACTCAAAATAAGATACTGTCACACCACCGGCATTGGTTAAAATATCTGGTACAACATGAATTCCTTTATTATGTAATAATTCATCCGCTGGTGGTGTTGTGGGCCCGTTGGCCGCTTCGATCACAATTTTGCACTTTAATTCTTCAGCATTCATTTTGTGGATCACCCCACCCAGCGCAGCCGGAATTAAGAAATCACATTCGATGCCTAATAATTCTTCATTCGTAATTGGTGTCCCCTGTCCGCAATCTTTTATTGTTCGATTTTTGTAGTTATAATCAAATAAACTGGGTACATCAAATCCATCTGGTTCACGGAGCCCACCATGAACATCACTCACACCAATGACTTTACAGCCCATTTCGGATAAGAATTTCCCGGCATAAGAGCCTACATTGCCAAATCCCTGGATGACCACGGCAGCGCCTTCCAAATCCAGCCCGTAACGGTTAGCGCTTTCCCGTGTGGTAATAGCAACACCTTTCCCCGTAGCAGCTTCGCGGCCAAGGGACCCGCCCAAGTCAATGGGTTTACCGGTTACAATTCCCGGCGTATGTCCGTGCAGCAAACCATATTCATCCATAAACCAAGCCATGATCTGGGCCGTGGTATTCACGTCAGGAGCCGGAATATCTATATTCACACCAATGATGGGGTCTATGGCACGGAAAAAACGTCTGGACAGCCGTTCCAACTCCCGTTCACTTAATTCATGGGGATTGACGGTTATACCGCCTTTCCCGCCGCCATAGGGTATATCCACTAACGCTGTTTTCCATGTCATAAGTGACGCAAGGGATCGAACTTCATCCAGATCAACTTCCTGGTGAAAACGAATACCGCCTTTAAACGGCCCCCGTGAATTATTATGCTGAACGCGATAACCGCGAAAACTATGAATGGAACCATCGTCTTTTCGCAATGGCACTTCCACCATTAATTCACGGTCAGGCATTTTTAAGGAATTTCTTATATCATCATTCAATCCGATTAAATTAGCAGCACGGTCGAATTGATCGTCACCAGCTTTGCGGTTATTGACTTTTATTCCCATGACTAACTCCTAATCTATTTGACAATTAGTTCCTGACAATTTCATTTTGAAGCGTGACTATACCTCTCGAATCAATTCAAATTGTTATTCAATGTTACGATCAGGAATTGAAAATTTCAATTTCCAATAATTTTTATCAGAAGGATATATCTTGTTCAGTCTTATAGATAATTAATAGATTTGCCGAATACCCACCTATGATGAAAAACAATTCTATTGAAAAATTTATTGAAGGCGTTCCAAAAGCCGAACTTCATTTGCATATCGAAGGGACATTTGAACCAGAATTAATGTTCAAAATTGCGCACCGCAACAATATTCCCATAAATTATAATTCAATAGACGAACTCAAAAAAGCATACAATTTTAATAATCTTCAGGAATTCCTGGATATTTATTATGTGGGGGCTAAAGTTCTGATACACCTCCAAGATTTTTATGATTTAACCTGGGCATATCTCACCAAAGTTCACGAACAAAATCTAATCCATACAGAAATATTTTTTGATCCACAAACGCATACCGATCGTGGCGTTTCTTTTAATACGGTAATCCAGGGCTTCCATAGCGCACTGGAAGATGGAAAAGAAAAACTGGGAATCAGTTCCAAATTAATCATGTGCTTTTTACGCCACCTTGATGAAGCAGCAGCATTTGAAACTTTGAACCAAGCATTGCCTTATAAAAATTGGATCGCTGGGGTGGGATTAGATTCATCTGAAATGGGACATCCACCATCGAAGTTTGAGCGCGTTTTTTCTAAAGCAAGAGAAGAAGGATTCATCACAGTAGCCCATGCAGGAGAAGAAGGTCCCGCCGAATATGTATGGGAAGCAATTAATCTATTGAAGGTATCCAGGATTGATCATGGTAACCAATCGCTTGATGATGATCAATTGATAAAACACATTGCAGAAAAACAAATTCCCCTTACCGTATGCCCCTTATCAAATCTACAATTAAAAGTGGTAAACAATTTAAAAGATCATCCATTGGTGAAATTGATGGAAGCAGGATTAATGGTAACCATTAATTCAGATGATCCGGCGTATTTTGGCGGCTACATAAATGAGAATTACACAGGGGTAGCAAAAGCATTAAATCTGTCCAAAAAACAAATCACGGAATTAGCAAAAAACAGTTTTAAGGCGAGTCTTCTTTCACAAGTAGAAAAGGATAAAATGACCCAGAAAATCGAAAACTATTATCACAATAATTAGATAGAAATGGAAGAACAAAAAAAATTCATGAGGGAAGCCATTCGGTTATCTATTGAAAATATAAAAAATGGAAATGCCGGACCTTTTGGGACCATCATCGTAAAAAACGGAGAAATCATTGCCTCCGGTGTCAATAAAGTAACCCAATCCAATGATCCCACAGCCCATGCAGAAATTGTTGCCATCAGAAACGCATGTGAAAAAATGGGGTCCTTTCAGTTGGATGGTTGTGAGATTTATTGTAGTTGTGAACCATGTCCCATGTGCTTGGGCGCCATCTATTGGGCTCGGCCAGATAGGATATATTTTGCCAACACAAAAGAGGATGCGGCAGATATCAACTTCGACGACAATTTCATTTACAATGAGTTGGATGTATCCACCAACCAACGCAAACTGCCAACAATTCAGTTATTGAGAGATGAGGCGCTGGCTGCCTTTACACAGTGGCGGGAAAGTACTAAAAAAATAGAGTATTAATGGTCGAATTCATTCTCAATAATAAGAAAATTAGAACAGAAAAACCCAGCGGTTCACTGCTCCTTGATTTTGTCCGTTATGAAAAAAGTTTGACCGGTACCAAAATTGGATGTAGAGAGGGCGACTGTGGCGCCTGCGCAATTCTCATCGGGGATTTCATAGATGGGCAAATGAGTTATAAGCAAGTCACTTCCTGTCTTACACCAATTGGAAATGTCCAGGGAAAACATGTGGTCACCATTGAAGGGCTCAACATGGAAGACTTAAGCCCGGTTCAGCAATTAATGGTGGATGAAAGCGGTACCCAGTGCGGTTTCTGCACCGTGGGATTTGTTGTCTCCCTAACCGGATTTTGCCTTGCCAATTCAGAACCTTCTTATGAGGATGCAATCGCCGCTATAGATGGTAACATTTGCCGGTGCACCGGGTATAAATCAATCGAAAAAGCCGTAAAACATATTACCGACTCATTAAATGGGAAGGGTAAAAATGAAACAATCCAATGGCTCGTAGACCAAGCGTTTATTCCACCTTATTTCAACCAAATTCCATTCATGCTTAAAGAAATGATCCCTGCTAAAAATACTCGTCAAAATGGAACAGTCATGGGTGGTGGAACCGATCTTTATGTCCAAAAAATGGATCAATTGATTGACCAGAATGTGTGTTTGATCGCTGATTCACCAGAACTCAGGTTTACAATAGTCCAAAACGGGGTTTGTTCCTTGGGCGCTGGAAACACGGCCACGGACCTGTTAGAATCTGATGAAATACAGGCCATGTTTCCCCGGCTCACGGAACATGTAAAATTGGTGGCATCTTCACCGATTCGAAATATTGCCACATTGGGTGGCAACTTTGTGAATGCATCGCCTATTGGCGATTTCACAGCTTTTTTCCTGGCCCTTAATGCCAAAATCACTTTGACTGAAAAAAGTCATAATAGAACAATCTACTTGAAAGATTTTTACAAGGGGTATAAAGACCTGGATAAAACTCCGGGTGAGATTATTTCATTTATTTCTTTTGAAGTGCCAAAAAGTAACACCCATTTCAATTTTGAAAAAGTGAGCAAACGGATAACTCTTGATATTGCCAGTGTCAATACAGCCATTCAAATTTCCGTTTCCGGCAATGATATCACAAAAGCACATCTCACTGCCGGCGGCGTTGGGCCCATTCCAATGTATTTAGAAAAAACGTGTACTTTCCTTTATGGGAAGGAACTTTCGCCCCAGAATATCAAATCTGCCAATGGGGTTCTCCAAGTAGAAATCAGTCCTATCAGTGATGTGAGAGGATCAGCCGACTATAAACGGTTGTTGCTTCGTCAGCTTTTTTATGCTCATTTCATCAAATTATTTCCAACCCAATTCTCCCTGGAATCACTCAGGTGAAAAACATTGATTCCAAGGGACATGTAACGGGAAAATCCATTTACCTGGATGATATTCCCCTTATTCAGGAAACATGTTTTGGTGTCGTATATGATTCACCTGTGGCTCATGGAACAATTGAATCGATTGATTATTCCAAAGCACTTGCTTATCCCGGCGTCATTAAGATTCTCACCCATGAAAACATTCCCGGAGAGAATCAAATCGGCGGTATTATTCCAGATGAAACCTTGTTTGCGTCAATGGATGTACATTTTCAGGGCCAGCCCATAGCGCTGATTATCGCTGAATCGGACCAGATCGCTTTTGAAGCCCGGAAGCTCATTGACATCCACATTTCAGAGAAGGAAGTCATTGTTGACCCCCGGGAGGCACAAAAGAAAAACCAATTGATTATTCCACCCAGAACCTTTTGTTTAGGTGATACTGAAAAAGCCTGGGAAAAATGTGCTCATATTTTCCAGGGGAAAACCAATTCTAATGGACAGGAACATTTATATATTGAAACCCAGGGGGCATACGCTATCCCCCTTGAAAATGGGAATATACGAATTTCCTCATCTACGCAGGGTCCCACTGCAGTTCAACGAATAACAGCCAGAGTCTTGAATATTGGGATGCACAAGATTGAAGTTGACGTTGTTCGAATTGGCGGCGGTTTTGGCGGGAAGGAAGACCAGGCAACACCCTGGGGTGTGATGGCCGCATTGGGGGTCCAAATTTTAGATAAACCGGTTAAGGTGGTTTTACATCGTGTTGATGATATGCGTATGACGGGGAAAAGACATCCCTACAGTTCCGATTACAAAATTGGATTTTCGGAAGATTTGAAGATCATGGCTTATGAAACGACCTTTTTTCAAAATGCCGGTGCAGCGGCTGATTTGTCGCCAGCCGTGATAGAAAGAACGCTTTTTCATGCCACGAATTCCTACTTTATTCCCAATGTGAAAGCGACGGCCTATTCCTGTAAAACAAATTTACCGCCTAACACTGCCTTCCGGGGATTTGGCGGGCCCCAAGGCATGTTTGTAATTGAATCTGCTTTGGCTCATGCAGCCTGCGAGTTAGGCGTTTCGACCCATGAGTTACAGAAAAATAATCTACTTAAGAACGGGAATGAATTCCCCTACGGCCAAATAGCGGATGGGGTTGAATTGACAAACATTTGGTCAGATATGGAATCGAAGTTTGATATCGAAGGTGTTGAAAAACGAATTCATGAATTCAATTCAAGCGCCACTGATGTTAAAAAGGGTTTTTCCCTCATGCCCGTCACATTTGGAATTTCATTTACCAAGAGGCCCATGAACCAGGCCCGAGCACTGGTTCACATTTACACCGACGGCAGCGTGGGTCTGAGTACTGGTGCGGTGGAAATGGGACAGGGGGTGAACACTAAAATGCTCCAGATTGCGGCTCAAATTTTCTCACTTGATCCAAAGCGCATAAAACTTGAATCAACCAATACGACACGGGTTGCCAACACGTCCCCATCAGCAGCCAGTTCCACCGCAGACCTGAATGGGAAAGCACTGCAACAAGCCTGTAATGTGTTGTTGGAAAGATTGAAAAACTGCGTTGCCGATCATCTCGGTGTAACATCAAAGGATATCGACATAAAAGATGAGGACGTATACAGCAAAGGAAAAGTGACAGACATAAGTTGGAATCAGCTTGTATTGATGGCCTTTTTACAGCGGGTCTGTTTAACGGAAAACGGACATTATGCCACGCCAACTATCAATTTCGATATGCAAAAAGAAAAAGGACATCCATTTGCATACCATGTTTATGGATTGGCCTTGACTGAAGTCACTGTTGATTGTGTGCGCGGCACGTATGCGTTTGATGCTGTGAAAATTGTTCATGATTTTGGCAAAACTATGAATCCCAGCGTGGACATTGGGCAAGTTGAGGGCGGCTTGGTGCAGGGAATGGGCTGGATGACCATGGAAGAACTCTGCTACGATCGAAAAGGTCAATTGATGTCCAATTCATTGTCTACTTACAAGATCCCGGATATATATTCAGTCCCTAAAGAGGTCATCATTGAACCGCTGGATACTGAAGGGAGTGAAATGGCTATCCTCAAATCGAAAGCGGTGGGTGAACCGCCATTAATGTATGGCATCGGTGCGTATTACGCTATTGAAAATGCCATCCGAGCGTTTAATCCAAATTTCAATTCCACATTTGATGCGCCATTTACTCATGAGAAAGTTCTTATCGGATTGTACGGTCCTCTGCAATCGGAGTCTCATGAAAGCAGAGAAATATTAATTGAATCTGTAAGACCTCCTGAACCCCTGGTTGAGGAATCCACCTAATTTGGTTTTACAAGCAAGTAACACTTATTGGGAAACTGTTTACTCTCTGTTGAGCGAGGGGCAAAATGTATTTCTGGCCATGGTGGCGGAACATACACGGCACTCTCCCGGAACCACAGGTGCCAAATTGCTGGTAGCAAAAGATAGCGATCCTGTGGGAACCATCGGAGG
>JAYEFG010000007.1:0-13372 GCA_034658595.1 Fidelibacterota bacterium | reverse complement strand
CCCCAAGAGACAAGATAGAAAGATAATTGTTAATACAAATATTTTTATCTGGCTCTTCCCCATATTCTAATCTTCCTCCTTGCAGTGAAATTACATCTGAGTACAGGATGAATGATTGAATATTTTTATCTCGGGAGGAATATTATTAAAGCTAAGATCCCGGCATTATCCCAATCGGGGAAAGATTTTTTTTACTGTGAATATCCATGCAACAGCCATTGCCACTGATGATACAAAAGAACAGCATATAAATAAATATATAGAAGTCCTGGGTAATATCGATGCTGGAGGATGGATATTTGTGACAGGTGGTGATCTAAATTCAGTCCCGCCCGGATTTGTGACAGACTTTTGTGAAAGTGATATGTGTGTAAACGATGATTTTCATACAGAAAATGCAGATCCTTACCATAAAGAAGGGAGTTATTTTGAAAACTTTTCTGGTAAGCCTAACCTTCTTGTTCCTTTATGCGATACCTATGACGCAGCCATTGATACGGCATCCTATAATTTGCCTGAGCATTTTACCCATGCCACCAGCACAAGTATGATCAATGACACAACGGTTACAATGTATGACCGTAAACTGGATTATCTTTTTACAAACGGTACATGGGACAGCGACTCTGGATGTACTCATCAGGCTGCCTGAGAAATCAGTGATCATATGCCTGTAAGTGCTACATTTATGCCAGCGAGCGATTAAGATGAAAAAAATTATTCTGCTGTGTATGTTTAATGGATTGTTGCTCGCTGAAACCAAATCCTGGGATACCCACTCTGCTTATCTGTTGCCGCAAAAACGTTGGGAAGTAGGCCTGTTCCAGCCTTTTAGATTTGGACATTCTGAAATGATAGAATACAGCACCTTTCCGTTATGGTTTTTTGTGATGCCCAACGTTTCTATCAAACGGATTGAAAGCGATATGGCAGGGTTCAATAGAGCAAGCCGGTTTAAGCTGGTGTATCCAACACCACTTCTAAATATGCTCGCAAGAACAGGGATCGGGGAAATGAAAGATCCTAATTTTCAGATGCCTCCCATGCTGGGGCTTTCTGCATCTTGGTTGATGTCGAAACCTATGGCTGGTCTGGATCTAACACTTAAGGGAGGCCTTGATCTGCGGTTACTGCCTGGGCTGGCGGACGTTCAGATAAATCCTGATCTAGCCAAACTGATGGGGGACTATCCTCTAGAACACAAACTTCTCTTAATCTGGAATAAAT
Source organism: Fidelibacterota bacterium (assembly GCA_034658595.1). Lineage (GTDB taxonomy): Bacteria > Fidelibacterota > Marinisomatia > Marinisomatales > TCS55 > TCS55. Next base: position 12,145 of record JAYEFG010000007.1, on the reverse strand, counting down.
CTGATCGGTTCAGGATAATGACAGGATATAAATTTGTAAAAGGGACATATCCCTACGGATCCGATATGCGCCTGCTTCCCTATATACCGATGATGGAAAAATGGGTTCCCATTATTGAGCTTCAATGGACCGGTAAAAAAGCAAAATAAATAATAAACGGTTACCTATTATACTTTTTAAGGATTTGCACTAATCGGTCATGGGGAATCGCATAGGCTAGGTTATCATCTGCGCCTTTCATTGTTTCAGCGGCTATGAGCGCGTTGATAATTGCTTCTTCAGTAGCATGAACTGTAGCTTCAAATACGGGATTTAACAGTCCATTCGGCACCATTTCTACCTGTACAATTTCAGATGAAAAACCGTCTCCCTCGTTGGCGGTTGAAAATGCAATAAATATATCGCCAGAACCATCGTGGGCCACGGTTCCAACGCGTGCGATACCTAAGGGTACACGCCTTGCCAGTCTTTTAAGCTGGTGGGACATCAAAGGAACATCCGTAGCTACAACCACAATAATAGACCCATTCCCTTCATTGAAATCTTTGTCGGAATTTCTCTCGCGTTTAAGATCAGTGATTTCTTTCCCTACGGGTACACCGGCTATGGTCAGGTCTTTCCGGGCTCCGTAATTGGCTTGTACAAGCACACCAAGCGTGTATTCGTTTTCACGTATTGAAAAAACTCTTGATGCAGTGCCGATTCCTCCTTTAAATCCATGGCATATCATCCCGGTTCCTCCGCCAATGTTGCCTTCTGTAACCTGCCCATTTTTTGCAGTATTCAACGCTTCAAACACATGCGATTCCTGCACATGGAAACCATTTATATCATTTAAAAATCCATCATACGTTTCTGCCACCACAGGCAAAGACCACCAGTATCCGCTTGGATCAGCCTCCCCTTCCTCAATTCTCCATTTTATGACCGCATCCCTGACCAAGCCAACGCTGTGTGTATTTGTAATCATGACCGGGCCTTCCAAAAGTCCTGATTCTTCAACCCATGTTGTTCCTGTCATTTCCCCATTGCCATTCAGGCTGTACCACCCTGCAAAAACGGGATCCTGCAAACTTTTATTACCGCGGGGTAAAATAGCTGTTACGCCTGTTCGAATTGGACCCTTGCCTAATATTTTTTTCCCGGACCCCTGAATAATGGTACTGTGCCCTACGGTGACACCTGTTACATCGGTGATGGCATTATTTGTACCAGGCACACCATCAAAAGGGATTCCCAGGTCTCGAGCCCTGTTTTTACCTGAAGGAACAGATGAATAAAGTATCATAAGAATACTGATAAATTTAATGTATGATTGCATAGTGCTGGGCCTCATTCAATTCTATAGTGTTAAGAGAAAGGATTTGACGAGCTTCAGATGGAGTAACGGGTGTTCTACCGTACGTTTGACACAGCTCAGCCACACGAGCTACCAATTCTGCATTGCTTTTTGCAAATCGTGTTTTATCATACTTGATATTATCTTCCAGCCCTGTGCGACAATGTCCATCTAATTCCAGGGACCAATGATTGATATCAAGCTGACTTCTGCCTATTCCAGCGGCTGTCCATGTTGCATCAGGCAGCGAGTGTTTTAGTTCAGCAACTTCAAACTCTAATATGTTTTTTATTGCTGGAAGAGCATTCTTCAACCCAAAAACGAATTGGACATGGATAGGCATATTTAACAATCCTGCGTTTGCCATATAAACAGCAGTATATAACATAGCCAAATCAAACACTTCTATTTCTGGATTGATATCGTATTCCAGCATGGTTTGAGCCAAGCCGTGAATGAAACGGGGGGGGGTCATAAATGCTGGTTGGGAAATTAACGGACCCGGTGGCCAGGGATGCCATATCGGGCTTCAGGTAAAGCATAGCGCTTCGTTCTTCCGGGGAGCACCCCCGTCCTCCAGTTGAAAACTGAACGATCATATCTGGACAATGGTTCCGTATACCGTTTAGAAACTCAGAAAACTTTTCCGTATCAGAGGATGGTTCTTCGTTCTTATCTCTTACATGAACGTGTACAAGTGATGCACCATCTTCAAACGCTTCTTGGGTTGATTCAATCTGCTCTGTTACTGTTATTGGAATAGCAAGGGTATTTTTTTTTCGGGGAACAGACCCAGTTATAGCCAGGGTAATGATACACGGCTTACTCATCTACCAATCCGTCCAACACGGTTTCCATAATATCCACTGCAATATCGATTTGGCTCTTTTGAACGATCAATGGAGGAGTCAGACGCACTGAATATTCACCGCAGCCCAAGACTAAGAGCCCTTCTTGGAAACACTTTTGCTCAAATTGGTAAGCAGTATCATGGGATGGCTGGTCATCTTGGTAAAGATCCATAGCAATCATAAGCCCCTTCCCTCGAATATTTTTCACACATTTATATTTGGTTTCCAACTTAGATAATCTCCTTAATAAGTAAGGTCCCATTTTACGTGCATTGTCCATCAGTTCATTTTCCACCAAAGCAAGGGTTGCCAAGGATGCGGCACAAGAAACCGGATTTCCTCCAAAAGTACTGCCATGGCTACCCGGGGGCCAACTCATGACTTCATCTGTGCCTAAAATTGCACCAATGGGCATTCCGGAACCTAGCCCTTTGGCCAGTGTGATAATATCAGGAATAACACCCCAGTGCTCAACGGCAAGAAATTTTCCAGTACGGCCAACCCCGGATTGGATTTCATCCGCAACAAGTAAAATCCCATACTCATTGCATACTTCCCGCAACTGTGGTAAAAATTCATCGTGGGGTATAATATATCCGCCTTCTCCCTGGATAGGCTCTACAAAAATGGCAGCAAAGGATTGCAGTTCCAACCCAGATTTATTTATTAATGCGATTATCTCATCTGCCTGCAATCCAAAAGGGACATGGTACACACCAGGGAGCAATGGACCAAAACCATTTTTCTGGACTGGTTTAGAATCAGTCAGGCTTAAAGCACCATAGGTTCTGCCATGGAACGCTCCTTCAAATGCTAAGATATGCTCTCTCTTAGTATGAAACCTGGCCAACTTTATTGCCCCATCCACCGCTTCTGCACCAGAATTACTCAGAAATACTTTCCAGTCTTTGTTACCGGGGGCAAGAGACTGAAGTTTTTTGCAAAGATCTGTGTATGCCGGGTAATAAAAGTCAGTCCCACAAATGTGGAGTAAATCTTGGGATTGTTTTTGGATTGCATTTAGGACTTCCGGATGACAGTGACCAGTGCTGGTTACAGCAATCCCTGCCATGAAATCCAGAAAGGTATTGCCATCCAAATCTTCTATAAACATTCCTTCAGCACGCTTAATAACTAAGGGATATTCTTTGATGAGTGATGGTGACGAGACGCCGGTGTCTCTTTTTATTATTTTTTCAGATTCTGGGCCAGGGAGGGGAGTAAGTATTCTGGGCGTGTTTAACATAATTCAGGTCATAACCGTTCGGCTTTGTTCACGCATGAATTGGGTGATATAATAGGGGCCGCAGCATCCCTTGCCTGTTGATCCACTGGATTGCCAGCCGCAGAACGGCTGTACGCCTGGCCAGGCACCGGTTGTGGCCCCACTGCGGCGGTTTACATAGGTTACACCAGCCCGGATTGTATTAAAAAACAAATCAATTTCTTCTTGATCTTCACTGAAGAATCCAGCGGTAAGACCGTACTCAGTATCATTGGCAAGGGTAAGAGCTTCTTCAAGATTTTTCACAGGCCTTATATAAAGGATGGGGCAAAAAAGTTCTGATTTTACTAATGGGTGATTTTCGTCTAGATCGGTGAGAATCGTCGGTTCTACGAAAAATCCATTATCAAGGTTACTATGTGAATACAGTTTTCCTCCTGTCAAAACAGTGCCATCCTTGTGTGCCGAATCTACATAGGATTGAAAATCATTGTATGCGTTTGAATTAATTAAGGGGCCAAGGAATGTATCCTGATCCGTTGGATCTCCAATAATAATAGATTTTGTTTTTTGGATGAGTAGGTCTAAAAATTCATGAAATACAGGTTCTTCAATATATGCTCTTGAACAGGCACTGCATTTTTGTCCTCCAAAACCGAATGCCGATCTCATGATGCCTTCTGCAGCAGTATCCAGATTTCCGTTTTGTGTCACAATGGCTGGATTTTTCCCTCCCATTTCTATAATGCAGGGCTTAGGATAATGTTTAGAAAATCGTTGATAAATATCCATACCTACAATTTTAGACCCTGTAAAGACAAGCCCATCCACATTATTATTGGTGACGAGCTCTTCCCCAATAATAGATCCTGCACCGTTCAGTAGATTAAACACACCGTCTGGCAGACCCGCATCCACCAACACCTTGTTAAGCAATGCACCTGTCCATGGGGCATCGCTTGAAGGTTTATATACAACTGTATTTCCTGTAGCCAAAGCACCAGCTGCCATTCCTGCTGATAATGCCATAGGAAAATTAAAAGGTGCAATCACACCCCAGACTCCAAAAGGAACCAAATATCCCACTACATTTTCATTAGGTGCCAGTCGATCCATTTGCCGAACAAAACCATTGTTTTCTTCCATGATTTGACAATAATAGCTAATAAGATCTGCTGATTCTTCAACATCTCCCAGGGCTTCAAGGCGGTTTTTACCAACTTCTAAAGTCATAACAGCTGCCAGATAATATTTGCGATCTCGGATCAGATCCGCCGCAGTTTGTAATAGGGTACATCGCGCTTTCCATCCCATTTGATTCCAGAACGGAAAGGCATCTTTTGCAGTTTGCACAGCTTGGGCCGTCTGCTCATGTGTTGCCTGAGTAAAGTATCCCAGAATGAGATTTTGATTTATGGGACTCCTAAGTTTTAAAGTATTCACCCCTTGGATTGTTTTACCGTCTACCCAATTTGAGAAATGATCTCCACAATCGTTTTTTACATCCTCAAGAGCACCATCGAATTTCTGATGTACCTTCCCTATTTGATTTGTATTCAAAGTAGAGTAAGTGATCTTAAAAGAGTTGGATTTCGTTTTCATATAATCAGAAGTGATGATTTAATTAAGCAAATTAAATTACGCATTAGGCATGTAGTTTGGATACTGTTTCAATAATGTCATCTGTGACATTACTACCAAATCGATTACCAATTAAAAGCCCAAGGAAGCTCGCAGGGAGAGCAAACAAAATAGCAGACAAGGGAGGGGCATCCGGATTAAACTGGACGATTAGGTACGTTATAACTCCAACTAACAGTGCACTCACACCCCCCATGGTGTTAGTTTTTTTCCACCAGATTCCAGCAATTGTTGGAATAAAAAGTCCGGCGCAGAGCACACCAATAGACGCGGAATAAAAAAGAGTAATTAAGGGTGGTGGGTCAAAAGCAAAGACCATTGCAGTGAGACCAATCAACCAGGTACAATAAATTCGAATTCGGTTCTTTAAGGCATTATCCAAACCAGGGGAAACATAGCCTAACAGATCATGGGACACCGCTGAACTGCAGGCCAGGAGGAGAGCATCCGTAGTGGACATTACCGCAGCCATGATTGCGGCAACAGCACACCCTCTTACAATAGGAGAGAACCCGGATTCAATTATCTTTAAAAACACCATATCCGCATCATCCAGAACTGGAAATAGAATTTTACCAACTGGAACAATGATCAATAATGATGATAGAATAAGAATGCTGTATATAATAACGGCAATATTCAGTGACAGTTTAGCTGCTTGGCTGTTTTTAGCCGAGTACACCCGCATAACAATATGGGGCACAACAGAAATAGCTGCAGCCCAGATTACAAATGAACCAATCATGCTTGAAAGAGGTGCTTCTTTCATCAACCCTAATTCAGGCGCCTGGGTTGTTGCAGTGATTAAAGGATTGTTTAAATGTTCATGGGTAGTTATTAAATAAAACCCAGTGCCCACTACAACGATAACCATTAGTCCTCCTTGAAACATATCTGTCCAGGTAACAGCTACCATACCTCCAAAAGAAACATACACTATGAAAACAATCGTGAAAAGTATAACACTCTGATGGTAGGGAAGTCCTAACAGAGCTTCTGATGTGATTCCAGCTGCTTTTAACTGTGCGACAATATATACTGTAAAACTGGACAATATTATAAGGGGCACTCCGATTTGAATGGCAGGGTGGGGATAACGGAAAGATAAAAAGTCCGTAATGGTATATTTCCCAAAGTTACGAAGAGGATTGGCCACCAGTACCGAAGCCAATGGAAACCCAACAACTGCTCCTGAAAAAAGTGCAAGTGCAAAGGGAATACCTTTACTATAGCCTAACCCCATTACACCGACAATTGATCCTCCACTCGCCAAAGTAGCCATTATTGCTAGGGAGTTTACACTGACTCCAACGCCTCTTCCGCCTACCCAATATTCATCTGCGGATGAGAATACTCGTTTAGATACAATAACTCCAATGAGTATACAAGCTGCAAGATAGATTAGAAGAATACTTTGTTCTAAAGACACTATTTTGTCGATTGATTGCTTTGGAAAAAAATCAGCAGGGCCAACAAGGGGGAAATAATCATGAATAGGGCTAGGAGCCATCCTGTCATAGACACCCCCCATACAATTTTATCAGACCAGAAAGGGTGGAAAACAATTATAGCATAAACCAGGTTGCCTACGAGGAACAGAAATTCGTTTTTCGTCAATTTGAAAAATTGTTCCTTCATAAGAAAATATACCTAAATACTGTTTCCATTTAGATCGGTTAATGGTATTGGATGATCTGTGTTTTGTGTTAGAAGTGATCCAAATATAAGGCCAACTATACTAACTGCCATGGCGTACAGGTCCCCTGGGTGATCGGGAAGAATTACCATAAAAAGAATCCAGGAGATCAGCCCACTGAACATTGTCATGATTGCAGCATTTCAGACGCACAATTTTAAATTCCCCGGCTTATGGGGCTTGATCTTTACTTTCGCATAGCCAGTTGAATCACTGATTCTAGGCGTTGCTTCTAAAGAACGACGTGGTTGACCATAAATTAAAAAAGGGCCATTTGCGGGTTTCCCATCTGCCTTGACCAATTGAATGGACACCTCTCCTGTCTCACCGACATGAAGGAACAAGGAATCCGGTTCAAAAATATATCGAAGCGTATCTTTCTTTTCTGAATCCTGCCCCAAGAGACAAGATAGAAAGATAATTGTTAATACAAATATTTTTATCTGGCTCTTCCCCATATTCTAATCTTCCTCCTTGCAGTGAAATTACATCTGAGTACAGGATGAATGATTGAATATTTTTGTCCCGGGTATCTTTGATAAATTCAGCCCCAGTCGTTAAACTCTACCTCTGATTACTACATTATAGGAGGATGTTATGAAGAATTTGGATCGACGACAATTTTTAGGCACTATTGCCAAACCAGCTGCTGTGGCCACCGTCGCCATGGCAAATCCCACCATAATGGCCAAAGCAATCACTAAATTCAAATCAGCTACCAGCGACCCCAAATCCATTGCCAGGGATGAATCCTACTGGCGGGAAATCCAACAGGGATATACAGCTGACCGCAGTATGATTAATTTGAATAACGGCGGTGTCAGCCCTTCCCCTGCTGTTGTCCAGGAAGCCATGAAACGGCACCTGGATTTTTCCAATACATCACCCGCTTATTCCATGTGGCGCATCCTTGAACCCCAGCGTGAACCGGTTCGCAGGAGAATGGCCCGATTTTTTAAATGTGATCCGGAAGAAATTGCCCTGACACGAAACGCCTCTGAGGGACTTCAGATTTGTCAGAACGGAATTGATTTGAAAGCGGGTGACGAAGTCCTCACCACCACCCAGGACTACGGCAGAATGATTAATACTTTCAAACAGCGGGAATGCCGGGACGGTATTGTTATGAAACAGTTCAAAATCCCCGTACCTGCTGAGAATGAAAATGAAATCGTTCGTCTCTTCGAACAAAATATTACGGCAAATACAAAAATTATCCTCATGTGCCACATGATCAATCTTACAGGCCAGATTCTGCCCGTAAAAAAAGTCGTCCGCATGGCACGAAAGTACGGTATCCCAGTTATCGTAGATGGGGCCCACACATTTGCTCACTTTGATTTTAATGTCACTGACCTTGACTGCGAGTATTATGCCACCAGCCTGCACAAATGGCTGTGCGCCCCACACGGTACAGGAATGCTTTACATCCGCAAGGATAAAATTGCCGATCTGTGGCCCATGCAGGCGCCCAATGAATGCGGAAAAGATGACATTCGAAAATTTGAGGAAATCGGCACCCACCCCGCTGCCAATTATTTAGCCATCGGCGACGCTCTTACTTTCCACCAAGGGATCGGAAGTAAAAATAAAGAAGCACGCCTGATATACCTTCGGGACCGCTGGGCGAAAAGACTGTTGAAATATGATCGTATTAAACTGCACACCAGTTTAAAACCGGGTAAAGGCTGTGCCATTGCTACTGTTCAGATAAAAGGTATAGACACCCAAGATGTGGCTAAACATCTATGGGATAAATACCGCATTTTTGTGGTAGGAATCAAGCATAAGGAATTTGAAGGCTGCCGTATCACGCCCCATGTTTATACAACCATCGAAGAAATTGACCGTTTCAGCGATGCCATGGAAGCCATATTGAAAAACGGGATTGGTTAATGATAAAATCAATTTACCTGATAATCGGGTTATTTCTTTTCGCCTGTGAAAATGAATCGAATGATATTAAGAAAGTGATATCAACTGATAAAGCGCCCCAAGCAATCGGGCCTTATTCACAGGCAGTTTTAGTGGATGATGTGCTTTATTTGGCGGGTCAAATCGCCTTGGATTCTGAAACTGGTAAATTGGTAGATGGGGGAATTGAGATCCAAACCCATCGCGTCATGCAAAACCTCAATGCGGTGTTAGAAGCAGCTGGATATGGCTTTGACGATGTTGTCCAAGCCCAGGTATTTCTGTCAGACCTCAATCATTACAAACCAATGAATGCTGTATATGCCAAATATGTTGGTGAATCGCCTCCAGCAAGAGTAGTGGTCGAAGTGGCGCGAATCCCGAGAGATGCGCTGGTAGAAATTATGATGGTGGCCCAAAAGCCCTAATTATCGCACTCATCTCCGTCACCATAAACAACCACCAATCCATCTTCGATCGCAACGAATGAGACTACGGAATCAATATAGTTTTCTTCAAAATTATCCGATCTGCCACCAGAATATAAGGTGTCATGCGGGCATAGCCACCTGAACATGGGTAAGGAGATTCCAGCATTAATCTGGTTTCCATTTGCTGCGGTAAATTGAATTTGTTGTCTATATGATTTAAATACATTATCGGTAAGATTAATAAGATTACCTGAGAAAGATAAAGAATAGGTTATGGGCGTACCGAATCCACCACCTTCCTTCAGGACAACGATTTTATCCAACTCAATCTTTGGAAGTTCCTCATCAAAAGCAGGCTGATTCTCCTGACATCCGAAGAAAATCACCAATAATAATATCCATTTTTTCATAATGTAATTTGCTCCCCGTATTAAAAATCGGGTGGAGAAAATAGAGTATTCTGAATTCGGTTTCAAAATAATAATCGTGTGTAATTTCTATGACTCTTTTTGATTAAATAATGAAAAAAGCAGTCATATTATTATCAGGCGGATTGGATTCTGCCACTTGTTTAGCCATGGCAAAGCAAGAAGGATTTGATCCTTATGCCCTTTCACTTCGTTATGGTCAGCGCCATGAATTCGAATTGGATTCAGCAAAAGCTGTAGCCAGTGCCCTAGGTGTCAGTGGCCACGTGATTACCAATATTGACTTGCGGGCGTTCGGCAGTTCTGCCCTTACAGATGATATAGACGTCCCCAAAGACAGGGAAGATTCCACTCTTTCAAATGAAATTCCCGTCACATATGTTCCGGCCCGGAACACCATTTTCCTTTCCTTTTCCTTGGCTTATGCAGAGGTAATTGGTGCCAACGATATTTATATTGGCGTTAATGCCTTGGATTATAGCGGTTACCCTGATTGCCGCCCGGAATATATTGAATCATTTCAAAACATGGCCAACCTGGCCACCAAATCCGGCGTTGAGGGAGATGCGCCATTGACCGTTCATACACCGTTGATCAATATGACCAAGGCTGAAATCATTCGAAAAGGAACCCAATTGGGTGTGGATTACAGTTTAACACATTCCTGTTATGACCCAGGAGTAGATGGCGCATCCTGTGGACATTGTGATGCGTGCCGTCTTCGATTAAAAGGATTTAATGAAGCCAGGTTAAAAGATCCTCTCAATTATCCCGCATAATATGTATTCAGTCAAAGAAGTCTACTACACAATCCAAGGGGAAGGCTTTCATACGGGCCGGCCCGCCGTATTTCTTCGATTCGCAGGATGCAACCTCTGGAGCGGGTTGGAAAAAGATAGGGAAACGGCTACCTGTGATTTTTGCGACACTGAATTTGTAGGCACGGATGGTCCTGGCGGCGGCAAGTTTGATTCCGCGAAAGCCCTGGCTGAACACACCCTTTCATTTTGGCCGGATGATTCTGTATCGACACCCTATGTTGTCTGTACGGGGGGTGAGCCCCTGCTGCAAATGGACAAAAAATTTGTAGTTGCTTTTCATAGGCTTGGATTTGAGATTGCCATCGAGACCAATGGCACAGTTCTGCCCCCGGATGGAATTGACTGGATCTGTGTCAGTCCTAAAATCGGGAGTAAACTCATTTTGAAAAAAGGACAAGAACTTAAATTAGTTTACCCCCAATCCAATGGTGATCCCAAGCAATTTGAGAATTTGGATTTTGAATATTTCTCTCTCCAACCCATGGATGGGCCTAATCGGGTAAAAAATACAGACAAAACATTATTTTACTGTCGCACACATCCTCATTGGAGGGTGAGCCTCCAAACACATAAATTTTTGGGTATACCATAAAGGAAATAATGGAAATTTATAAAGATATCACTTTTGAGGCGGCCCACCTTCTGCCCAATGTTCCTGAAGACCATAAATGCCGCCGTCTCCACGGCCATTCATTCAAAGTCCGCATTACATTGGACGGGCCCCAGGATAATTCCATCGGCTGGGTGCAAGATTTTGCTGACGTTAAAAAGGCATTTGATCCAATTTATGTCCAATTGGACCACCGCTACCTGAATGAAATTGAAGGGCTTGAAAATCCCACCAGCGAAAACCTGGTCAAATGGATTTGGGAACGGCTAAAGCCCAACCTTAAGCATTTGTCAGCTATTGAAGTGAAAGAAACTTGCTCTACAGGATGTATTTATCGGGGTGATAATGGCTAAGGCAGGGGATAAATATTTTGAATTCCAAGGAGAAGACCAAATCAATCCGGATTTTCTTGAGACGTTTCACTTTGACAGTCCTGACCAATATATAATGACCGAGACTGACGAATTCAGCGCTGTCTGTCCCTTCAGCGGTCTCCCGGACCTGGCCTATGTCAAAATTGAGTATTACCCAACCGGTGGAAAATGCATTGAACTGAAATCACTGAAATATTACTTCGTCAGTTTTCGGAATGTGGGCATCTACCAGGAAGGTGCCACCAAGCGTATATATAATGACCTAAAAGCAGTTTTGAGCACTAAAAAAATCAAGGTTACAACAGTATATAATACCCGCGGCGGCTTTGACACCACTTGCATAGAAGGGACCCTATCTTAGCTCTTTTTCCCTGTGAATCGCAGCCATGGTAACTTAACTTTGCCTCCACTTTTTTAAGCAATCCCAACCCTTTTGGAGATCCGGTAGCTCAGTTGGTAGAGCAGTGGCCTTTTAAGCCATTGGTCGTGAGTTCGAGTCTCACCCGGATCACTCTTCGTGAAGACCACTTTTCGTCAAGAAACCCACTTTAACCGGTGGGTTTTTTGTTTGTACCTATAAAGACCTATATGGACATATTTAGACAAAAAAGTATGTGTATAGTGTGTGTGAATTTTAGAGAGAGGATGACCCAAATTGAAACGCCGGTCAAACGATAATACCGGCAAAGTATGTGTATGGTATGTGTGAGTGAATTTTAGTCTTCGGTGAGCCAGAGGCGTTTCATTTAATCACCGGGATATGACCATGATTCCTGCCATTCTTTAACTTTTTTCGAGGCAAAAAGCCTGGTCCA
>JAYEFG010000006.1:0-3714 GCA_034658595.1 Fidelibacterota bacterium | reverse complement strand
ATTGAACGGGACACCCCTTTTTATAGAGTGGATTTATAAGGCACTTTTTAAAGCATTTATTTATTCACGCCAGCGAACGGACAAATGCCCTCAGGTGGTTATTTTTTTTTATTCATGAAGGAAATGCAAAATACTGCAGCATATGAACAGTGGAAATACAGTTCATACTGATATTACAGGTGTGATTTGAATCACTTCTCCGCATTTCTTTAATCATATGGTATATCCCCTAAATCAATGTTAAGATACACAAAACCATAGAAACAACACTATTTTTATAAATATTTTGTGTACAATTTCACCGACTTTTTAGTTAATATTGATTATTATGACTGATGCAAAAGATAATATTCACAATTAAATTATTGATGGAACCAAATTCTGTTTAATTTTGTTGTATTGATATACCGAGTGTGTTTTGAAACATATTGTATTAAACAATTAAACTATATCTACCCCCTTTGTAGTTTCCCCCAAATGAGGGAAAGCTAAACGGTTAATAGCAAAAGGAAAACAATGAAAATACTAGTTACAGGTGGCTGCGGATTTATAGGGAGCAATTTTGTTCTTCAGCAAATCAATACCACTAAGAATACAATTCTTAATCTGGATAAACTCACTTACGCGGGAAATCTGAATAACCTTTCCGAGGTTTCAAAAGATCCTCGCTATGAATTTGTGCAAGGGGATATTTGTGATGCTGAATTGGTCTCCAGTGCTATTCCGGACTTTCAGCCCGATGCCATCGTCCATTTTGCCGCTGAATCTCATGTGGACCGGTCGATTGATGGACCGATGAAATTTGTAAATACTAACATTTTAGGTACAGCAACATTGCTCAATGTTTCTAGGAACTACCTCGAAGCCAGAAGTCAGAAGTCAGAAGTTGGGAACTTTCGGTTTTTGCATGTGAGTACAGATGAGGTGTTTGGTTCTTTGGACGAGGAAGGATTCTTTACTGAATCAACGCCGTACGACCCCAGTTCGCCCTATTCTGCATCAAAAGCCGGGTCTGATCACCTGGTCCGTGCCTGGCAGCGAACTTATGACTTCCCAGCACTCATTACCAATTGCTCCAATAATTATGGTTCCTTTCAATTTCCAGAAAAATTAATTCCCCTCATGATTGCGAACTGTATCGATGAAAAATCGCTCCCTGTCTATGGAAAAGGATTGAATGTCCGAGATTGGCTGTTTGTTGAAGACCACTGTGATGCCATTTATTCAGTCCTGCAAAATGGCACTGTCGGTGAAACCTATAATATTGGGGGAAATAATGAAATTCGGAATATTGATATTGTTAGAACCATTTGTACAATCCTGGATGAACTCAAACCCAGATCAAATGGGAATCCCTACGCCGATCTGATCACTTATGTTACGGATCGCCCCGGCCATGATTTCCGTTATGCCATTGATGCGTCTAAAATCAAAAATGAATTGAATTGGGAACCAAAAGAAACCTTTGAAACTGGAATTCGAAAGACCATCCAATGGTATTTGGATAATGAAGAATGGTGGCGAAATATACAGAAGGGGACATACGACCAAGAACGATTGGGGATGAAAGGTTAAGAAGACAGGAATTAGAAGTCAGGAATTAGAAGTCAGGAATTAGAAGTCAGGAATTAGAAGTCAGGAATTAGAAGTCAGGAATTAGAAGTCAGGAATTAGAAGTCAGAGAGCAGAAATCAGAGGAAAGAAGATAGAGATAAAGAATGGGATTTGAACAATTAGAAGTTTGGCAACGATCGTCAAGATTATGCACTGAAATATACAAACATTTCAAAAATGTTAAAGATTTCGGGTTTAAAGATCAAATCACCAGATCAGCACTTTCAATTCCAAGTAACATCGCCGAAGGGGAAGAAAGGTTATCAGTTAAGGATAATATTCTATTTCTTACATATGCACGAGGTTCCAGTGCAGAATTACGTACTCAGATTTATATTGGATTAGATATTGATTATATTGACAAAGAAAAAGCATTAATTTGGATTAAGGAAACAAAAGAAATTTCGGCCATGATTGTTGGTCTTATAAACTCAAAAAAATCTAAAATCTGACTACTTACTTCTGAGGACTTCTCTAATGAAAGGCATCATCCTAGCCGGGGGCAGCGGCACAAGACTATATCCCGTTACAAAAGTGGCGAGTAAACAACTTTTGCCCATCTACGACAAACCAATGGTATATTACCCCCTTTCCACCCTTATGCTGGCCGGAATCCGGGAAATCCTGATAATTTCAACACCAGAGGATACTCCTAAATACGAAAGCCTTTTGGACGACGGATCTCAGATTGGCTTATCATTATCATATAAAGTTCAGCCTGCTCCTGATGGATTGGCACAAGCTTTTATCCTGGGAGAGAAATTTATTGGCAGTGATAATGTATGTCTCATCTTGGGAGATAACGTATTTTATGGCGGGCACCTTCCGGAAAAACTGCAAGAAAGTGTTATTGAAGTGGATACCAATCAAAATGCAGTTGTATTTGGATATTATGTCAATGATCCTCAGCGGTATGGTGTGGTTGAATTTGATGAAAATGGCAGTGCTGCATCCATTGAAGAAAAACCCCAGACCCCAAAAAGTAATTATGCTGTATCCGGACTTTACTTTTATCCCAATGATGTAGTGGACGCAGCGAAAAATCAAAAACCATCCCCACGGGGTGAGTTAGAAATCACCGATGTAAATAAAAGCTATCTCAGCCAAGGTCGCCTTAAAGTAGAACAAATGGGACGTGGATATGCATGGCTGGATACAGGAACTCATGATTCATTATTGGAAGCATCTCAGTTTGTGCAGACTCTGGAAAAACGGCAGGGAATGAAAATATCCTGCATTGAAGAAATTGCATTTCGGATGGGATATATCTCCAAAGAAAAATTAGTGGAACTTGGGAATGAACTGGCTAACAACCAGTATGGGCGATATTTATTGAAAATTGCGGATGAGAGTTAACCGACATTATACTTTACATTATTTGCACCACCCCTGCCCACCAACAGGCCTTTAATCCCCGGGGCTAAGGAGGGAAATTCAATTACTATTGAAGAAGTCAGAGATTGGGAAAAGATGAATATAAAAGGGAATAATTATTGAAAAAACATTCGTTAGTATTACTTCGTCATGGTGAAAGTCAGTGGAACTTAGAAAATCGATTCACCGGCTGGACCGATGTAGAATTGACTGAAAATGGTATCATCGAGGCAAAATCTGCCGGGCAGTTATTAAAAGACGACAGCTATGCTTTTGACCTGTTTTACACTTCTGTGCTCAAGCGGGCCATCGAAACGATGGATTTATGTTTAGCGGAAATGAATCTGGCAGATGTTCCGATAAAGTACAACTGGCGGCTAAATGAACGCCATTACGGCGCCCTCCAGGGATTGAACAAAGCTGAGACCGCCCAGAAATATGGAGATGAACAAGTGTTAATTTGGCGCCGCAGTTATGATACAGCACCTCCACCATTGGAATTTGATGACGAAAGACACCCCCGATTTGATGAGCGATACAATGATCTAAATGAAAATGAACTTCCAAGTTCTGAATGTTTAAAAGATACTGTGGATCGTTTCCTCCCTTACTGGCATGGAACGATTGCGCCTTCAATTCGATCGGGGAAAAAGGTTTTGATTGTCGCCCATGGAAATTCTCTCAGGGCCCTGGTGAAATATCTCGACAATATTTCTGACGAAAAAA
>JAYEFG010000005.1:0-13629 GCA_034658595.1 Fidelibacterota bacterium | reverse complement strand
CAACTGACTGGATCCATCCCCGCCGAGATCGGCAGTATGACAAATTTAAAATCTTTGGTTTCTTTGATGAATAATCAACTCTCTGGATCAATACCTACAGAGATTGGTAACCTAAAGAATTTGGAACGGTTATATTTAAGTAATAATCAATTCAGTGGAGAGATCCCTGCTGAGATCGGTGATTTGGATAGTTTAAAGGTATTATGGTTAAATGATAACCAATTGAGTGGACAGGTTCCTGAGAGTATTTGCGCATTAAATCTCACATGGGGAAATGCAAACAATTGGGATGTTTCAACCATTTACAACAATCAATTGTGCCCATCCTACCCAGATATACTATATCCTACTTGTGTTGCTGACTATATGGGGACACAGGGAGAATGTAGTTATGAGCAGTACGATGGAGAGCTATACTTAAAAAGTGATTTACAATTTCTTAAAGATATGATCTCGAACAGCAATTTAAGCATTGGCCCTTTAGTTCTAGGCTCTCAGCAATGGAAAGATACTCGATTGACCCAATTGGAATTAACAAAAAGTGGACAATCCTTAAAGGGTGAAATTCCACAAAGTATTGGAAATGTAGTTCAACTAACATCTCTAATTTCCAAAAAGAATAAATTTACAGGTTCAATTCCGGACACAATCAAACACCTCATAAACCTAACTAAATTAGAATTCACACTCAGCGAGCTCTCAGGAAAAATTCCAGTAATTATCGGCAACCTGACAACTCTAGAAGAACTAAACTTGGCTAATAACAAATTTACTGGATCAATTCCACCTGAGATTGGTAACCTCACAAGTCTTACCACTCTGGATTTAAGCTATAATGGTTTAGACAGCATTCCAGATGCAATCGGCAACCTAACAGACCTTACAAATCTATATTTGTATAATAACAGACTCACAGGCACAATTCCCGAGACCATTGGTAACCTGACAAACCTGACATATCTTCACTTAGGTTACAACCAACTCACAGGCATAATTCCCGCAACCATTGGTAACCTGACAAACCTGGAAACTCTGTCTTTGTCTCGTAACAAACTCACAGGCACAATTCCCGCAACCATCGGTGACCTGACAAACCTGATATATTTGTCCGCGGGGAGTAACCAACTCACAGGAACAATCCCCGAAAGTATCGGCAACTTGACAAACCTGACAAGTCTGTATTTGAGTGTTAACACCCTCACAGGCAAAATTCCCGCAACCATCGGTGACCTGACAAACCTGGAAACTCTGTCTTTGTGGGATAACAACCTCACAGGCACAATTCCCGCAACCATCGGTGACCTGACAAACCTGGAAACTCTGTCTTTGTGGGATAACAACCTCACAGGCACAATTCCCGCAACCATCGGTGACCTGACAAACCTTGAAACTCTTGAATTAAGTGATAATGAATTAACAGGTGCAATTCCCATAACCATCGGTAACCTGACAAGCCTGAAACATCTCGGTTTATATAGAAATCAACTATATGGTACTATTCCGGAAGCTCTCGGTAACCTGACAAAACTAACAAGTTTAGAGTTGTTTTTGAACAAACTCTCTGGTGCAATCCCTGACACCATTGGTAATCTGACAAACCTGAGGGGTTTGATATTGGGTGGTAACAACCTTACAGGCACAATCCCCGAGACCTTTGGTAACCTGACAAACCTGGAAACTCTGCATTTGGGTCCTAACAACCTCACAGGCATAATCCCCGAGACCATTGGGAACCTGAAAAAACTGGCATCTTTAATATTATCTAAAAATCAACTTACTGGTGAAATCCCTGAAGCTATCGGTAACCTCTCAAGATTAGAGTATCTCTCATTGTTTGAGAATCAACTCACTGGTAGGATTCCTAAAACCATTGGGAACCTGAAAAAACTGGCATCTTTAAAATTATCTAAAAATCAACTCAGGGGCATGGTCCCTGCAAGTCTATGTAATCTACCATCCTTACAAACAATTCAATTAAGTGATAATAATCTATGTCCCTCTTACCCTGAATGTTTGGATGCTTCGTCAATCGGTAACCAGGATATATCCAAATGTCATTATTCTGATATATACGAGCTTATTCCTACTAAGCCTGCTCCTGGACAAATGATAACATTGAGCGGTATCAACTTTGGCTCACCTCTTAATGCCACTACAGTCAATTTTTATCAAAATGAAACTGTGACTGAGGGTTTTCTTTTTGAGTCGCCGTCAAGTCAAACAGAACTATACGTTCGGATACCTAGAGGGTTGGCAATTGGATCTTGTACAACCAGGGTAGCTGTTTTAGGCGATAGTCTTGTGACCAGCTGGCCACTCACATTTACATTGAATTCAATTCCCGATGCACCGATACTTGGAAGGATTGCCGGTGATACATACTATAGTCGGCAACTCATGGATGGTAAAGTTTACAAAAAATTTGGCAGTGACTGGTCTGAAGTTAGCAGTATTACGGCAGAAGATACTATTCTGGTGCCAGGTTACGGGATCGATACTGAGGGATGGACTGTGTTTCTTTCCAAAGATGGGAAAACACTTCAGGGTAATAAAATCGGCACACAAACTGATTCCGTGTTAGGGATTGCCCCTCAGTTCATCGTTCCAACGGGGTTGGGTACTGGAAAAGTTAATATAACAATTTCAGTTGTTGTGGGTGGCATAGAAAGTAACCCAAGTAACAATTTAGAGGTCGATTACATAGATAATTTTGTCTTTGTAAACAATGCCAATATTGCGGGGCCCTGGTTGGGGACGGAGGAGAGTCCATTCAATGAAATCCAGAAAGGAATTAATGCCGTTAGTAAAAGTGGGACAGTCCTGGTTTCTGACGGGACTTACGTGGAAAATATTAATTTTAATGGAAAAGGTATCAAACTTGGATCTTTATTTATGACCACGGGAGATACGGCCCATATTTCATCCACGATCATTGATGGGAATAATAGTGGGAGTGTTGTTTCTTTTGTGAATAATGAAGATACGTCGTCCGTATTAACCGGGTTTACCATACAAAATGGCTCTGGAACCCTAATCAACGAGACTCAAAGTCATGGTGGTGGTATTTATTGTAATGGCGCAAGTCCATTCCTAAAATATCTTAAAATTATGAATAATAGTGCCACCAATTGGGGTGGCGGGATCAATTGCTCATTCTCGTCTAATCCATTAATAAGCCATGTGATTATTATGGGGAATAAAACGCTCGATGAAACTGATGGTCAGGGGGGTGGCTTGTATTGCTGGTTTTCTGCACCGCAGTTGACCAATGTGCTTATGGTAAACAATTCGGCCATTTACGGGGGTGGCGTATACTTGGGCCAAGAGGGATCAGGCGCAAATTTTACCCATGTAACGATTGCAGATAATATTGGAACCTATGGTGGAGGACTCTATTTGAATCTTGATGACGGTCAATTCACCGATAAGCCCACCGTTCTTAACTCAATTATTTGGAACAATAAACCTCAACAGTTTTATTTCTCAGCGGACAATAATCCGTGGGCAATTGATATCAGTTATTCGAATGTTGAAGGGGGGCGGGATTCCATTGCAAATGCTAATAATGCTACGATTAACTGGGGTGAAGGGAACATAGTCTCTTCACCGCTTTTAATGAGCGATTATGGCTTAGACCCCTATTCACCGGCTATTGGTGCTGGGAAGATAACAGGTTTACTCCTTGATTTAAATGGTGATCTCAGGCCAAATCCTGAAGGATCATCCCCAGATATGGGTGCTTATGAGAGCATTCGGGCCAAACGGCTATTAAGGACTGCACCTATTCTGGATGGCTTGGATTCAAAAGATATTTCTTTATGGAATGATGAAACGTCTCTCTCTGCCCACTGGCAGAAATTTGAAGATAACAATGTTATAACATATGAATATGCAATAGGATCTTATGGTGTGACCAATATCGTTGATTGGCAGAGTTCTGGCACCGATACCTTCGTAACTGTAAGTAGCTTGAACCTGAAAAATGATTCCACTTATTATTTCCATATTATTGGCACCGATGAATCGGGCAATGTTTCCAATATTTCGTCATCGGACGGTGTTAAAATAGATATTATTCCACCCTCTATTATTTCCGTTACCCAAGAATGGACAGCTTTAAATCCAATTTTGGGTAATCTGAAATTACAATTGAATCTCTCCGAACCGGTTGTGGATGGAGCCATAAACTTTGGTTCAGTTCAAGGGGATCAGTATAAAACTGAAAATAACTTGGTCGACCAAAAACAATACGATATTACAATTTTTGGGCCGTTTACTGGTGGTGATGAAATTGCAATCAAAGTTGTGAATCTTAAAGACAGGGCGGGAACGATTGCCAGGGATACCACTTTTACTTATACTGTAGGATATTTAAGTGATTATAATTTGGATGGCCTCGTTGATGTTTTGGATTTATCTAAACTTGTAACCGGCTGGCAAAGTAAAGATTTTCAATATGAATTAGGACCCACTGTAGGGGAAGTACCTTTCTTAAAACCGGATGTGGATGGTCAATTTGATATTTATGATGCTGCAGCGTTTACACGCATGTGGCATTGGTCATTAAATAAAAGTGGAAAAATGATTCCCCGCTATTATGTTAATTCTGGAAAAAATTTAACATCTAAGAATAAAAATAAAACCTTGATGATAACTGTTTCTGAAGATGTGAGTACAATGAACATATTCTTTGAATATCCAAAGGAAAAGGTAAGACTCCAGCAATTACCCCAGGCTTCATCTGGTAAAGAGATTGTACTCAGCGACCTGGATACACTGAATGGTGAATTTTTAATTACGGCAGGGTATTTGGAACCAAAGCTTCAATCTTTTGATGTGCCATATATTATCATGGGTAAAGATGATGTGATGATTAAAGCCACCTACCGGATGTTTGATACTAGCGGTGAAATCTTCAGCCAGGGAACCAAAGATATTACACTGAGACCAGTGCCAGAGGAATTTGCACTGCACCAGAATTACCCCAACCCCTTTAATCCTAAAACTACGATAAACTATGACCTGCCCCAGCAAACTCATGTAAATATCATGATCTATGATATATTAGGTAGGGAAGTGGTGAAGCTGGTCAATGAAGAAATTCCTGCAGGTTATCACTCCATAATCTGGCGTACAAGAAATAACTTTGGAAAACCGGTTTCGGCTGGGATTTATTTCTATCAGATCCAGACCAGGGAATTTATTAAGACAAAGAAAATGATATTGCTGAAATAAAGCTGTTTTAGCCTGAGTTAATTTTTGTCTGAAATTAAATTATGGACTACACTGACTATGTTAGTGTAGAATCGACATAGTCAATTCAATCCATAAGAATCAATGAGCGTTGATGAGCCAATGCAGTCCAAAATTATGTTTTATAGATCCAACGCCATGAGGGACACCTCTTTTTTTCCGCCTTCTGTTTCTTGAGTCCCAACTTGCCTGAATCCATATTTTTCATGGAATAAAATCGATCTCTCATTTATGGGACGAATATTTACTTCACAGGTAATTCTTGCTGTTTTTACTTTAGAAAATTCAGACAGATCATCATAAAACGCTCGGCCGAGGCCTCGGCCCTGAAAATCAGGTGTAATAACGATCCGATCAACATACATGAATGAATCATATTTGGCTTCGAACCATTTATAATTTAAACTATGGTAATCCTTACCGGGAGTAAGGCCGATTAAAAATCCACCAATTATTTTTCCCTATTTTAAGCGTCCGGAAATAATCAGCAATATTCAGAAAATACGCCATTTCATCCAGAGTAACACCACTCACAGCTGGGAGGGATTTTTCATTTAATTCCAATATGAGGGGGAGGTCCCTGGAATGGGTGGGTATTATGCTAAAATCCATACTGAAAATTAAGTCTTAGTATTCGCTTTCTTTATTGATTTAGAGAAGATAGGTAAGTTAATTTCCCCAGCTTTTATTGAGCCGATAAATTTATGTTTAATCAGCTGGCAGACCGGTTCGACACGATTTTCCGTAACCTGAGAGGTTTAGGGAAGATCACTGATTCTAATATTCAGCAGACGTCACGGGAGATTCGCCGCGTCCTTTTGGAGGCCGATGTGAATTTTAAAGTGGCTAAGGTGTTTGTGAATCGGGTGAAGGATCGTGCTGAGGGGACGAAAGTCTTAAAATCGATAAAACCCGGGGAGCAATTCATCAACATCATTCATGACGAATTGGTGACCCTCCTGGGTAAGGAAGTCAAGCCGCTTGAACTCGGTTCGAAAAAACCTGCCGTGATCCTCATGGCAGGCTTGCAGGGTTCGGGTAAGACCACCACCTGCGGCAAACTGGCCGCCCTCCTGAAAAAGCAAGGGAAGTCAGTATTGCTCACTGCTGCAGATGTATATCGCCCTGCCGCCATCGATCAGTTAATCCAGGTTGGGAAAACGGTGGGAGTGGCGGTTTATGAGCAAGGTGCCGGAAATCCGGTAGTTATTTGTCAAAGTGCAGTAGAAGAAGCAGAAGCTTCCAAGATCGATGTGGTGATCCTTGATACAGCCGGCCGTCTTCACGTAGATGGCGAAATGATGACTGAAGTCCAAGAGATAGCCGAAGCGGTTAGTCCGGATGAAATTCTTTTTGTGGTTGATGGCATGACTGGGCAGGATGCGGTGAATTCCGCTGAAGCTTTTTCGGCCGCGTTGAAACTTACAGGGACGATCCTCACCAAGTTGGATGGAGATGCCCGCGGCGGTGCCGCTGTCAGTATCACAGAGGTGACCGGTGTACCGATTAAATATATCGGTGTATCGGAAAAGCCCGAGGGACTGGAGTCTTTCGATCCGAAGCGAATCGTGGATCGTATTTTGGGATTCGGTGATGTAGTATCATTGGTGGAAAAAGCCAAGGAAGTGGTGAATGAGGATGAAGAAGTCAAGCTTCAGAAAAAACTCAAGAATGCCACTTTTGATCTGGAAGATTATAGAGATCAACTCAAGCAACTCAAGAATATGGGCCCCTTGAACCAGATCATGGGAATGATGCCGGGGATGAATCGGAAAATGATGAAAGGACTGGATTTAGATGACAGGCAGTTATCTTGGACTGAAGCTATAATAGGTTCAATGACGCCGGCTGAACGAAAAAATCCGGCCATTATCGATGGCTCCCGCAGGTCACGGATTGCGAAGGGATCCGGACGGCCAGTCCAGGAAATCAACCAGCTTCTAAAACAATTTGTACAAATGAAAAAAATGATGAAAAAAATGGGTAATATGAAACTGCCAAAAAATTTGAAACAACAAATGATGGAATTAAACTAAGGAGAAAGACGAATTGGCGACGAAAATTAGATTGAAACGGATTGGACGTCGAAACAGGCCATTTTACCGCGTTGTGGTAATGGATTCACGTAACCGCCGAGATGGTGCAGCTATCGAAGAATTGGGTTGGTTTAACCCAATCCAGGTAGACAAACCTTACGATCTGAAAGAAGATCGTTTCATGGAATGGCTTAAAGTTGGAGCCCAGCCATCTGAAGCAGCCCATGGTTTAATGAAACGCAGTGGATTGGCACATCGCTGGCATTTAACCCAACAGGGTTTAGATGAAGCAGCGATTGAGAAAGAAATGAAAAAATGGGCTTTGACCCGTAAAGAAACGCAACAGAAACGTGTAAAAAAAGCGGATAAAAAAGCCAAGGAAGCTGAAGCAAAACTGAAAGCGGAAGCAGACGCCGCTGCGGAAGCAACGGTTGGAGCAGAAGCAGCTGAGGCGGAAGTTGAAGAAGCACCGGTAGAGGAACCTGCAGTCGAGGAAACAGTTGAAGAAAAACCTGCGAAAGAAAAAGCAGGAGAACCCCAAGCAGAAGCATCTGTACAGGAAACTGAAGAAAGTTCAAAAGAAGCACCAGCTGAAGAATTATCCGAAGAAGAAACGGCAGTTGAAGAAACACCGGCCGAAGAGGCAGTGGAAGAAGTTTCAAAAGAAAGTGCCGAAGAAGCGCCAGCAAAAGAAGCAGTAGCTGAAGAATCAAAGGAAGACTCCACCGCCGAAGAAGAAAATTCACAAGAGTCTGGTGCTCCTGTAGAAGAGGAAGCTGCACCAGAGGGAGTTGGATCTGAAAAAGAACCGGCAGCTGAAGAGACTGATGAAGAAACGCCGGCTGAGGAAGCAGCTGGGGAAGAAACAACTGAAGAAGTGGAAACATCTTTAGAAGAAGTATCCGAAAAAGCGGATGCCCCAATTGAGGAAGAATCTCCTGCAGAAGAGGTAGTAAAAGAAGCTCAAGTTGAGGAAGCAGAAGCTGAAGAAGGTGCGGAAAAGACGCCTGCTGAAGAAGCAAATGAAGGCGAGGACGAAAAGTCAGAGGCAAAATAATCTCCTCTGACTGAAGGGAGTATGGTTATGAAAGCGTTCATAGAAACAATGATAAAACAACTGGTGGATAAACCAGATGAAGTTGAGGTCAAAACGGTTGAGTCGGATCAGAGTATCATTTATGAATTAACCGTTGGCGATGGTGATTTCGGGAAAGTGATCGGAAAGCGGGGTCGGAATATTTCCGCCATCCGCACCATCCTGTTTGCGATTAATGCCAAAGAGGGCGGCAAACGCGCTCGTTTAGAAGTTATTGATAAGAATGAAGAATAAGCTTTTTGCCATTGCAAAAATCACCCGGGCCGCCGGCCTGAAAGGTGAAGTTGGTGTTCGTCCGTTAATTCGACAATTCGACGAATACGTGGATAAGCCACTTTATATCGGGTTCGATGAGAATTTGGCTAGAGATGTGAAGCTGGAAAAAGTCACTGGCGTGGATAAGAAACGGCGTTTTCTATTTGAAGGGGCCAAAACTCGGGACGAAGCAGAATCCATGATTGGGCAACTTTTGTTTGCCTCTGTGACAGATTCAGATCCCATCAATATGATTTCATCGGATTTGTTGGGTGCAACAATCGTGGCTGACAATGGTGAAATTATTGGTGAACTGGTAGATATGATCAGTTTGCCCGCCAACGATGTTTATGTGATTTCCCGAGGTAAAAAAGAAATTTTGATTCCGGTTGTTCCGGAAATTGTTCGTGCGGTGGATTTACAGATGGGCTTGGTCACCATCACCCCCATGGACGGCTTATTGGATTGAAGCAACAGGTTGCCATCATCACACCGGTTCCTGATATGGTGGAAGCGGTGGTTCAGCATTCGATGCTGAGGCAGGCGGTTGAACGACAGAAGGTAGATCTTCATATCGTCAATCTGCGGGAATTTGGTGAAGGTAATTATCGTCAGGTAGATGATACACCATTCGGCGGTGGCGCTGGGATGGTCATGATGGCGATGCCTTTATTCAAGGCCATTGAAAATGCGATTGAAAAAGTCGGTGGCACCGATGATCTTCGGATCATTTATCCATCACCCCAGGGAAAAACCTGGACGCACGATTCGGCTGTAGAAAACAGCACCGTGCAAAAGCTCATTGTCATTTGCGGACATTATAAAGGTATCGATGAAAGGGTCATTGAAAAGTATGTGACCCACGAATATTCCATTGGTGATTTTGTGGTCAGCAGCGGGGAGATCCCGGCCTTGATCATGGTTGACAGCATCGTTCGGCTCATCCCCGGAGTACTGAACAAGATGGAATCAGCCTTAAGCGATACCTTTGCGGCGGACCTGTTGGATGCGCCCCATTATACCCAGCCGAGGGAAATAGACGGCATGGCGGTTCCGGAAGTATTGTTTTCAGGACACCACCAAAAAATTGAAGACTGGCGCAAGGCGTACCGGGAAAAGAGGACGAAAGAAAATCGTCCTGATATTTGGCAGAATTATTTAAAATTAAAAGAATCGGAGCAAAATGATGAATAAGATTGAACCGGTTGTTGAAAGACAATTAAAAAAAGATTTACCGGATTTCGGTCCCGGTGATACGATTGTTGTGGACGTCCGTGTTGTTGAAGGCGGCAAAGAACGTGTCCAGAAATTTCAGGGGATTGTCATTGGCCGTAAAGGAAGTGACATTTCTGAAACATTTACTGTAAGAAAAATCTCCGGCGGTATTGGTGTGGAAAGGATTTTCCCTGTCCATTCACCCATGGTAGCCAATATTGAAGTGAAACGCCGTGGTAAAGTCCGTCGCGCCAAGCTGAATTACCTGCGCAAACTGACTGGTTCCAAAGCCACCCGTATTGTAGAAAAACGCTAAATCAGTTTTTCCATTATGATTTAAACCCTCGTTACCTTTGGTCATGAGGGTTTTCTATTTATGACTCGTTTTGAAAAGATCATCCTAAGCATCACTGGCGGCAGCCACCTGTCGGTTCATGCGCTCATGCTGGCCTTGCCCAGTTTGATTCCCGTGATTCGCAATGAATTCAACGTGGGGCTGGACACATTAGGATTCGTAGTCACGGTCAGTGCATTCATGTTCGGCCTCGGCGCCATCCCCGCAGGATGGGCGGAGAAACGTTTCGGCGGCCGTCAGCTTTTACTCATTTACCAAGCAGGATCATCCATCTCGGCAATTTTGGTGGCACTCTCAGGGTCATTCCAGATGATGGTGGTGGGGCTCGGATTTATGGGTTTTTTCTGCAGTATTTATCATCCCGCTGGTTTGACGCTTATTTCCCACCGTGTAAAATCCCTCACACGGGGCATGGCCATTCATGGCATCTTTGGTTCAACAGGATCAGCCATCGGACCTATTTTAGCCACCACCGTGGCAGCCATTATTTCTTGGCGGTCGGCCTACGCCTTCCTTGGAATATTTAATGGATTGCTAGCTATCAGTACATTTATTGCCATTCCCTATCGGAAGCGAACTGAAATCCCGGAATCTGAATTTGCCAATCACGAGGAGAGTACAAATAAACCGGCCCTCATTTGGTACTTTCTCACCAATGCTTTTTTGGGGATGGCCTATTACGGTTTCACTACTTTTATGCCGGTCCATTTTTCGGAAAATACCAATTTAATTTTTCCGTCACTAACAGCCAATATGAAGGCGGGGTTGTTTCCCTCCATGGTTTTTATTGCCGGGATTGGAGGACAACTTGTTGGCGCCCGCATTGGAGAGCGCTTCCATAAACCGACGGCATTAATCTTTATCATCGCCGCCAATATTCCGTTTTTCCTCCTCATGGGTTATACATCGGACTTGCTCCTTCTTTTCTCAGGTTTAATGCTGGGTGTGGCCTATTTCAGCAACCAACCTATCGGCAATACCTTAATCGCCAAATTTACCAATAGCCAGAACAGGGGACTGGGTTATGGGATTAGTTTTTTCCTCAGTTTCGGTATTGGTTCATTCGCTGCCGGATTCAGCGGAATCATTGCAGAAAATATGGGAGTGGCTGCCGTATTCCCCGCCATGGGGATATTGCTCATTCCCAGTGTGGTGTTTGCTTTCTTTATGCGAAGGGCGGCGGGAAGGGCTTGATTCAGGAAATTAATTAATCTACTTTCCCCTTCCCCATGACCCAAAACCAACTTAAAGAACTCCCATCCGTATCAGAAGTATTACTTGAATGTGATTCGTATAAATCACTGAATAGAAAATATATAGTCTATATTATAAAATCGGAATTAGAGTCCTATCGTCGGTCCGCAAAAAAAGGTTCACTCAAACTAAAACGACCCCAGATCATCCAAAATATTTTGTCCGAAATTGAACAAATGACTTCACCGAATATGCAGTCCATCATCAACGGGACGGGGATTGTCCTCCATACCGGTCTTGGTCGGGCCCCAATGAAAGAGACCATCGCCAAACAGGTGTCGAAACGTGTTTCCGGTTATACCAATTTAGAATTTGATCTGACAACAGGCACACGGGGCCAACGGCAAAATCATGTGAATGGATTACTTTCCGCCCTCACGGGGGCACAATCGGCAATGGCTGTGAATAACAATGCGGCGGCGGTTCTCCTTGCTTTGAATGAATTGGGTGAAGGGAAGGAAGTAATCGTCTCCCGAGGACAGCAAGTGGAGATCGGCGGTTCTTTCCGCATCCCCGATGTGATCAAGAAAAGTGGATGTATTTTAAAAGAAGTGGGCTCCACCAACCGTACTCACTTAAAAGATTATGAAAATGAGATCACGAAAAAAACAGGTATGATCCTTTGGGTCCACACTAGCAATTATGTAGTGCGGGGATTTACGAAGGAAGTTCCATTATCAGATTTAGTCCAATTGGGGAAAAAGAAACGGATTACTGTTGTGGCGGATTTGGGTAGCGGTGCCCTTGTGGATCTGTCATCAAAAGGTATCCCCAAAGATATCCTGGTCCAGGATGTGATAAAGTCCGGTGTTGGTTTGATCACTTTCTCCGGAGATAAACTTTTGGGCGGCCCCCAGGCGGGGCTCATCGTGGGTAAAAAGACTTTGGTTAATCGCCTTAAAAAAAATCCTATCGCCCGTGCTGTTCGTTGTGATAAATGGAGTTTGGCATTTTTAGAAGAATCGCTACGCTCTTTTGGTGACGATGGACCGTCGAAAGATAATTTGACCATTTCACTCATGACCGCGTCCAGAAAAACGTTGGCAAAACGAGGAGAAACAATTTTATCCCATTTACCGAAGAAGATTTTAGATCAATTGGGTATCACATTGGTAGAATCAGAAGTTGAAGCAGGGAGCGGTTCACTTCCGGAAGAAAAATTAGACAGCATGGCTTTTCGATTTAAACCGAAGGGGTCATCCGCATCCAAACTGGCGGCACAATTCAGGACGGGTGAAACGCCGGTGGTAGGGTATATCCACGGGAATAAATTTTATTTTGACCTGAAAGCGGTTATCCCGGGACAAGAAAAAGATTTGGCAGGGGCCATCAGCGGGATAAACCTGAAAGAAATGAAATGATGAACAAAGCGAATCATTTTAAAACAATAGTTTGTTGCAATAATTCATTTCATTCATTATTGCAATCCGAAATCACAGAGAAAAATGCAGATCGTTATCGGTACAGCTGGTCATATTGACCACGGCAAGACGGCCTTGGTCAAGGCCCTCACCGGGACGGATACGGATCGCCTCGCTGAAGAAAAAGCACGGGGAATGACCATCGATCTGGGGTTCGCTTACCTGGATCAATCTATAACAATTATAGACGTTCCCGGCCACGAAAAATTCATTCGGAATATGGTGGCCGGCGTTTCGACCATTCATATTGCACTCCTCGTTATCGCCGCCGACGACGGCATCATGCCCCAGACCAAAGAACACCTTCACATCCTCAAGCTTCTCGGCGTGAACAACGGTATTATCGCCCTTACCAAAACAGACCTCATCAAAGATACTGATTGGATTGATCTTGTTGAATTGGAAATCCGTGATCTCGTTTCCGATTCTTTTCTTATGGATGCGCCCATCGTCCGCACATCCACTGAAACGGGAGAGGGTATTGATGAATTAAAAAAGGAAATATTGGATCAATCCAAATTGATTGAAATGGGGTTGGATCGCGGATTCTTTCACTTACCGGTGGATCGGGTATTTTCCAAAACGGGATTTGGTTCGGTCGTAACAGGGACTGTCCTGTCAGGAAAAACCAAAACTGGTCAGGAATTGGAAATAATTCCCGGGAATCAAAAAGCGAAGGTGCGGGGTATGCAAACACACGGTACCGGAACATCGTCTGTAAAATTGGGTGATCGCGCAGCCATA
>JAYEFG010000004.1:0-3798 GCA_034658595.1 Fidelibacterota bacterium | reverse complement strand
GCAATGCGCTGTGATTGATTTCGCCCGTCACGTCTGCGGATTAGATGGCGCCAACAGCACAGAATTCAATAAGCGGACAAAATACCCCGTCATTGCTCTTATGGAATCCCAACGGGCCATCAAACGCAAAGGTGGTACCATGCGCCTGGGGGCATACGACTGTGAACTCAAACCACGGACAAAAGCCTACAAAGCCTATCACAAAAAGAATATTTCCGAACGCCACCGCCATCGCTGGGAAGTAAATAACCGCTACCGGGCCAAGTTGGAAAATAATGGTTTGGTTTTTTCCGGGGTGAATAATGAATTGAATTTGGTGGAAATGATTGAAATAAAAGATCATCCCTGGTTCGTGGCCGGGCAGTTCCACCCGGAGCTGAAAAGCCGGGTCAGCGCCGCCCATCCGCTCTTTCGGGATTTTGTTGGCGCAGCAGTGCAATTTCATTTAAAATCTGACCATGTCTAATATTGTAAATGCGGGCGGCGTCTCCTTTGGAGGAGATGGCCTGCCTATTATCGCCGGCCCGTGCGTCATCGAAAGCAGGGATCATTCCCTGTCCATGGCAGAGGCCATTGCAAACGTATGTGAAAAAGTCGGGGTATCTTTGGTTTTCAAGAGTTCCTTTGATAAGGCCAACCGTACATCCGGTGATTCATTCAGAGGCCCGGGAATGGATGAAGGGCTTTCAATATTGTCCGAAATAAAGGAATCAGTGGGTGTACCTGTATTGACCGATATCCACCACCCGGAGCAGGCCGCAACGGTGGCTGAAGTGGCGGACATCCTCCAGATCCCGGCCTTTCTCTGCCGGCAGACAGATCTCATCGAAGCCGCCGCCAAAACAGGAAAAACGGTGAATGTGAAAAAAGGGCAATTTTTATCCCCATGGAAAGTGAATAGTATTGTAGAGAAATTGGTAAATGCCGGGAATGAAAATATTTTATTGACCGATCGAGGTACAACTTTCGGCTACGAAAGCCTTGTCTCGGACATGCGCTCCATCCCGGTCATGAAAGAGACGGGCTATCCGGTGATCTTTGACGCCACCCACAGCGCCCAAATACCAGGGGCATCCGGAGGGAATACAGGCGGAGCCAGGGAATTTATTCCCACCTTGGCAAAAGCAGCCGTTGCTGCCGGGGCAGATGGCATTTTCATGGAAGTCCACGATAATGTGGATGAGGCCAAGTCCGATGCTCCAACTCAATGGCCCCTTGATCAACTGGAAGATCTGCTGCGTTCTTTAAAACGAATTCACGAGGCCGTCAGTGGCTGATACAAAAGCACTCTGCGCCAATATAAAGATGCTCATTTCCGATGTGGATGGTGTGCTGACAGACGGATCAGTATATAAAGGTGCAAACGGCGAAGAATTGAAGCGTTTCAATGTGACCGACGGAGCCGGTTCGGCTATCGCCCGTGCTGCCGGGATGAAGCTTGCATTGATCTCCGGGCGCCATTCAGAAACGACATCAATACGAGCGGCAGAAATGAAGATCGAAGAAGTCTATAACGGTACCTTGGACAAGCGCGGTCCTTACAATGAAATCAAAGCAAAACATGGTTTAAGTGATTATGAAATTGCTTACGTCGGTGATGATCTCATTGATATCGTTATCATGGAACAAGTGGCAGTACCCATTGCTGTAGCCAATGCTTATCCGCTCGTCAAACAAGCAGCCGTGCATATAACTGAAAAATCCGGAGGTGAAGGCGCTTTCCGGGAAGCTCTGGAATGGATTCTTACAGAACAGGGCAGGCTGGAAGAGGTAATGCTGGCCCTGCGGGATGAAGTCCAAAATCCCCCGAAAACCGATCCCTATCATTAGCATTAAATTTTTAAAAATCTTTTTCAGATAATTTGTATCAGAATAGTATAGTTCATTGTTTTATGACCCCTCTTAAATTCTCCCCTATGACAGGGGAGAACATCATTTTTAATCCTTTATTATTCCCCTGTTACAGGGGAAACACAAAGGTGTAAAAAATTATAATTTAATGTTGAAATATTTGCCAATCGTGGTTCTATGTCTGATGAGCTGTTCCAACAGGGTTGAGAATAAGAATGCAAACACCCGGGAAGGTCTTCCGGACCAGGAAAGCTGGAATGTGATCATTACACTGACGAATCATGGCATCAAACGATCCGTTGTTCGCTCCGGCCATTTGGAAAAATATGATGATAGGCAATTCATTCTCCTGGATCAGAAAGTGAATGCTGATTTCTTCGATGAACAGGAGAACCATACCACCAACCTCAAGTCCATGTTGGCTGAAGTGGAGGAAGGCAATGACTTTATGCGCGCCATAGAAAACGTGGTTGTAGTCTCCGACAGCGGGGTAACGCTCTATACGGATACATTGGTCTGGGATTCCAAAGAAGAGTTAATTTATACCGAGGATAATGTTATGCTGACCACGGAAGAAGGTGACACACTCTACGGTATCGGTTTTGAATCCGACATCGAATTGGAGAACTGGCTGATCATTAAACCATCCGGTGTAACAACTATTAAAGAAGATGAATAAACATACACTGAAAGGCCAAAACCTGTCCAGACAATACGGCTCCCGCTGGGTGGTCTCCGGCGTGGACCTGGAGGTGAGCCAGGGTGAGATCGTAGGACTCTTGGGCCCCAACGGCGCCGGGAAAACAACTACATTCTATATGATCACGGGCATGATCAAACCGTCCAAAGGGAATATTTTTTTAGATGATCATGAGATAACGACCGATGCCATGTATATGCGTTCCCGGAAAGGAATTGGCTACCTGGCCCAGGAACCGTCCATTTTTGGCAAGCTGACAGTGGAAGACAACCTGAAACTGGTTTTGGAAATGACAGGCCAATCGGCAAAGGAGCAGCAGGATATTATAGATCGACTTCTGGAAGAATTGTCCGTTTCCCATCTGCGGGAGCAAAAAGGGAATACTCTTTCCGGGGGAGAAAGGCGCCGGGTGGAAATTTGCAGGGCGTTGTCCATGGATCCCAATTTCATTTTACTGGATGAACCCTTTGCCGGTGTAGACCCCATCGCCGTGGAAGATATTCAGCAAATTGTTCGCTCGTTAAAAGACCGTAATATCGGTGTACTGATCACAGACCATAACGTCCGGGAAACTCTGTCCATCACCGACCGCTCCTATTTATTATTTGACGGCCGGATATTAAACTCTGGTACATCTGAATTCCTGGCCAATGACGAAGAAACACGCCGATTATATTTAGGCGAAAAATTTAAGTTGGATTGAGAGCTGTTCAATGGCAAAGCTGCAGCAACGATTAGAACAAAAACAAACAATCCAGCCACAGCAAATTCTGCAGGCGGCTATCCTCCAGCTCAACACCGTCAACCTGGAAGAACGCATCCTGGATGAATTGGAAACAAATCCTGCCCTGGATCAACTGGAAGGCATCAGTGAACCAGAAGCAGAAATGACTGAAGATGAAGGTCTGGATTGGGAGCAGGACTATGAATATGAACCGCCCAATATCTATGAAAAAAAAGAATTCAAAGATATGCCTATTCCACAAAAAAAGGATTTTTTGGAATATTTAGCAGAACAATTGAACCTCATTGATTTTAATACCAATGCAAGATCAGTGGCAGAAGAAATCATCTATAACCTGGATGAAAACGGTTATCTGGCCGTGGATTTGGAACTCATCAGCGACCGCTTTGAAATGGAGATGGTAGATGTATTGCCTATTTTAAAAAAAGTACAGGAGTTTGAGCCGCAGGGTATTGCCGCCCGGGATCTGCAGGAATGCCTGCTTTTGCAGATTGATAGGCAA
>JAYEFG010000003.1:0-3803 GCA_034658595.1 Fidelibacterota bacterium | reverse complement strand
CACGTAATATTTGGGAAATGCATTGTGCAGCGCCCCAAATTGCCAAAACTTATTCGGGCCCAGGTCAGTTTATTAATATCCTCGCCATGGATGACTGGAATCACCCCTTGCGTCGGCCAATGAGCATTGCTTCGGCAGGAGACGGGAGTGTTTCGATTATCTATAAAATTTTTGGTGAAGTAACCAAACTTTTATCCATAAAAAAAGAAAATGATCCGGCAGAATTAATGGGGCCTTTGGGAAATACTTTTTCAAATTGGAAGAATGGTTCATACCCAATTTTGATTGGCGGTGGTGTCGGTTTGGCGCCTATTTTAAATTTAAAAAATGAATGCGATAAGAATCATGTGGAACATACAATGATTATCGGTGCTCAGACCGGGGAAGAACATTTTATTGACCATGAACCGGAGAATAATATTTTTCTCTCAACCGATGACGGAACTGTCGGTGAGAAAGGAACTGTTATGGGCCCTTTGAAAAAATGTGTCTTAGCAAAGGAAAATGTCTACTTATATGCCTGTGGTCCTGAACTCATGCTGGAAGCGGTGCGAAATTTTGCCCTAATAAATAATATCGCCGCCCAATTATCAGTAGAGAGTTACATGGGATGCGGCATGGGGTTCTGCCAGGGTTGTGTGATCCATCGTCAAAATGGGGAAATTCGAGATCATAGCTATCATGAGAAATATTCGTTGGTGTGCCTGGATGGGCCGGTCTATGAAGCAAAGGATATCCATTTTGGCTGATCTCAATATAAAAATCGGGAATGAAACTTTTGCTAACCCCATCTGGGTGGCCTCCGGCACTTTTGGCTATGGAACGGAAGCCCCGGAACTGGTGGATGTGAATCGTTTGGGTGCCATCGTTACTAAATCAATTACGCGCCAACCCCGTGAAGGAAACCCGCCGCCAAGAATCGTTGAAACGCCTTCAGGAATGATAAATTCGATTGGACTTGCTAACATTGGCGTCGAGCGATATATTCGGGATTTGCTGCCTATTTACGATGACCTTGCAACAAAAATTATCATGAATATTGCCGGTACCGATATTAATGAATATGTGGAAATCATGGAAATGATAGAATCTGTTTCTTCCGTAATTGTAGGATATGAAATCAATATTTCCTGTCCAAATGTAAAAAAAGGGGGGATGGAGTTTGGTGTGGACTGTGATATGACGGCCAAATTAACCTCAGAACTGCGGGCGCTTACGGATCGGATATTGATCATGAAATTGAGCCCCAATGTTTCGGATATAGTATCCATTGGAATGAGTACTCAAAATGCTGGTGCCGATGCTGTTTCAGCCATTAATACTGTTGTAGGTATGAGCATAAATCCCAAGACAGGAATGAGTAATATTCATACGACTTATGGCGGGCTTTCAGGGCCGGCGATCAAACCCGTCGGATTGGCTATGGTACATAAGTTATATCAGGATTTATCTATTCCCATAATCGGTATGGGCGGCATTGTAAATGGTGGTGATGTTGTAGAATACATGATGGCTGGGTCCGCCGCTGTACAGGTAGGAACAGCCAATTTCAGAGACCCCGGTATTAGTGAAGAAATCATTGATTCTCTGAATGCATATTTAGACGAAACCTATCGGACATCAGCATCAGAATTAATCGGGTCGGTTAAAACCCAATCCTGATTCATGCAAAAAATCGTTGCATTAATTATTGTTCTTGGGATTATCAGTGGATGCTCCAATTCGCCGCGATATCGTACCGGTCCTGTCAGACCATCCCCATCAAAAACCAAAAATCCCCCTGCACTGAAAACAAAATCGACGTTTAAACATCGAAAGGTAATGACAGGTGTGAGTTCTTTTTATGCAGAAGATTTTCACGGCAAACTCACCGCCAACGGCGAAATATATGATATGTATGGATTAACGGCAGCGCATAAAACTCTTCCATTGAATACCATCGCCCGTGTGACGAACTTGGATAATAATAAATCACTCATTTTGCGTATTAATGATCGCGGTCCCTATGTGAAAGGGCGTATTTTGGATTGCTCTTATGGTGCTGCAAAAAAACTGGGTTTTATCAATAATGGAACGACAAAGGTCAAAATTGAAGTAATTGAATGGGGCGATAATCAATATATGAAACACCTTGACTAACATGGAACGATTTTATCTTACAGTCAATCCCCATGGTGGGACCAAAAAGGGAAGCCGAATCCTTAAACAGGTCATGCCTGTATTTGATGGCGCCGGGGCGGAAGTTACTGTATTAGAAACGGAATATGCCGGCCATACACGGGATTTAGCTCGGGATTTGGATATGACAAACTATGACGGATTCTGTTGCATTGGGGGTGACGGTACCATGCACGAAGCAATCAACGGGATTATGAATCGAAAAGATGGTTTAAAGATTCCCATTGGTCTCATAACAGGCGGAACCGGAAATTCATTTATGCATGATTTAGATTGCCTGGACCCGCTCAATGCGGCAAAGAGAATTATTACAGGCAGACGTCGACCAATTGATATTTTTCGTTGTGATGCCGACGGTGTCATTTATTATGGTTTTAATATTGTGGGGTGGGGTATTCCAACCGATGCCAATAACTTGGCGGAGAAACTACGGTGGCTGGGTACCCAACGGTATAATATCGCTTCTATTATAGAGGTGATTCGCCATCGAAAAAGATTTGCACGGATTGAAATTGACGGAAATATAATCAGTGCGGATTTCGGATTTGTTATGGGTTGTAATACCATCCATACCGGCAAGGGAATGCAGATGGCACCACTGGCAAGATTGGATGATGGATTGATTGATCTCATAATTGTCCGAAAGGTTGGGCGCATAAAATTATTACGCTTATTTCCGAAAGTATTCAGTGGTAAACATATTGGAGACCCGGTAGTGGATTATCGGCAAGTTCGTGAATTCTCTATTATACCGGAAGATCAAAATACCCTGAATATCGACGGTGAAATGCTGGGGAGCACCCCAATCCATGTGAAGGTACTGCAAAAAGAATTGAAAGTACTGGTATGACCAGAAAGAGCACTTTCTGGACACGGTTGCCGATTACCATTTTAGGCATTCCTGCAATTATTTATTTATTAATTGAGGGTGGCATCATTTTTGCGGGATTTGTGGCCTTGGTCATATTTCTTTGCCTGCTTGAATTTTATGGATTAAAAAAAGCGAGCGGTCTAAAACCAAACGCCCTGATTGGGATTCCTATGGCACTGTCGGTTTGTTTTATATATATCCAATATCCGAACGCCCATCCCACGAATATTCTTACAAGCATTTTAATTCTCATTGTGGTAGGGCTTTTCATGGAAATATTCAGCGGGCGTACAAAAACAATTGAAAATATATCAGTTACGCTGGGAGGTGTTGTTTATATCGCCGGACTTCTAGGCGCCATGATTGCCCTGAGGAATTGGGATGCACTGAATGGGGCCCGCTTCACCATGGCTATGATCTTTTCCGTCTGGATTTGTGATTCCTGCGCCTATATATTTGGCATTCTTTGGGGTAAGAAAAAACTGATTGAACGGATCAGCCCAAAGAAAACAGTTGTTGGATTTGTCGGTGGAATCATTGGGTCATTCGTTTCATTCTATTTGATGAATAAGTATGGTTTCATTCAATATGATTTATCCTTAGTTAATATTCTCATCCTTACTTTTATCGTGGGTATTTGCGGGCAGTTGGGTGATTTTGTAGAATCCATGTTCAAGCGTGATGCAGGTGTTAAAGATTCCGGAAAACTTTTACTGGGACATGGTGGTGTCTTGGACCGCTTTGATTCTCTTAT
>JAYEFG010000002.1:0-13750 GCA_034658595.1 Fidelibacterota bacterium | reverse complement strand
AAAAAAATTCGTATAAAAATCTTAATATTAAAGATGCTGATTTTGAAGAAATTGACAATGAAGAGGACAAATGAAACAAGTTTTCGATTTTTTAATAGGTAAGTGTGAATGCACTCAAATCGGATTACTCATCCTACGCATTCTGCCGGGCTATTTTCTGATTACGAATCATGGGTGGAGTAAGATAACCAACCCAGCCAAATGGGAAAGAATTGGGCCTGCATTTACAAAATATTTTGGTGGCGTATTGGATTTTGCAGATCCGGCATTTGGATTCCTGGCTGCCTTTTCAGAATCAGTTTGTGCCGTATTGGTTCTCGTTGGACTCTTTACACAACCGGCCGCAATATTGGTATGTGGTACCATGTTTATTGCAGCATTCCACCATATTACTACCACGGGAAGCCCGGAGAGCGCCTTGATTTACTTTTCCATTTTTGCCGCCATCGCAGCTGCGGGACCGGGAAAATACAGCATCGATAAAATGTTCATTTCCAAAACTGAGGACTAATGAACACCGCTCGCATCCACGAGCATGGAGGACCGGAAGTACTCAGGTACGAATCGGTTCCCGAGCCGAAACCTAAAGAAGGTGAGGTTGTCGTCCAGATCAAAGGATCGGCCATGAACCATTTAGATCTCTGGGTTCGGCGCGGCATTCCCGGTGTGCCATTACCAATGATCTTAGGGAGTGACGGTGCCGGTGTGATTTGTGTGGTTGGTGAAAATGTAACCCAATTTCGGGTTGGCGATGAAGTTTGTATTCAGCCCCTAACCTATTGCGGCCACTGCCGCTTTTGCACACGCGGACAGGAAAATTATTGTAATGAATTGGGTATCCTTGGTGAAACCAGGGATGGAACAAATTGTGAATTCATTTCCCTTCCAGAAAAAAACGTCCGCCTGAAACCGACACATCTATCATTTGAAGAAACGGCGGCATTCCCACTCACATCCCAAACAGCTTATAGTATGCTTGTACGCCGGGCGAAAATTGAAACTGGTGAGATCGTTTTTATCTGGGGTGCTGGTTCAGGTGTGGGAACGATGGCAATTCAAATTGCAAAGGCAAAAGGATGCCAAGTCATATCAACGG
This sequence comes from Fidelibacterota bacterium, assembly GCA_034658595.1. Taxonomy (GTDB): domain Bacteria; phylum Fidelibacterota; class Marinisomatia; order Marinisomatales; family TCS55; genus TCS55. The sequence continues at coordinate 12,654 of JAYEFG010000002.1, read as the reverse complement.
GTGGGAATGAAGCCAAACGTGAACATGCCAAATCAATCGGTGCAGACTTGGTCTTGGATCATTACAAGGATGATATTGCAAAATCCGTGAAAGAATTCACAAGCGGACAGGGTGCAGATGTTGTATTTGAACATGTGGGTAAAGCCACTTGGGGAACAAGCCTCCGCATCCTGGGGAAGGGGGGCCGATTGGTGACCTGCGGTGCCACAACCGGTCCCATAGTGGAGATTGATATCAGGCATTTGTTTTTTAAGCAGCAGACATTAATGGGGTCTACTATGGGAGATGTGGCTGCATTTGACGATTGTTTAACTCTGGTTGCGGATGGCAAAATCAAACCGGTGGTGGATAAATCCTTTCCCTTAAGTGAAATCAAGCAGGCACATGAACATTTGGAAAATGGTCGACAAATTGGTAAAGTCATCCTGGTACCTTAATGAAGTACAATAAACATATCTTTATCTGTATTAATGAGCGTCCTGAGTGCAGTGCAAAAGGGGATTGCTCCCGAAAAGGTGGGAAAGATATACGCTTGCGGTTCGTGCAACTCATTAATGAGCATGGATTGAAAGGAAAGGTCCGCGCCAATAAGAGCGGTTGCCTGGATGCCTGTGAAATGGGCGCATCGATTGTGATCTATCCCCAGGGAATATGGTATTCAGAAGTACAATTAGAAGATGTGGATGAAATTTTTAACACATCTGTGTTGGGGAATGGCATCGTTGATCGAATCGCTTCAACACAGGAAACCTGGGACGAGTTGAATCGTATCAGGAATAACAAGCGGGTGGAAGTATGAAAAAAATTATTGTAGTTTTATGTTTCGGGATGGTGTTCTCGTTCAGTCAAACCCAAATGCAGAAAAGCCTTGGCGGGATGATGGGAACGCGGGGTTTTGGCCTTGTTTTTTCAGGACAATGGCAATTGAAGCAAGATTTAGCCGTTGGCTTTGAAACGCGCTATTATGATATCAAAAACGATACGGAATTACCCATATATAATCAATATACCGGCCAGAGTTATAATGTAGGTGACAAGGCCCTTTTTATGATTCCGGTTTTTGGAACTGTAAAATGGTTCCCTTTCGAAGGGAAAATAGCGAATAATTTTTCACCATTCGTGGCCTTAAAACTTGGTCCTGTTTTAGCCGTGGATGGCAAGGAAGAATATCGCAAATTTAAAAAACGGTGGGGAAAAGCATCCACTTCAACATACTATGGAAGTCAAATCGTTTTTGGAGTTGCCTTTCGTCAAAGGGGCGGCGGTACTATTTCACCTTCTATTGGTTTTGAATTTCTGCCCATGGGGAAAGAAATTGACGGCCGTAGCAACTATGACGGAGTAGCCATCAATATTACCTGGATTATTGGTAATAGCCGCCGCTGATGGAAGAACATTTCTTCCATCTTCAACCCCATAATATAAATCAGGACATATTTACTCTTGCTGAAGACGAATCCAGGCATTTCCTGAAATCCTTGCGTGGAAAAGCCGGAGATGACTTGTGGCTCCTAGATGGCTGTGGTACCGCTTACGAAGGAACCGTATTAGAAATTAACGGCCGGTCTGTTACCGGAACGATTAAACAGGTATATCAAAACTATGGTGAATCTGATTTTGCGATTCACTTAGTGATCGGCATGGTCAAAGGAAATCGAATAGATATGGTTTTGGAGAAAGCATCTGAAATGGGTGTAAAATCCATCCAGCCATTATTACTTGATAGGTGCGTTAAAAATAAATTGAATTTATACCGTTCCGAACGAATCATTATTAATGCCTCCAAACAAGCTGGGCGAAGTTTTTTCCCCATTGTATTTGAAACCATTGATCTGTCCACCTGGCTGAAAAATCATATAAATGACCATAAAATTCTATGTCACATGATGGGATCACAATCCCTTGCAGATGCCTTAGGGAAAGAAAAAAAAGAGGTGTTATTATTAATTGGGCCTGAGGGCGATTTCTCCAAAAAAGAATTGGATCAAATGAAAAAAGCGCAGGTGGAATTTGCAATTTTGGGTCCCAGGCGTTTGCGCAGTGAATCGGCTGCGATTATGGCTATTTCTATACTGAATCAACTCATGGGAAATTAATGATGGAAGACTGTTTATTTTGCAAAATGGTGGCGGGGGATATCCCCTGCAATAGGGTTTATGAGGATGAGTCGGTTTTAGCTTTCGGGGATATTGATCCCAAAGCGCCGACCCATGTTTTGGTGATTCCTAAAAAGCATATTGAATCAATAAATGTATTGAAGGATGAAGAAAAAGCGTTAATGGGTGAAATGGTCATGGCGGGGCAAAAGATCGCCAGGGATGAAGGGATCGATAAATCAGGTTTTCGAACTGTTTTCAATACCAATGCTCATGGTGGACAAACCGTTTTTCACATCCACATGCATTTGCTGGGGGGACGCCAAATGACTTGGCCGCCTGGATAGAATATAAGTGTATATTTAACCCTCACAGGGTCAGAACAGTACGTTAACGTCCTGTTCAAATCTAGGATCGGTATTTCGATTATCCTTATAGTTTTCCCCTCTGAAAATCATTAGATTCCCCGACCTCTTTCTCCTCGGAAAATGTATATATCTGAACTCAATCTACATGGCTTTAAATCCTTTGCCAAGAAGGAAAAGCTAAAATTTGGCGAAGGCGTAACTGTTATTGTCGGCCCCAATGGCTGCGGTAAAACCAATATCGTGGATGCCATCCGCTGGGTTTTGGGTGAACAAAAATATTCTGTCCTCCGTACAGGGAAAATGGGCGATGTTATTTTTAACGGCGCTGATGGACTCAAGCCCCTTTCCGTTTGCGAAGCAACCCTCACAGTTCACAACAATCGCGGCAAACTGCCCTTGGAATACAACGATATTGAAATCGGCCGGCGCGTCTATCGTAACGGCGAATCGGAATATTTTATCAATCGTACCCCTTGCCGGTTAAAAGATATTCATGATCTGTTCGTTGATACAGGAATGGGTTCGGACGCCTATTCTGTGATCGAGCTGAAAATGATTGAGCAGATTTTATCCGAGACAGCTGACGATCGAAAACGAATGTTTGAGGAAGCAGCGGGAATCAATAAATACAAGCATCAGCGTCGGTCAGCCTTAAGAAAGTTTGATGCAATTCGCCAGGATTTGGAACGTGTCGGCGATATTGTCCAGGAAGTAGAACAGAAAGTTCATTCCCTAAATCTTCAATTGAAACGATTTAAACGCCATGAAAAACTTTCTGAAGAATTGAAAGATAAAGAATTGTCCCTGGCATTTATCCATGTTCATGAATTTGAATCTCATATTAACCCATTACGCCAGCGGGTAATTGAATTCAACCATCTCAAGGATGAAAAAGCATCGGATACCTCCACCCATGAAAAAGAATTAAATCAGCTAAAAAGCTTATATGGAGATCAGCAGAGGGAATTGCATGCTCTCCATAAAACATTGAATGAATTGGAAGAAGTGCGGGAAGCTGCCCGAAACAATGTACTTGTTTGGTCTGAACAGGATAAGGCCGCCGAAGCGACCATCCAACGATTGAAGCGGGAAAAAGATGCTAACGAAGATAAAAAGGTTCAACTCACCAGTCAAATGTCGGAATATGATTCTGAAATTTCTGCCTTAACCCCACAGGCGGATAAACAGTTGTCACTTTATAAAACGAAAAAATCAGAATTTGAAAATGTCGAAGGCCAATACAAAAAAGCCCAGGAAGAATTGGAAACAGCCCAGGTCAACCGGTGGGACGCCCAACGCAAAATGGCTGATGACCATTCCCTGTTGGATCGCACTTTATCTTTTTTAGAAGAAAAAAATAATTCCCTTTCCCGCATGGAAAATAAGATTCAAGAAATTGAATCAATCCAAAAAAAGCAAGGTGCAGAACAAAAAGTATTAGAATCCAAAAAGTCAAAACTGGAAAAATCCACAGCAGATCTTCAGACACAATTGAATTTGACGCGTGAATCCCTAAATGTGAACCGGGAAAAACGATCGGCCCTGTCTATGGAAATCCACAGCGAAAAATCAAGGTTGGAATCGTTTCGTTCCCAAGTAGCATTTTATATCGAATTGATTGAGCAAAAAGAGGGCTATCCTGAAGGGGTGAGGGCTGTACTGGATTCCCAGGGGGACTATCCGGGAATCATCGGTACAGTGGGTGAAATATTCCAAATTGATGAACAATTTGATGCGGCCTTTCAAAGTGCCTTGGGTGACTGGGCTCAATGTATTTTGGCTGAAGATCGAAAAAGTGCATTAGACGTATTGGCGATAGCGAGATCTCAAAAAATTGGCAATCTTTCTATCCTTCCTTTAAAAGAATTAGGCCAACTGCAACGGGGCAAATCCAAAACGCCAAAAGGAAATGGTATTATCGGCACAGGCGCAGAACTCTGTGGCACCGATAAAAAATTCCAATCCCTGGCCCATCTATTGGTTGGGAATCTTCTTATTGTTGAGGATTTAAATGATGCCCTGAAGAACCTTGACCTGGAGGGATGGGATGTGGTTGACCTGAATGGCGCTTATTCCGGTAAAAATTATGTTTTAAAACACCGCACTAAAAATGGTGACGGCAGCTTGTTGGGGCGTCAGAATAAAATTGATTCATTGAACTTTGCCATTACTGAGCTGGAAAACGCCATCAACCAGCAGAAAAAAGATTTTTCTACTCTTGGAAGTGATATTGAAAATCAATCTGCCAAATCCAAAGCAGTGGGAGCAGAACTGGAAACTTACTCCCGTGATTTAAACGAAGTTGAAACAGCCCTTATTAGAAATCATTTTGGACAATCGCAATCATTGGAATCCTTAAAAGGACTACAAATGGAAGTGAAAGAAACTGTTAAAACAATTGAGGATCTCCAATCATCTGCCAAAAGACTGGAACCGGGTTTGGCCAAAGGTGAAGCGGTCATTGAAAAACTCAAATGGGTGGCAGCGCAAGCTTCTGAAGCATTGGTAAAAGTCCAGGTTGAACGGGACACATTTCAGCAAGCCGTCCAGGGATTACGGATTGAATTACTCCATCTTGAAAATAAGCGGGATAACCTGAATTTTCAAAAGCGCGTTGCGGAAGAAACCATCCAAGAACTTGAGAAACGCAAAACAGCGATAAGCAGTGAAATTTCTGACTTACTAAATCAGCAGGCCAACTTGTCTAAACAGATCCTAAATGGGGAGACAGAACTCCAGAAGATTACAGGTCAATTGGCAAAAGACAAATCCATTTTGGATTTAAAACGGAGTACGGCCAACGACACCTATCAATCCATGGAAAAAATTCAGGAACAGATTCGGACGGAGCAACAGTCCCGTGAAGTACTGCTGGAAGAGTTAAAAACCAATGAGTTGAAAATTGCTGAAATGGAACAACGCATCAATATTATTCGCGAACGAATCAGGAACCGTTATGAATTAGAAGTACCCACTGATTTAGCGGTGGATGAAGAAGCAGATGATTTGGAATTACGTATTGACAGAATTCAGCGAAGCATTGAAAGTATTGGTCCCATCAATATGGCTGTCCAGCAGGAATATGAGGATGAACAAGACCGCCTTCAGACACTTATGGAACAACGGGATGATTTAACTGAATCTGAAGATAATTTGCGTGAAACGATTCAAAAAATTGATAAGGTAGCGCGGAATAAATTCCAGGAAACATTCGACCATATTAAACTCAATTTCGCCAAATTATTCGACATGTTTTTTGAGGGAGGTACTGCTTCATTGACCCTCATTGGTGACCCGGATCCATTGGAAGCGGATATTGCAATCCATGCCCAGCCTCCCGGGAAGAAGAACCAGAGCCTTCGCATGCTGTCTGCCGGGGAGAAATCACTCACCGCCATAGCTCTGCTTTTTGCTATCTACCAATATAAACCCAGTCCCTATTGTATTTTGGATGAGGTGGATGCACCCCTTGATGACGTGAACATTCAGAAGTTTAAGCGGGTGTTGAATATATTTGCCGATGAAACCCAGTTTATCGTTGTCACTCACAATAAACTCACCATGGAAGCAGCGGACTATCTATACGGTGTTACCATGGAACAGAAGGGTGTATCAAAATTGGTATCCGTCAAATTCAACGGACAGGTTTAAAGCGAATAAACCTTTATAAATTAAAAAAAGCCCTCATTTATCTTATTTGATAGATGAGGGCTTTTTGTTAACATATTTATTTTTTCGTGAATTCCATTAAGGAACAGGATGCTTCTTCCCATGTATTTCCGGCAGCTTCACAAGTAGATTGTGTGTCATGACTGGTCTCATCACCGTCATCATCTTCGCAAAAGGCATCTTCCGCCTGTTCTAGAGTGAATTTATCTCCATCCAATTTATAAGTCATGCATTCAACCCCCATCATACAAATCTGGGTTTTACTCTCATCCCAGGTGATCGGGACCTCCTGATTTTCTGTGCCGATAGTTATTGTAAAAGTGCCTGTGCCGTCAGACTTGAAGGTCATGGACCCTTTCAACCCAAAGGCTTGCGCGAGTGCCCAACCAGTATAATCCAAAGTGCCGGAACAGTTTGCATTGGCATACTGTCCCAAGTTCGACAGTTCCCAAGTGCCGGTTAGATTGCCTTCATCATCTTTTTTATCCTCGCAAGCCATGAATGCTAGGAGTGCAATGAGTAATATACTTCGTTTCATGTTATCTCCTTTGGTTTTATAGTTTATCCGAGTGGATTTTATATATAAACCGGTCAGAACGTAAAGAAAAAATTAACCAGGTGACTAAATCTGTTTTTTGTAACTTGTTTTATGGCATGTTTTGGGAATCCATTCATTGCTGGAACTTGCCAATTCACATTCTCTTTGACTCGTATGGCCGGTTATTTCATAATTTTCATCAATACAATAAGGGTCGCTGACAATATTGATATGAAATGACCGTTTATCGTTGGTCATTGTGTAAGGATAGCAGCCATCTTTGAAACAAAAAGTTTCCCCCACGTCATACCAGGCAAACGTTGTTACTTTTGGATCGAGTCCGGTGATGGTCTCAACCCCGGTACCATCTTTATTGATTTCAAGGGTGATGGTTAGGCCCTTGCTTTTTAACCCCCGCCATTCAGTATCATCAACTTCACCGCAGCAGCTTGATACTTGGTAAACGCACATTTCATTAACCTTCTATGTACCAATGAATGGACTTAATTTTTATTCTTTTTTATCCCCACAAGCGAGAAGACCTAATACAATAAACAAGTGCAATTTATTCATACGTTTTCAAATTAATTTAATTAATAAAGTTCCTAAAATTACAAAAATTGAATTGAAATAACTTGATTTTTGAATCGCAGTTTGAGGGTAGTGTAAGGTAATTTTCGCCCCATGTCCACAGTTAACCTACGTAATTTTTGTATTATAGCCCATATTGATCATGGTAAATCCACCTTGGCGGATCGGCTTTTAGAAGAAACTCACACCTTAGCCAAAAAGGATATGAAGGCCCAGGTGCTGGATAGTATGGACCTGGAGCGGGAACGGGGGATCACGATCAAAAGTCATCCCATCCAGATGCATTATAAACACAGCGATAAACAGGACTATATCTTCAATCTAATTGACACGCCGGGCCACGTGGATTTTACCTATGAAGTATCCCGTTCCCTGGCGGCCTGCGAAGGGGCATTGCTTTTGGTAGATGCCGCCCAGGGTGTGGAAGCCCAAACCGTGAGTAACGCATATCTTGCCATCGAGAACAATCTTACTATTATTCCTTTAATCAATAAGGTGGATCTACCCAGTGCGAGGGTGGCTGAGGTGAAGGGGCAGCTGGTTGAACTTATCGGGTGCGATGAGGATGAAATCATCTGTACCAGTGCTAAGAGTGGTGTGGGTATCCAGGGTGTGTTTGACGCCATTGTTGATCGTATCCCACCGCCGGAAGATCGATCCGATGGTCCTGTACGCGCCATGGTATTTGATTCCCTCCATGATAATTATAAAGGGGCTATTCCTTATGTTCGTGTATTTGATGGTGTATTGAAAGCGGGAACTACAGCAAAATTTTTCGCTCACGACCGCCAGTATGATATTACAGAAGTGGGGCATTTTGTCCTGAAACAAGTGCCGGCTGAGGAACTGCGCGCCGGCGATGTAGGTTATCTCTTAGCAAGTATCAGGGATGTGTCCCATATCCTTCCCGGGGATACAATAACAACAAAAGACAATTCCGCTTCTGAAGCTCTGCCTGGATTTAAGGAGATCAAACCCATGGTCTTTTCCGGACTTTATCCTTCCGACGCCGATGACTATGATCAATTACGTATGGCCCTGGATAAATTGAAACTAAACGATGCATCACTCTTCTACGAACCGGAAACCAGTGAAGCATTGGGATTCGGCTTCCGCTGCGGATTTTTAGGGCTGCTGCACATGGAAATCATTCAGGAAAGACTGGAGCGGGAATTTGATCTGGCCTTGGTAACAACAACGCCCAATGTGCGCTATAAAGTTGAGCTTCGGAATGGTGATATTGTTGCAGTGGATACCCCGGCAAAAATGCCTCTATCGGGTGAAATCCAGAGCATTTTAGAACCCCATGTTTTAGCAGAAATTATTACACCAAAAGAATTCATTGGCAATATCATGACCCTTTGCCAGAAGAAGCGCGGCCTATACAAGAATACCAATTATCTCACTGCGGATAAGGCACAGCTCCATTATGACCTGCCCCTGGGAGAAATCATTTTTGATTTTTACGATAAACTAAAATCTATAACTAAAGGATACGCCTCCCTGGATTACCATTTAAATGACTATGTGTCAGGGGATCTGAAAAAACTGGATATCCTCATTAATAATGAGATTGTGGACGCCCTTTCTATCATTACGCACTCGGAGAATGCCTATCACCGCGGGGTGGCCCTTTGTACGAAATTAAAAGAACTCATTCCCCGGCAGATGTTTGATGTACCTATCCAGGCTACTTTGGGGAATAAGGTTATTTCCCGGTCCACGGTGAAAGCAATCAAGAAGAATGTAACGGCCAAGTGTTATGGTGGCGATATTACGCGGAAACGCAAACTGTGGGAAAAGCAGAAGGAAGGAAAAAAGCGCATGAAATCCATAGGTAAAGTGGAGATTCCCCAGGAGGCCCTGTTAGCGGTATTGCAAATTGATTCAGACTGACGGAGTGTTATTGTGTCAAAGCATGAAAGTGTTATGGTGCGAATCCACTATAACACCATAACACTATAACACTATTTTTCGATGGAAAATTCCAACTACTGGCGCGAAACCCACACACCGCTCTACAGCTTTATTTTTACCCTGCCTCTTTTTTTGATTTATGAAGCAGGAGTTTTTGCCATTTCAGCCAGTGACCTTCCCCTTTTACGAAACGGTGCTGATGTTCTCATGCGTCAAATTTTGGGAGTTTTTGGTGTCCTGGGTGTATATGGTTTCGGTGGCTTCTTTTTAATTGGGTTTATGGCAGCATTTCTGCGGCAAAAGGAGAAACTCATGTCCTCCGCCATTCGCGGGGAATATTTATTGACCATGCTGTTTGAAAGCATCGGTTGGGCTATGGTGTTGGCAATCACAATGATCTGGGTACCGACCTTATTAATGAATGGAAAGGACGGTCGTTTGATGCAGCAAATTGTATTAGCAGTTGGTGCCGGTATTTATGAAGAGTTTGTTTTCCGTGTGATCCTAATCCTGGGCCTGGCCGCTGTCCTTGGATTTATTTTCCAATGGGGTGAAACTGGGAAAAAATCAGGTGCTGTCATTCTTGCGGCAATGCTTTTCTCAGGTTTCCACTTTGTAGGCCCTTACGGGGAAACTCCTACATTTGATTTATTTTTTATCCGTTTTGTTGCCGGTATTTTACTGGGTGGCATCTATGTACTCCGGGGGTTTGGTGTGACGGCCTATACCCATACCATCTATGACCTGTTTGTTTTAGTGAGATTCACCACTTCCACATGATTATTGTTCCGGAGAATCTGTAATTTCTCCGTCCATTTTCGAGGGAAATCTATTAAAATGAAAATAGTCTTATCCATTTTGTTTTTCATGGGCACTTTATTGTCCCAGTCATCACCATTCAATTCATTCGATGTTGTGGTCTATCCGGAATATTATTTTAACGGTATCATGACTGAAATCGATGGTGAAGTAAAAAATGAGAACCTGCCGCTGAACCTGGAAATCACTGTTCCGGCTAATACCGACAGTGTCTTTTTTGTCAGCGGTACCGCAGCATCTGAGGCTGAGGTTAAACACCTGTCCGTACTCAATACCAACAATCGTTCATTTATCCAGGTCAGTGTTGTTGAATCCAAGTTCCGCATGTTTATCTTTTTTCCCATTGAGAAAACGGGTACTGAGCGATCCGGCGCATTCAGTCTCGAGATTAACCACCATATCGAAGATGCCCATATGATTATCCAGGAACCACTTGTGGCTGAGAATTTTACTTTTTCTGAAAAAGAAGCGGAAACTTTCCAGGATCAACATGGATTAAATTTCAGACGAATTCACCTCCATGACTTTCGGGCCAATACAAATAAAACAATATCATTCTTTTACCGCAATCCCAGTGGAGATATTTCTATCAATGAATTACAGACAATGCTTTCCAGTGATGCCGCCAGCGCGCCGACCCGGGCTGAAACACCAAATACCGCTCCCGTCCGGCATAAACTGCCCCTGTGGCAGCCCCTGTTGGTCCTGGGAATTGTGGCAACTGTGATCGGGGGAATGTTCTATTCCCAGCGAAAGATTGAAATGAAAAGTGAATCCTTAAAATCGCCTGCAGGTGGTAAGGGAAAATTTTGCACCCATTGTGGTACCCCCGTTCAGGCCAATCATAAATTTTGTGCAAATTGCGGAGGACAACTCTAAATGTGGCCTGTCATCTTTGATTTTGGTGAAATCAGTATATTTGGTTTCGAATTTCATCCGGTGATCAATTCATACGGATTTATGCTCATGATAGCGTTTTATGCCTGCTACTTTTTTCTTAATAAAGACCTCAAGCGCCTGGGTTATGACGCCAAATTAGCCGGTGATATAGTATTTGCTGCCGCTTTAGGCGGAATTATTGGCTCAAAGATATATTATTTGATCGAGAATTTTGACCGTGTAAAAGCGGATCCCATGGGAATGATATTCAGCGGGGCGGGGTTGGTTTTCCTCGGGGGATTGATGGGGGGAACCCTGGCCGTTACCTATATAATCAAAAAAAATGATCTCACTTGGATCAAGTTTGCCGATATTGTGGCACCATTGTTAATTCTTGGATATGCTGTGGGTCGTATTGGATGTCTGTTGGTAGGTGATGATTATGGCCTGCCCACCCATTTACCCTGGGGGATTGCTTTCCCGGAAGGATTGCCCCCGTCCACTTATGCCATATTCCAGACTTACTATCCCTGGGTAAACCTGGAAGGATTTGATCCCGGTGTGTTAAACGTTCATCCAACGCCGATTTATGAATCGCTCTTGGGTTTTGGAATCTTTTACTATCTCTACCAAAAACGGACTTCAGTTACTGTAGTTGGAAGCTTATTCTTTACCTATTTGGTATTAGCCGGTGCAGAACGGTTTTTGATGGAATTCCTTCGTGTGAATCCCAAATATTTATTCAGTTTCAGCGGTGCCCAATTTATTTCTTTGGTCATGATTGCCATTGGCTCATGGTTCTTGACCCATCCAGTAAAGCAACCCCAGGAAAAGCCGTCTGTTTAAAAGACCGATCTTTTTCTTTCTTTTCCTGATTTTTATTGGGGCTGTCCTGCCCCAAAACGTCATTGAGGTCGGGCGAATTGATCTCACTAAAAATGTCATTAAGCCTGAATTCAAGCCGGATTGTTTTGTTAAAATTCCCAATGGATTGGTTTTCATGGACTCGGAACGGCGCCGCTTAGGTCGGTGGATAGACGATTCGGTCCATGTTGAGGGCGGCTACGGTGTCGGTGATGCAGGATTGTTTGATCCAGTAGATATGGCCTCTCACCATTTGGATATCTTCATTCTGGGTCGATCCGAGAACAGGATCAGCCGATTCGACCCCCAATTAAATTTTATTCAATCCATTCCAGTGTCAAATGAGGATGGTGGCTTATTTCCAACTGTAATGGGCATAAACAGTCGTGGATGGATCTATGTTTATTCACCTGAAAAAAATGAAATTTACAGAGTAGATGTACATTCAATTGGATTAGATCGATTTATGGATCTGAATACATTATCCGGAACAGAAAATTGTGTTTCAGCCATGCGTTTTGGACGAAATGACCGATTAGCCCTTTTATTGGATTGTGTCAGTGAAGTCCATCTTTTTACCCGTTCAGGTAAATTGGAACGGCGGTTTCGAATTGAGATTGAAGATCCTGAATTTATACTACCCATAAAGAAATCCTGGCTCATACTGAATCAAAAGGGTGACGCTCAAATTCTGGGAGAAACCCCATTCGCCCTTATGAAAAACGGTGTCCCGATCCAGGATGTAATGATTGATGAGGGGTTCTTCAACATCCTCACTGATAGCGAGCTGATTATTCTTGATATCGATGTGGTACGTTAAATCTTTTATCATTGCTGGATTCTTGTGGTTTTTATCCGCACAGGATTCCACCCGGATTGAATTGCCCGAAAAAATCGGTCCTATCATAGATGC
>JAYEFG010000001.1:13225-13852 GCA_034658595.1 Fidelibacterota bacterium | reverse complement strand
TATGTGTCTCTTTTAACATTATCTCAAAAGGCTACCCAACTACTAACTATACAGCAAATTTGCAATATAGTGTTCGAAATTAGCGTGTTATACTGTATTTGCATTTATTCAGCTATGCTTTGAATTCTATAGAAATATTAGGAATTAATTCATTAAAAATCCATGTCAAAATTATTAACTCAAGTTAGTGATAAAATCCGCTTAAGGAATTACAGCTATCGGACAAAGAAAAAAAATAAATATTGGATAAAGCACTATTTTTTATTCCACAACAAAAAACATCCTGATAAACTGGACGGGGATGCGCTCAATGCATATTTGACCTATTTAGCCAAAGAAAAGAAAGTGTCAGCTTCCACACAAAACCTGGCGAGAAATGCGGTTCTTTTTTATATAAGCATGTAATCAATAAAGATATTGGAGATTCATAAACAGGCAGGATGCCATACATTTCGCCATTCCTTTGCCACGCATTTGCTTGAGAATGGGTATGATATTCGCTCCGTCCAGGAATTATTGGGGCATAAAGATGTTCGTACCACAATGATTTATACGCATGTTATGCAAAAAGGACCTTTAGCAGTTAAAAGCCCTTTGGATGCTTAAAGTGCCACGATCATCCCTAAT
>JAYEFG010000001.1:0-13215 GCA_034658595.1 Fidelibacterota bacterium | reverse complement strand
AAAGCCCTTTAGATAATTAGTGCCACGGTTATCCTTAGTCGTGGATTATGCTCAAGATGGATTCTCGAGCAACATTATATTTAATGATCTTTTTATCTATTCCCATATTTGATAATGGTCATGAAAATACTAATTTTATGCTTAGATAATATTTAATTCATTCAAAATTCGAGGATAAAGATGGCACATCTTTCAAAAATAAAGCGCAGTTCAGGCTATTGGCAGAAAATAAAGTCCCATGCGGTTGCGGTGGGTATTTATGATGATCTGAAACTTTCCCGACAATTTCAAGGCGTGAACCGTGAATTGGGGCGTGGGCTCACTAACGCTTTGGCCGCCAAACTCATCAAAGGTAAAGTGGGGGAGGTCAAAACAGTTGTGGGGAAAAAAGGAACCATTGCTTTTGTATTTGGTCTGGGTAAACGGGGGGAGCTCAATGCAGAAATTTTGCGCAAAGCCGGCGGCGGTGTATCCAAAGCCTGTAATGCGAATAAAATAAATTCAGTTTCTTTCCTCGTGCCCGTAGATGCCAAAGATGATTACATGTCTCAGGCAGTTGCTGAGGGCCTTGTGCTGGGCAGTTACCAGTTCAATGAATTTAAAACCACCGATGAAGATCCATTTGAAATGAAGGATGCCACGATAGTTGGTGGGAATAAACAAGCTGTGGCAAAAGGGGGCATCATTGCCAATGGTGTGTGTCTTGCCAGGGATGTTGAAAACCGTCCGGGGAATGTGGCCACGCCGAACCATTTGGCGGAGAACGCGAAGGCAATCGGAAAATCCGGCGGCATGAAAGTAACCATATTTGACCGGGAAAAATTCACCAAAATGGGCATGGGTGCTTTGGCCGGCGTGGCTTCCGGGACGGAAGTACCACCGAAATTCATCATTATGGAATACATGGGCGGTCCCAAAAAACAAAAGCCCAAAGTATTGGTGGGGAAGGGACTCACATTTGACAGCGGCGGTATATCCATCAAACCAGCGGCCAAGATGGATGAAATGAAATATGACATGTGTGGTTCCGGCGTGGTCCTGGGTGTGATGAAAGCGGTAGCGGAATTGAAACCCAAAATGAATGTTGTGGGCATCATACCATCCACAGAAAATATGAGTGGCGATAAAGCCTACCGTCCCGGGGATGTGCTTACCGCCTATAATGGAAAAACCATCGAAGTGCTAAATACCGATGCAGAAGGACGCTTGATTTTGGCAGATGCATTATCTTATTCATCCAAACATTACGATCCGGAATATATTATTGATTTTGCCACCCTCACCGGCGCCGTTGTGGTGGCCCTGGGTCATGTAGCCACGGGCATCATGGGCACAGATGAAGCGCTGGTGGATGCCATCAAATCATCTTCAAAAACCACTGCAGAAAAAGTGTGGGAATTCCCCCTTTGGGATGAATATTTAGAACAGGTGAAATCCAAGATAGCCGATGTGAAAAATGTGGGTGCCCCCAGGCAGGCAGGCTCCATTGCCGGCGGCGCATTCCTGGAAGCATTTGTAGGCGAAGATATTCCCTGGTGCCACTTTGATATAGCAGGCACGGCTTGGGGAGATAAGGATCTGCCTTACCAAAATAAAGGTACGGCCACGGGAGAGGTGATTCGCCTGGTTGTAGATTTATTGGGTATCTAATGGCCGGTTTTCCATCCAGAGAGGAAGCGCTTGAACTGCTTCACGAATACACCAAAACCGATAGTTTGCGACGGCACGCATTGGGTGTGGAACAGGCCATGCGAAAAATGGCGGAACAATACGATGGTGATCCTGATGAATGGGGAATGGCGGGCCTATTACACGATTTTGACTATGAGATGTATCCATCATTGGAAGATCATCCCTTTCGCGGGAATGAAATCCTGCAAAAAAAAGGGTACCCTGAATCCATCACCCGCGCTATCATGGGGCATGCCACTTACACGGGCGTCCCCAGGGACACGGACATGGCTAAAGCGCTTTTCGCCGTAGATGAATTGACCGGGTTCATTTTCGCTGTAACTTATGTACGTCCCTCCAAGTCCATTTTTGAAGTAAAGCCCAAATCTGTGAAAAAGAAATTGAAACAAAAATCATTTGCCAAATCTGTGCTGAGGGAAGATATCTTTCAAAGTATAGAAGAACTGGGTGTAGATATGACTGAACATATCCAGTTTATGATTGATGCATTGAAAGAAAAAGCTGAAGTATTGGGATTAAAAGGGAATATAGAAGCCTCATGAGTGTCACAACGGGTATCATTCTGTTTTTAGTAGGATTCGCCGCCGGTGCGGGAATCATTTGGTTTCTGCGCCAAAAGGAGATTGACGCCGCCCAGTCCAGCCGGGATCAGTTAACAGCAGAATTTGGAAACTTGTCCAAGCAGGCATTAGACCAAAATTTGGAAACATTCCTAAAACTAGCGGAAAATAAGTTTGGCGAACTTCTGAAATCCTCCGATTCCCAAATGGACGAAAAGAAAAAGCTGATTGATTCCAGCCTCGAAAGCATGAAAAAGCAACTTGAAGGATTGAACAAGCAAACAACCGAACTAACGGGGCAAATGGTGGAATCCAAAAAGGGCATCTCTGAACTTTCTGATACTACCACACAATTACGGCAGATTCTATCCAGTTCCCAAGCCCGGGGACAATGGGGCGAACGTATGGTAGAAGATATTCTGGCGTTCATCGGATTGACGGAAGGGATTAATTACGAGAAACAGAGTCAGGAAGGATCGGATCGTCCCGATTTCAAGTTTAACCTTCCCGATGGAAAACATGTTAATATGGATGTGAAATTTCCCTTGAGTCATTATGAGAATTATTTGGCTTCGGATAATGAAACTGAACAGGAGAATGAAAAGAAAGCATTTTTGAAAGATGTTCGCGATCATGTAAAAGCAATTTCAAAACGTTCATACATTGATCCAAACGCCGGTACGGTGGATTATGTTTTGATGTTTATTCCAAATGAAAGTATTTATTCATTTTTAAACCAAGAAGATCACGAACTCATCGATTTTTCCTTGGGTAAAAAAATACTCTTGTGTTCTCCGGTCACATTATATGCAATTTTGTCCCTCATCCGTCAAGCAGTATCAAATTTTCATATGGAGCAACGGGCAGGGGAAATGCAGAAACTGGTGGTAACGTTCAAGGAGCAATGGGAAAAATTCATTGAAAAACTGGATGCATTGGGAAAAACGCTGGGGACGGTTTCTAATCATTACGAGGAACTTGCAGGGACGCGGCGTCGGGGTTTAGAAAAACCCATGGATAAAATTGACGACCTTCAACTCGGACAGGGAAAGCAACCCAAGGAATTAGACGAATGAAGAAATTTTTATCTTTTATCCTTTTATCTTTTATCTTGCCTTCCTGTGTGGGGCCACCTGACCCGGATCATGGATTGGTGGAGAATCTTCCTGTTGTAATCAATACGCCATCTGCATTTTCGTTCAGTATACGCGGTGATAATTATACATTGGATGAAACCATTGATCTCTCATTCAATTTGCAGGAGGGGAAATCGGTGGCATCCACATTGATTGTTACTGATTTCAAAAGTAGTGATACAACCATCGTTCGCCTAGAAGATGCTAATGGCAGCACGATCTATCAATATATGGTTACAGGCAATTCAACCAGTGTGGATGGTTCATCCACAACAAAACCAAAGAAAGCGGTGATACAGGGGACCAAGTTCAATGGCATTCTGGAATGGACTGTGACAGGAAATTAATTTTCGATGATGTAGGTCCCTTTTAAGACTCTAAATCCTTTATTAGACCAATATGCAAGTTTTGCTTCTCCTCCTTTGCTCCCCAGTATTGATGCACACCCCACTTCACCATTTTTATTTACAGCAACAATTTTGTCATTAAAATTGACTTTGTCTCTGCCGCCGTTGATGTAAATAATTCGTTCGCACAAGGCTTCACAGGCTTCCTGGGGGGAATTACCTGCACGCATTTGTTCAACAACATAAAAAGAACCGCAGGTACGAAGAATTTCTTCTCCACGACCTGTGGCTCCAGCCGCTCCAACCTCATTATCAAGGTATAAACCTGCACCAATAATAGGAGAATCACCAATCCTGCCGGGAATTTTCCAGGCCAGTCCGCTGGTTGTGGTAATACCTGCAATATCACCAGCACTGTCTATCGCTAAAACATTAATGGTTCCGGTGGATCGATCTGAATCGTAATTACCTTCAGCAGGGGGAAACCAATCATCTTTATCCGATAAATTTTCTTTCCATCGCAGCCATATTTTTCTTGACCGTTCCGTTAAAAGATTTTCAACTTTAAAACCATGTGCTCTGGCAAAATTCTGGGCGCCCTTACCTACGATATGGATATGATCGGTTCGTTCCATGACCAGGCGCGCGACGGAACTGGGTGTTTTAATCCCTTCTATTGCCGCTACCGATCCACAGTTATGGGTCGGTCCATACATGATGGAAGCATCCAATTGTACGACGCCATTTTCATTTGGCAGTCCCCCAAACCCAACAGACCCATCTTCCGGATCTAATTCGGTGATATTTGCCGATTGCTCAACTGCGTCCAACAATTGTCCATCTTTTCTTAAAATATCCCATCCCGGTTTGAGAACTTTTTTGCCCCACTTTTCACCACGGCTGCACAGGATGATTGGATTATTTTTTACAGCAGAACTCGGTCCTGATTTCCTGGTAATTGATTTTGCCATAGCCGGTATACTGAGCCCCAGCATTGACATTGTTTTGATGAATTTTCTTCTATCAATCATTATTCCCTCAATTCCTCTAATTTAGTTTGATCGGTTTATACTCCTTAAACAGGGAAAGATTCGCATCCTCCACTGCGGATTGATATACGGCCCATTCTTCTTTGAAAAACCTGTTTACCTGTCCTAATACCTTATCCGTTTCAACCTCTGATTTTGTGATCAAATATTCATGACTCTCATTGGGTCCCGTTAGGTTGCTTCTTAAATAGCGATTTACAGCACCAATGGTTGCACTTAAAATATTGGGGCTGCGCACAATTCCCTGCAACCCTTTTTTATTTACGATTAATTCTTCAAGGGCTTTCAGACTGTCCGTCATCGCTTTACCCTTTTTCTGGAGTGTTTTATGGGATTTATTCTTTTTGGCATCCAGCATTTTATTTATTGAAGTAATTGCTGCTTTTGAATCCCGGATTCTATCCATGGCTTCTGTCACCTTGGAGATAATCTCCATTTGCCGTTCATAGTAGGGTTGGAGTTTTTCCAGGTTGCGGACATTGATTCCAACCCGGGGATCGGTGATTACATTCACAACATGAGAAGTGGTATCCTTCCCATGGGATAAGCGAATTGTATATTCACCGGGAAGAATTGAAGGCCCTCCCGGTTCCTTGGCATCCGGTTTTGGTTTGGGAGCATTGGGTGACCGCACACCTTTGCGCCGTAATCCCCAATAAACGCGGTTTATGCCCGCCTCCACATTGTGTTTCACCGTCCGTATTACATTTCCGTCTTCATCAAGAACTTCCATGGTTATCTTTTCTTTTTTGCTCCCTGGTTTCCCTTTTTTATCCCCTTTATCTTTTTTTGGTTTTTCTTTCTTTTTATTATCTGGATTAAATACAAGAGTCAGCATGGCGCCACGACCACGGTTTTTCCCTGCAAATATAGCGTTGGCTTCAAATCGTGTACCCGACGCTTGACGATTAATGGAAAGGACAGCCGTTGGCGGTTCAAAAAAGTGGAGTCGTTTTTTCATGAGATCTATTTTGGAGGAAGCCATTTCCCGTAGGGGTTGAATATCATCCAGTATGTAAGCCGCCCGGCCGAATGTACCGATCACAAGATCATGTTCTCTTGGGTGTATCTTCAGGTCCATGGTGGAAACCGTGGGATACCCACTGGTCCATTTTGTCCAGGATTTGGATCCATCAAGGGTTACATAAAGCCCGAATTCAGTTCCAATGAACTGCAGCTTCGGTTCGACTGGATCCTGGACAAAACTAAGGGCGTAACCCCAGACGTCATCCTCATCGGCAATCGCTTTCCAAGACTTCCCATAATTAGTCGTACGGAAAATGTAAGGCTTCCAGTCATTCCGTCGATAATTGTTAATGACGACTACCGCCTCGGCTGGATCATAAGATGATGCTGTAATTTGGGGTACCCAACTGCCTTCAGGAGCACCATGGATTTTCTTAGCAACATTATTCCAAGTTTTACCGCGATCAGTGGTGAGTTGAACGTTTCCATCATCCGTACCTACCCAGATTACATTGCGCTCCAATGGACTGGGTGTAATGGCCAGGATGGTTGTAAAATTTTCCGCTCCTGTAGCATCAAAGGTTAAACCACCACTTTTATGCTGTTTTTGCTTTTCCGGATCATTCGTGGTTAAATCGGGTGAAATAATTTTCCAGTTATTGCCGCGATCGGTGCTGTAATGGACATACTGACTGCCAAAGTATATTGCATCTTCGTCGAATGGATCTTGGGCAATAGCCGCATTCCAGTTAAAACGGAGATATTCACCGTCGGGATGAACAGGGCGAATTAATTGCTGATGGCCCGTCACCAAATCATACCGTGCCACATATCCTTGTTGACTCATTGCATATCCAAAACGGGAATTTCCCGGGTGAGGAACAACATCAAATCCATCGCCAAACGCCAACTCATCCCAATATGAATTTCGGATACCGCCAGAGCGCCAGATATAAGCCGGGCCGCGCCATGAACCGTTATCCTGCATACCGCCATAGACGTTATAGGGCCAATCCATATCATAATTGATATGATAGAATTGTGCTACAGGGAGGTTCTCAACAAAGCGCCAGGTCTTTCCACGATCTAAAGAAATATTCAAACCGCCATCATTACCCTCAATAATAAAATTTGGATTGGTGGGATGGCCCCAAAAAGCATGGTGATCAGGGTGCACACCACTTGTACCGTATGCGGTCATGAGGGAACCAAACGTTTTGCCCCCATCATTGGAAACAGTCACATAGGTATGGAGATTATAGATTCTATTTTCATTCACCGGATCTACATAGATTTCTGCATAGTAAAAAGGGCGGCCGCCAATATTTTTATCGGATACTTTTTTCCACTTAAATCCGCCGTCTTCTGATTTGTAAAGGGCATTCTTTTTTGATTCAATCAGCGCATAAATAAGTTTCGGATTGCTGGGTGCAATGGCAATACCCATCCGCCCGAGGTCCCCTTTCGGAAGGCCGTCTTTATCGGTCCGTTTCTTCCAGGTTTTACCCCCATCAAAGGTGATGTGCATTCCTGATCCTTTACCTCCCGATTTAAAGAACCAGGGCCAGCGCCGAAACTGCCACATATTGACAATCAGTTTATCCGGATTGCGCGGGTCCATCACTAATTCCCCGATTCCTGTGCTGTCATTCACGAAAAGCACTTTATCCCATGATTCTCCGCCGTCGGATGTTTTATAAACACCGCGATGTTCACTTTCTCCCCAAGCAGGTCCCTGGGCTCCCACATACACTTCATCAGGATTATGGGGATTGATCAAAACTCGGTGAATATTCCTCGTTTCACCCAACCCTTTGAAATCCCAAGATTTACCGCCATCAATACTTTTATACACACCAAAACCAGCCGATTGACTGTTCCGTGGGTTGCCTTCGCCCGTTCCCACCCAGATCACGTCTGGATTGGTGGGATCAACCGTTACGTCCCCGATGGAAGCAGCTTTTTGATCATCAAAAATGGGTTCCCATTTGATGCCGCCGCTTTCGGATTTCCAAAGGCCGCCTGAGGCGGTACCGACATAAATGACATCCGTATTGGAAAGGACAACATCAATGGCTGTTACTCGACCACTCATACCGCCGGGACCAATGCTCCGAGCTTTCATTCCTTTGAATTTTTTCATATCCAGTCCATCGGCAGAAAGGATGGCGGATATCAGGACTAGGATAAATAGGATATTGCGTTTCATTTTAACTTCCTTTTATTTAGAATTATTGTTGAATGGATTTTCAAATGTACATCCGAATTCGGTGCCGATTGGCGATCCTGGCGGTGCATTTGGTACTTTTATGGGTTCAAATTTTTCCGGTTCATCCAGGAAGGTTTTGATTCGATGTTGTAGCATACTAAAATGGGCTTTATCTCGGGATGATTTTCCACGGTTACGGAACAATTTAAGTGATAATGAATTCACTTGCGCCATGGCGATCGATTGGGCAGCGGGGGATGCATTTTTATTTATAGTCAAACTCATGAGATGATCGAGGATGATAAAATCAACATTGCGTTTTATTTCTCCCCCAAGGCCGGTAGGGGCCGATTGTAATATTGTTTCTTTAATTATTTCGTTTAAAACTTTTTCCAATCCCGGTTGTTTGGTATTTCGAGCGTTGTATTCAACCAAACGTGTTGCCCGGGCAGGATGAAAGATCATTCGACAAGTCAGGTTGGCGGCAGTTTCCGCAAGGCTGACGCCATCAAATGTAACACTGGTTCTGGAATTAAAAGATTCACGGGTTCGGCCTCGTCCAGAAGCACGGGGTGGAATAAGTTGAAGAAGTTCCTCTCTTAAAGTTAATGCATCCGGTTGGAGTGTACCGATGAGCCCATCCAAGGCCTCCATTTGGAATTTTGGATCGAGGAATTCTGTTACCAATTGGCCGTCACCTCTAAGGGCATAAGTGAAATTCAATCCGCCAACTACTTTTGCCGCACCTTGAATTTGATATCGGTGGAGGAAATAGATGGGTACCAGAACATCTTCAATATCGCTGTATGGCTGACCCATGCGAATATTGTTCTCGCCAAAATTGTTTAAGGCTGTTTTTCGTACGGCCATGAGGTTTTTTAATTCTGATACAGGGTCTTTACCATTATCCCACAGATGAGCCGTGGGATGGGCAGAACCGAGTGGCCTTGCATCCTGATCTGTAATAAATGTGTAACCGCGACGGATACCATCTTGAATGATTTCTTCTAATGCTTCCTTTTCGTTGCTTCCTTTTGGGAAATCCTGATAGCCGTAGGCGACGGTAATTTTGTCCCATTCACCAATACCAACATCGTAGGCATCTCGCCATTCAACATTTCCTTTTTTATCTAACGTCACCGTGGGGTGGGGGTAGTCCATGACAGAAGCACGCCCTGCCGTACTAGCGATATAATTATGGGCCAAACCGATTGTGTGACCAATCTCATGGGCCACCAATTGGCGAACCCGAGCCAAAGCCAATTCACGCATATAACCCGGGACTTCAACCCCATCATCGTAGGGTGCCAGTAATCCCGTTGCAATGAGATAATCTTGCCTTAATCGAAGTGATCCTAAAGACACATTCCCTTTTATGATTTCCCCGGTACGCGGGTCAACTACAGCGCTGCCATAGGACCAACCACGGGTGGCGCGATGAACCCAGTGAATCATGTTATAGCGCACATCCAGAGGGTGGGCGCCATCAGGAAGTACTTTCACTTGAAAGGCATTGTTAAACCCGGCTGCATTAAAGGCTTGATTCCACCATCGGCCACTTTCCAGCATGGCTGTTTTAACCGGTTCCGGCACACCGGGATCAATATAATAAATAATGGGTTCTTTTACTTCGCTGCGTCTGGCACGGGGATTCTTCTTTTCCAACCGATGGCGGGTGATATAACGAATATAAATAGATTCATCCAACGGCATTGCATAATCCTGGAATGACATGGGGAAGTATCCGGCCCGCGGGTCGTGCTTCCTGGGAGTATAATTGTCGTCCGGTAGTGTCACAAAAGAATGGTGGAGGCGGACAGTTATGGCGTTCGGTGTAGGTGTAACCTGGCGGACATATCGCCCGGGATTGGACCCTGTATAGGTCATCAGTGCTTCCACCTCCGTATTCCTGGGGAAATTTTTGGTGTCCGGAAGGTGAATAGCCGAGCGGCTTTTATCCACTTTATAATTACCCATTTTTCGATTGTTTAAGCGGGATACAATTCCATGGACATCATCGAGGAAAAAGTCGGTGGCATCTACTAAAACGCTTCCTTTTTCTTCTGCTTCAACCTTAAATCCCCATAACGTGGATTTGGCAAATCCGTCTGCTACGGATTGTTTTTCTTTTGGATCATCAGTATTTGCGCGATAATGATAGTTTGGTTGGATTAATAGCACTTTTGGGCCGACACGATGAAAGTAAACAATCCGCTCATTCCCTAACTGGCCGCGATCTAAGCCCACATCATTGGAACCCATCCCTGCAGTGAGAGAATTCACATAGAGGAATTCCTGGTTAAAGTCGGATATTTCAAGCCAGAGTTTTCCCGAATTGTTGTCCCAATACAGGTTAAAATAGCCATCCATCTTTTGCATGGATTTGGTTTTATCACTAATGGATTCGGCAAAAACGAATCCAAGTAATACTAAACACAGGACAAATTTTTTCACAATTACCTCCTCATTGTGGAATCAAAGAACACCAATTTAAATGTGATGATATAAATGAAACAGAAAAATTTGGTCTATCCATTTCACCCAATTCAGGTTTCGCATTAGATTGATCCAAGTATTATGATGAAAAAAATGATTCTAATCCTTTGTCTTGCAGGATGTAGTTCTGATCCAGGCCAAAAACGCGTATCGATTCCCCTCGGAAATACGGAGATAGTTATGGTATGGATATCCAGTGGAACATTCAATATGGGCAGCACAGACCCCATGGCAAGACAAGATGAACAACCAGTCCATAAAGTTAAAATAGATGGGTTCTGGATGTCAGAAACACCCATAACCAACAAACAATTTTCTGCCTTTGTGAATAAAACAAATTATGTGACTACGGCAGAAATGGCCCCCTCACTAGAGGAAATCATGGCACAAGTGCCCCCCGGTACGCCACCACCGCCGAAAGAAATGTTGGTTCCGGGATCATTAACCTTTATTAACCATCCCTCACCGGCTAATCACAATTCGGTTGTAAAATGGTGGAAATGGTCGACAAATTCAGATTGGCGTCATCCTTATGGTGACGCATCATCCATTAAGGAATTGAATAATCATCCAGTTGTGCAGATGTCTTGGTTTGATGCCTTGACATTTGCCGAATGGGCAGGGATGAGTTTACCCACAGAAGCCCAATGGGAATACGCCGCCAAAAAGGGAGAAGTGACGAATCAAAGGGAAATGAATATCTGGCAAGGTGTGTTTCCTGTCAATAATTCCCGTTCGGATGGATTTGAAAAGACCAATCCGGTGTATGCCTATAAACCGAATAAGGTCGGCCTTTATGATATGGCGGGGAATGTCTGGGAGTGGGTAGCGGATTGGTATCGCCCGGACACTTATTTGATGGGCGGCCGCGAAAATAATCCAATTGGGCCGCCATCCAGTTATGACCCCGTTGAGCCGACCGTACCCAAGCGAGTGACGCGCGGCGGATCGTTTTTATGTAATGATCAATATTGTGCGGGGTATCGTCCATCAGCTCGGATGCGAACCAGTCCGGACACCAGTTTAGAACATACAGGATTTCGGGTGGTCATGACCGAAGGGCAATTGAAGAAATATTTGAATAATTAATAATAATCAATTCATAATTATTAATTAGTTACTCCTCCCACGCCGGGCAGATAAAATTCTTATAATCGCACCAGTCGCAATGTCGCCCTGTATTCGGTTGGAACTCCCGGTTACGGATTCCTTGGGCCACTTCTTTAATTTTTTCTTCTTTCTCTAATAATTCTTCCGGTTCAAACGAATAAGATTTGATCGGTTTTTTATCTTCTCGTAAAAAGTAAAGGCTGGCCATACTTGGCAATCCACCCAATTTTGGATCCTCCGATTGTTCTAAATACATGGAATAAATGGCTAACTGCATACTGGATTTTGCCGATGAAGTTGTGCTGCTGGTTTTATAATCCACCACATGGTTACCCGATTCTGTTTTATCAATTCGGTCAATGGCGCCGGTGATCTTGATATCGTCAATCATGAAATTAAATTTTTTTTCCCGTGCAATCACTTGAGGTGGTTCCAGTTCATATGAACCAAAATATCGCTTAAGGATCTCCTCCCCCTGGAGTTTGAATTCCTTCTCTTGATCACGATAGAAAAATCCACTGCTATCCCACTCCTCATTAAGCAATTGAAGAAGGCGATCAAGGGAATGATCTTCTTCAGCATCATGAAACCGCTGGAGTGTCCGGTGAATAATATTTCCAAATACCAGCTGCGGTTTACTTTGTGATTCGGGGATGGCATCGATTCGGCCCAAGCGATATTTCATGGGACAGGATTGATAGGTATCAATTGAACTGGCGGACAAATATAATTGATCTGGGGCGGATGGTTGAAATGGTCCAGACAGGTTTTGTTGCAACTCAGTTTCCCATTCCGAATCTCCCCATGTGAAGGATGAATCCTGTTCTAAGCTATGGATTCTCTCAATGGCATGAGTCAAATTTTCAATTTGGTCAAATTGGTTTTGGCTCAGTGCTTTTTGGAGGCGCTGTTCATAATTGGTACGTAAAATAGAGAAGGGTTGGGGGGTATGATTTGATTCATCCATTTCGGTAATCTCCATTAATTCTGGGGGTAATTCTTTGATGAAGGGTGAGGTCGCCCGTTTAGGGGCTAACAGATAAAGTTTTTCCTGTGCTCGAGTGACGGCCACATAAAACAGGCGCCGCTCTTCTTCTTTTTGATGTTCCTTTGGCGTAAGATCCGTATCATTGAAATAGTCAAGCCATTCATCCGGTGGTCGGTTAATCTTTTTTTGGGATCTATAATTAAGGGGAAAACTTGCGGACCGATTATAAGGGATAAACACCACGGGAAATTCACCGCCTTTTACACCATGAATTGTTTGGACAATAATACTATTGAACCGTTGTCCTTCTTCAGGAAATGAAGCCGATATTTTCCCCGATGCCATGAGTGCTTCCATAAATGTATTAAAATTTCGAAGGCTGTTTTCGCCTGGGTTCCGTCGTGAGAATTCTTGTGCTTTTTGAATGAATTGTCCAGCATTCATGAGAGCCACTTGATCGTCAAATTCGTAGTGATGGTTAAAGCGTCTTAATAATGCTGTTTTTTCTAAAATAGAATTGATGACTTCTTCTGCCGATTGCGGTTTGGGGTGTTCTCTGAGGCCCTGAATAATTTGACACAATTCACTGATTCCTTCAATGGGACTTGCTTCTAAATGGGCAAGAGCATATTCTAATCTTGAAGATGGGTCCCGGTGGTCAA